>CACDII010000001.1 GCA_902552985.1 uncultured Pelagibacteraceae bacterium
ATGTTGCAAAGATTGATATTAAAAATTGATTTGCACCATTAGCCAGTCCAATACTGATAGCAAAAAATAAAAAAACTAATTCTTCAGGTTCCTTTATTGCAGCTCTAAATCTAACTATAGAAAGCGCACCAACTAAACCCAAAGATAATGCAATAGAAAATTTAATTATTGTAATTACCAAGCATGTAACCATAGCTAAAGGTAAAAAAATATCTGAAAAACTATCTTTATTACTTAAAGATTGAGATGTTTTTAAATAAGTAAACTTAATTATAAGTGCTAAAATCCCTGATAGTAATATTGCTTCAAAAAAAAGAGTAAAGTCAATTACAACAGGTTGGTTAAGCAAAATTTCCGTTAAATTTCTTTTGGACGTTTCCATGAGTAAATATAGTCCAAGAATAGTTTATTTGAAAGATAATTTTATTTTATAATTTTTTCTATATTAAAACTTTTTTGGTGCCCCCGCACGGATTCGAACCGCGGACCTATTGATTACAAATCAATTGCTCTACCAGCTGAGCTACAAGGGCATAAGTAACTTTTATAAATTATTTAAATACTAATCAAGATTTTTTTTCAAACTGTTTAAAAAGTGAAATGCGATAGCTGCACTATTTGATATATTTAAGCTTTCAACATCTTTGTTAATATTGATGCGTACAAAAAAATCTGCATATTTAGCAGTATGTTGTTTCATTCCAAATCCTTCTGAACCAAAAAGTAGTATATTATTTCCTTGCCATTTAACTTCTGTAAAATCTTTTTTAGCATTTGAATCAAATCCATAAACCCAAAAATTTTTTTCCCTTAAACTTTTCAAAGTAGAATTTATATTTGATACTTTAAATATATTGATATGTTCAATGCAGCCACTTGCTGATTTATACATGAGTTTACTTTTACTTGGATAATGCCTATCTTTAACTATCAAACCATCAATATTAAATGAGGCTGCACTTCTAATAAGCGAGCCAATATTTCTTGGATCAGTAACTTCATCGAGACATGCTAGTGTTAAATTACTTTTATTTTTTATAAATTCTTTCAATATTGGTTGATCTAATTCTTCAACTTCTGCAACATAACCTTGGTGAGATATTTGATCCTTTGTCGTATAATTGTCCAATTCTTTTTTAGTTTTAAAGAAAATTTTTATATCTTGTAAAATGTTTTTTTTTGGATTTTTTCTATGAATATTTTTTTTACTTTCTTCAGTTAAAAAGACTCTTAAAACCTTTCTATTTGGATTTTTCAGAGCCTCTATAACTGCATGTTGACCTACTATAAAAAAAGATGATTTATTCATTAATATTAGTCCATTTTATACGTATTTTACCATTTTTTCCTTGTAAATCTCGTGTTGCAATTGAGCAATAAAAATATATAAAACGCATGTTGTCTGAAGCTTTATTGAACAGGGGACACTTCCCCGACACGGGAGGGGTTCCAGAGCGGTCAAATGGGGCGGGCTGTAAACCCGTTGACTTCGGTCTTCGAAAGTTCGAATCTTTCCCCCTCCACCATTCAATAAAAATTCGTTCAATATGGGGTGTATACTTGGGTGTTGCGGGTGTAGTTCAATGGTAGAACGCTAGCCTTCCAAGCTGGATGTAAGGGTTCGATTCCCTTTACCCGCTCCAAAAAAATAACAAACGAAAAAAAATTGAGGTTGAAAAGTAATGTCGAAAGAAAAATTTGTAAGAAATAAACCGCATTGTAATATAGGTACAATCGGTCACGTGGATCATGGTAAAACAACTTTAACCGCAGCTATAACTAAAGTTTTAGCTGAAGGTGGTGGAGCAAAATTTGTAGCTTATGATCAAATTGATAAAGCTCCAGAGGAAAAAGAAAGAGGAATAACTATATCAACAGCACACGTTGAATATGAAACTGAAAAAAGGCATTACGCACACGTTGACTGTCCAGGCCATGCTGACTATGTAAAAAACATGATAACAGGTGCAGCTCAAATGGATGGAGCTATACTTGTTGTGAATGCTGCTGATGGGCCAATGCCACAAACTAGGGAGCATATTCTTTTAGCAAGACAAGTAGGTGTTCCTGCTATCGTTGTTTTTTTAAATAAAGTTGATCAAGTTAAAGATAAAGAACTAATTGATTTAGTTGAAGAAGAAATTAGAGAACTTTTAACCTCATATAAATTCCCTGGTGACAAGACACCTATTATAAAAGGTTCTGCATTAAATGCTGTAGAAGGTAAAGATGAAGCAACAGGAAAAAATGCAATAATGGAATTAATGAAAGCTGTTGATGAACACATTCCTCAACCAGACAGACCTAAAGACAAACCTTTTCTTATGCCTGTAGAAGATGTTTTTTCAATATCAGGAAGAGGAACAGTTGTTACGGGTAGAGTTGAACAAGGTGTTATTAAAACAGGAGATGAAATTGAAATTATAGGTATAAGAGAAACTAAGAAGTCAGTTTGTACCGGTGTTGAAATGTTTAGAAAACTTTTAGACTCAGGTGAAGCTGGAGACAATATTGGTGCTTTATTAAGAGGTGTTGAAAGAACAGATGTTGAAAGAGGACAAGTGTTAGCAAAACCTGCTTCAGTTACTCCTCATACTAAATTTGAAGCTCAAGCTTATGTTCTTAAAAAAGAAGAAGGTGGAAGACATACTCCTTTTTTTACTAAGTACAGACCTCAATTTTATTTTAGAACTACGGATGTAACAGGTGAAGTAGAGTTACCTTCTGGAACAGAAATGATTATGCCTGGTGATGATGCTAAGTTTACTGTTAAATTAATAACTCCAATAGCGATGAGTGAAAAATTAAATTTCGCAATTCGTGAAGGTGGAAAAACAGTAGGGGCAGGTGTAGTAACAAAAATATTAGAGTAAGCTTCTATAGGAGTGTAGCTCAACTGGTAGAGCGCCGGTCTCCAAAACCGGAGGCTGAGGGTTCGAGTCCCTCCGCTCCTGCCAGTAAATAGACAAATTATGAAAAACCCTTTAAAATTTTTTCAAGATGTAAAGCAAGAAGCTTTTAAAGTTACTTGGCCAACAGGTAAAGAAACAATGCAAGGAACTTTGATGGTTGTCGCTATGGCCATAGTGGCATCATTGTTTTTTTTACTATTGGATCAGGTATTAAAATTTTTTTTAGAGATGTTGCTAAAGGTGAGCATATAATGAAAAATTGGTACATCGTACAATCTCACTCTAGTTTTGAAAATAAAGTTGCAGGTTTAATTAAAGAGGAAGCACAAAAAGCTAATATTTCAGAGAAAATAGAAGAAATTGTAGTACCAACACACGATGTGACAGAGGTAAAAAGAGGTAAAAGAGTTCAAAGAAAAAAAAAATACTTTCCTGGATATGTGTTAATTAAAAGCGAAATGGACAATAATATTTATCACATGATTAAAAATATAAAGAGGGTTAGTGGGTTTCTAGGCTCTAAAGGAATTCCAGCACCTGTATCTGATAAAGAAATAGAGAAAATATTAGGTCAAATAAAAGATGGAGTAGCACAACCAAAATCTGGTATAGAATATACTGTAGGTGAAAAAGTCCAGGTGATAGATGGACCTTTTGCATCATTCAGTGGACTTGTTGAAGATATTGATGAGGAAAAATCAAGATTAAAAGTTTCTGTATCGATATTTGGAAGACCGACACCAGTGGATTTAGAATATAATCAAGTTGAAAAGGTAAGTTAATGGCAAAAAAAGAAATAAGTGGATATGTAAAATTGCAAATTAAAGGTGGACAAGCAAACCCTGCTCCACCTGTTGGCCCTGCTTTGGGTCAAAGAGGAATTAATATAATGGAATTTTGCAAAGCATTTAACGAAAAAACAAAAAACTTTATGGGCAAGCCTGTCCCAGTAATTATAACAGTTTACAAAGATAAAAAATTTGATTTTATTATTAAATCACCTCCCGCATCACACTTCATAAAGGAAGCTGCTAAACTTAAGGGAGGTTCGCAAGAGCCTGGGAGACAAATAGTAGCCTCAATAACAAAAAAGCAAGCTGAGGAAATTGCTAAGAAAAAAATGCAAGATTTAAATGCACATGATTTAGAGGAAGCAGTCAAAATAATTAAAGGTTCAGCAAGATCAATGGGTATAGAGGTAAAAGATTAATGAGATCAAAAAGATTTAAAAAATTGCCAACTGATACTAAAAAATCTCCACCTGTAACGGTTGAGAAATTAATACCTTTAGTTAAAAAAAATTGCACAACTAAGTTTGATGAGTCTATTGATTTAAGTTTACAAATAAATAATAAACAAAAAAAAAATGAAATTAATCTAAGAACAGTAGTAAATTTACCTTCTGGTTCAGGGAAAAAAATAATAGTGGCAGTTGTTTGTGAAGGTAGCAAAGTCAAAGATGCAAAAGATGCAGGTGCAGATATTGTTGGAGGAGATGAATTTATTGAAAAAATTAAATCTGGTGAATTAAACTTTGAAAAATTAATTTGCACACCTCAAATGATGATTAAACTTTCAAAATTAGGAAAAATTTTAGGACCAAAAGGCTTGATGCCAAATCCAAAACTTGGTTCAGTAACCGAAGATATTAAAAATGCTGTAACTAGCGCTAAATCAGGACAAGTTGAAATCAAAAATGATAAAGATGGAAATATTGGTTTAAGTTTAGGTAAAAAAAACTTTTCTGATGATAAATTATTAAAAAATTTTAATGCTATATTTGAAACCCTTGAAAAAGAAAAAAATAACGTTACTGTCAAAGGAGATTTAATTAAAAGCGCTTTTTTGACTTCAACAATGGGAGTTTCATACAAAATAAAATTACCAAAAAATATTTAATTATGATGAATAAAGAACAAAAACAAAACTATATTAAAAATATGACAGCTGAATTTGAAAATAGTGAAGCTGTATTAGTAACTCATTATCAAGGATTAACAGTAAAACAATTAGATGAGTTAAGAAAACAAATGAGAGAACATGGCATAAAATTTCAAATTACTAAAAATAGAATAACAAAATTAGCTTTAAAAAATTCTAAATGTAAAAATCTTAGTGATTTATTTACTGGACCAACTGCAGTTGCTTTATCAAAAGATGCAATAACTTCTGCAAAAATTTTAACAAAATTTTCAAAAGAAAATAAAAGTCTGAAAATCTTAGGCGGAATCATGGGTGAGGAAGTTTTAGATGTAGCCGGAGTTGCAAATGTCGCAACTTTACCTACTTTAGATGAAGCAAGGGCTAAAATTGTAGGAATTTTACGTTCTCCCGCTCAAAAAATTGCAAGTATTTTACTTGCACCAGCTTCAAAAATCGCTATTTTAGCGCTCGAAAAAAGTAAAAAATAAACCCTACAAAACGCAAAATATTATGGCTGATCTAAATAAAATTATAGACGATTTATCAAGTTTAACTGTTGTTGAGGCAGCAGAACTTTCAAAACAATTAGAAGAAAAATGGGGCGTTACAGCAGCAGCAGCTGTTGCAGCAGCACCTACCGCAGCGGGAGCAGCTCCTGCAGAGGAAAAGGATGAGTTCACTATTGTACTTGCAGCAGCAGGTGACAAAAAAATAAATGTTATTAAAGAAATTAGAGCAATAACAACATTAGGTTTAAAAGAAGCTAAAGACTTAGTTGAAGGTGCTCCTAAAGAAGTTAAGTCAGGTGTAAGCAAAAAAGAAGCTGAAGAAATTAAGAAAAAATTAGAAGCAGCTGGCGCAAAAGTAGAACTTAAGTAGTTTTAAAAAAAGAATTTAATTGCTGATTATTTTATTAATCAGTGAAGAAATATAAATGCATTTATCGTTTACGGAAAAAAAAAATATTAGAAAAAACTTTGGTAAACTAAAAGAAGGTTTATCAATACCGAACTTAATTGAAGTTCAAAAAAATTCATATAAGGAATTAACAGAACATAGAAGTGATATAAGTGAAAAATTTTTAAAAGGTTTTGATAGAGTTTTCAAAAGTATATTCCCAATCGAAGATATAAATGAAAAGGCAACTTTAGAATATATCTCCTATAAATTAGAAAAACCAAAATTTGATACAGAAGAGTGTATAGCTAGAGGGTTAACATATTCATCAGCTCTTAAATGCACGTTAAGACTAGTTGTATATGAAATAGATCAAGAAAATAATACAAAAGAAATTTTATCAGCAAAAGAGCAAGAAGTTTATATGGGAGAAGTCCCTATGATGACTAATAGTGGAACTTTTATAACAAATGGAGTTCAAAGAGTTGTTGTTAACCAAATGCATAGAAGCCCAGGAGTTTTTTTCGATCATGATAGAGGTAAATCACATGCTAGCGGAAAATTACTTTTTAATTGTAGAGTTATACCAAATAGAGGTTCATGGTTAGATTTTGAGTACGATGTAAAAGATTTTTTATATTTTAGAATTGATAGGAAAAAGAAAGTTTTTGCAACTACACTATTAATAGCTTTAGGTTTCAGTAAGCAAGATATAGCAAATGAATTTTATCAAAAAGAAATATATACTTACGATTCAAAAATAAAAAAGTGGAAAACAAAATTTAATCCTGAAAATTATAAAACAAAAAATTTTTCTGAAGAAGTAATCGATGCAAAATCTCAAAAGATAGTAATTAAATCTGGTGAAAAAATTAATTTTTTGACTGCCACAAAACTTTCAAAAGATGGTCTTAAAGAAATATTCGTTTCCAATGAATCTTTGTATGGTAAATTTTTACACAAAAATATTACCTCAGGTGACATTGATTATAAAATTGGAACTGAAATAAATGGCGATGTCTTACAAAAAATTATAGATTTAAATATTTCATCAATTGATGTTTCTGTTACAAATTCTATTAACAAAGGACCTTATTTATTGCAAACATTGTTAAATGATAAAAATGAAAATAAAAATGATGCAATTAATGAAATATATAAAGTTTTAAGACCAGGGGAGCCACCCACAATTGAAATCGCTACTCAAATTTTTAATAATTTATTTTTTAGTTCTGATAGATATGATTTATCGGATGTTGGAAGAGTAAAAATTAATTCAAGATTAGAATTAGAATGTTCGGATAAAATCACTATTTTAAGAAACGACGATATTTTAGCAATTATTAAAAAAATGTTAGACCTGAGAGATGGCAAAGATGAAGTAGACGATATTGATCATTTAGGAAATAGAAGAGTTAGATCTGTAGGTGAATTAGTTGAAAATCAGGCGCGTATTGGTGTTTATAGAATGGAAAGAGCCATAAAAGAAAAAATGACTACATTGGATGTTGAGTCATCAATGCCACAAGATTTAATTAATGCTAAACCTCTTACTGTTTCTTTAAAAGATTTTTTTGCTACATCTCAGCTTTCTCAATTCATGGATCAAACAAATCCTCTTTCTGAAATTACTCATAAAAGAAGAGTGTCAGCATTAGGACCAGGAGGATTAACGAGAGAGCGTGCGGGTTTTGAAGTAAGAGATGTTCACCCTACGCATTACGGCAGAATATGTCCAATAGAAACACCTGAAGGTCCAAACATAGGATTGATAAACAGTTTATCAACTTATGCTAAGATAAATAAATATGGCTTTATCGAAAGTCCTTATAAAAAAGTTAAAAATGGAATAGTAGAAGATAAAATCGAGTATTTAGCTGCAATGGAAGAAACAAAATTTACTATTGCACAAGCCAATTCTAAAGTTGATAAGAATGGCAAAATTACTGAAGATTTAGTTTCATGCCGTCAAAATTTAAATTTCATTTTATCTAAACCTGAAAATGTAGATTATATCGACGTTTCACCAAAGCAACTTGTATCAGTCGCAGCATCTTTAATTCCTTTTTTAGAAAATGATGATGCAAACAGAGCCTTAATGGGATCAAACATGATGAGGCAAGCAGTTCCACTTTTAAAACCAGAATCTCCATTAGTAGGTACAGGAATTGAAAGCGATGTTGCTTTAGACTCTGGAGTAACTATAGTAGCTAAAAGAGATGGGATAGTTGATAAAATTGATGGTAAAAGAATAGTTATCAAAGCTACTGACGAAAAAGATTTAACAAAATCTGGAGTAGACATATATAATTTACAAAAATTCAAAAGATCAAATCAGAACACTTGTATTAATCAAAAACCTCTAGTTAGAGTTGGAGACAAAGTAAATTCTGGAGATATTATTGCTGATGGACCATCAACTAAGTTAGGAGAGTTAGCTTTAGGTAAAAACGTTACAGTAGCTTTTATGCCTTGGCAAGGTTACAATTTTGAAGACTCAATTCTAATTTCAGAAAGATGTGTTACGGATGATGTTTTTACTTCAATTCATATAGAAGAATATGAGGTAATGGCAAGAGATACTAAATTGGGTGAAGAAGATATCACTAGAGACATACCTAACATTAATGAAGAAGCATTAAAAAATTTGGACGAGTCAGGCGTTGTATACATAGGAGCTGAAGTTAAAGCTGGAGATATTTTAGTTGGAAAGGTAACTCCAAAAGGAGACTCAGCCTCTGGTCCAGAAGAAAAATTATTAAGGTCAATTTTTGGTGAAAAAGCAATCGATGTTACTGATACATCATTAAAAATGCCAAGTGGTAGCAGCGGCGTAGTAGTAGACGTTAGAGTTTTTAATAGACATGGAATTGAAAAAGATGAGAGATCTATAACAATTGAAAGAGCAGAAATTGAATCAGTTCAACAAGATAAAATTGTTGAGGAAGAAATATTAGAAAGAAGCATAAAACAAAGAGCAGGACAAATTTTAAATGGTTTAACATTAAGTAAAAAATTTAAAAATTTAAATTTGGGTCAAAAAATAGATTCAGAGCTAATTGATAATTTGAGTGGTTCTGATTTATTTAAAATATCAATCAATAATCAAGAAAAAGAGCAAGGTCTTGCTCAACTTAAAAATCAATACGAGCAAGCAAAACAAGATATTCAGGAAAGATTTGAAGATAAAGTTTTAAAAATTAGACAAGGAGATGATCTACTTCCTAGCGTAATGAAAATGGTAAAAGTTTTTGTAGCTATTAAAAGAAGATTAAGACCTGGTGATAAAATGTCAGGAAGACATGGAAATAAAGGGGTAGTTAGTAAAATAGTTCCTGTTGAAGACATGCCATATAGAGAAAATGGCGAGCCAGTTGATATAGTTCTTAATCCTTTGGGAGTACCAAGTAGAATGAATGTGGGTCAAATATTAGAAACTCATGTTGGATGGGCATGCAAAGAATTTGGTGAAAATATTAAAAAAATTATAGAAGCTAACCAAAAAAAAATAGAAAAAAATGAAAAAATAACTAGCTTTTTAAAAAGTATTTATGGAAAAGAATTTTTTGGTGAGAAGATAGATAAATTAAACAAAACAGAATTTAAAGATTTATGTGAAAATTTGCAAAATGGTGTACCTATAGCTACTCCAGTTTTTGATGGCGCAAAAGAAAAAGATGTTACCAGTATGTTAGAACTTGCAAATTTACCAGGATCAGGACAAACATATTTGTGGGATGGAAGAACAGGAGAAAAATTTGATAGACCTGTTACTGTTGGAACTATCTATATGTTAAAACTCCATCATTTAGTTGAAGACAAAATACATGCGAGATCAACTGGTCCATATAGCTTAGTAACACAACAGCCTCTTGGCGGAAAAGCTCAATTAGGTGGACAAAGATTTGGCGAAATGGAGGTTTGGGCTTTGGAAGCTTATGGAGCATCATATACTTTACAAGAAATATTAACGGTTAAATCGGATGATGTTGCTGGACGGGTTAAAGTTTATGAAACTATTGTTAAAGGAGAGGAAAATTTTGAGTCAGGAATACCAGAATCATTTAACGTTTTAGTAAAAGAGATAAAATCATTAGCACTTAATGTAGAATTAAACTAGTTATGAAAAAAAATTTAACAGATTTATTTAAAAATACAGAAATTTCTGATGCTCAAAATTTTAACAGTATCAAAATTACTCTTGCAAGTCCTGAAAAAATTAAATCTTGGACATATGGCGAAATAAAAAAACCTGAAACTATAAACTATAGAACCTTCAGACCAGAAAAAGATGGACTGTTCTGTGCAAGAATATTTGGTCCAGTTAAAGATTATGAATGTTTATGCGGAAAATATAAAAGAATGAAATTTAGAGGAATAATTTGTGAAAAATGTGGAGTTGAAGTTACTAAGTCCAATGTAAGAAGAGAAAGAATGGGTCATATAAATTTAGCAACACCAGTGGCTCATATTTGGTTTTTAAAATCACTTCCAAGTAGAATTTCATTAGCTATTGATATGAAATTAAAAGAAGTTGAAAGAGTTTTATATTTTGAAAATTTTATAGTTATAGAACCAGGACTTACAGGTCTTAAAAAAAATCAATTACTTTCGGAAGAAGAGCTACTTAAAAATCAAGAAGAATTTGGAGATGAAGCTTTTACAGCAGGTATTGGCGCAGAAGCTATATTAGAAATATTGAAGTCGTTAAATTTAGAAGAAGAAAAAAAAGCTTTAGTTAAAAATATTAACGAAACCAAGTCTAAAGTTTCTGAAGAAAGATCAATTAAAAGACTAAAGCTTATTGAGTCATTTATTGAAACTGGACAAAAACCTGAATGGATGATTTTAACAGTTATACCAGTTATTCCACCAGAACTAAGACCTTTGGTGCCTCTTGATGGGGGAAGATTTGCAACATCAGATTTAAACGATTTGTATAGAAGAGTAATTAATAGAAATAATCGTTTAAAACGATTAATGGATCTTAAAGCTCCAGATATAATTGTAAGAAATGAAAAACGAATGCTTCAAGAGTCAGTTGATGCTTTATTTGATAATGGAAGAAGAGGAAGAGTAATAACTGGAACTGGAAAAAGACCATTAAAATCTCTAGCTGAAATGCTTAAAGGTAAGCAAGGAAGATTTAGACAAAATTTATTAGGTAAAAGAGTCGATTATTCTGGAAGATCAGTGATTGTTGTTGGTCCTGATCTAAAACTTCATGAATGTGGATTACCTAAAAAAATGGCTTTAGAATTATTTAAACCTTTTTTATACGCCAGACTGAATAAACTTGGCCTAGCATCAACAATTAAACAAGCAAAAAAATTAGTTGAAAAAGAATCTAATGCAGTGTGGGATGCTTTAGAATTAATTGTTAGAGAGCATCCTATTTTATTAAATAGAGCACCAACATTACATAGATTAGGTGTACAAGCTTTTGAGCCGAAATTAATAGAAGGCGATGCTATTGAATTACATCCTTTAACTTGTGCAGCTTTTAATGCCGATTTTGATGGAGACCAAATGGCGGTTCATATTCCATTAAGTTTAGAAGCTCAATTAGAAGCAAGAGTATTAATGATGTCTACTAATAATATTTTAAGTCCTTCAAACGGAAAACCAATTATTGTTCCAAGTCAGGATATGATCTTAGGAATATATTATTTATCACAACCAGCATATCAAAAAGACAAGATAGAGGGATATTTTGTAAATAATTCAGAAATTGAGCATGCGTTAGAGACCGGCCAAATTAAAGTTCATTCAACAATAATTTCAAGATTTGAGACTGTTGATGAAAATGGAAATAAAAAAGTTATAAAGTATACGAACACAGCTGGCAGATTCTTATTATCTAATTTGTTGCCAAAAAATAAAAATATCACATTCTCTTTAATTGATAGACTTTTACCTAAAAAAGTTGTTTCAGAAATTATTGACGTTGTTTTTAGATTTTGTGGTCAAAAGAAAACTGTAATTTTCTGCGATAAATTAAAAAATTTAGGTTTTAAACATGCCTTCAAAGCTGGAATTTCTTTTGGAAAAGATGACCTAATAATACCTTCAAATAAAAGCCAGCTAATAGATGAAACTAAAAAACTCATCGCTGATTATGAAAACCAATATTCTGAAGGTTTAATAACAAGAGGAGAAAAATATAATAAAGTTGTTGATGCATGGTCAAAATGTACAGACAGAGTCGCTGGTGAAATGATGAAAGGTATATCAGCAACTGAAACAACTAAAGAAGGAATGAAGATAAACTCAGTATTTATGATGGCAGATAGCGGTGCAAGAGGTTCTGCAGCTCAAATGAAACAATTAGCTGGAATGAGAGGATTAATTGCTAAACCATCAGGAGAAATTATTGAGTCACCAATTACTTCAAATTTTAAAGAGGGCCTAACAGCATTAGAGTATTTTAATTCAACACATGGTGCTAGGAAAGGTCTAGCAGATACCGCTTTAAAAACTGCAAACTCTGGATATTTAACAAGAAGATTATGTGATGTAGCTCAAGATTTAACAATTACATCTAAAAAATGTGAAAAACCTGGTTCTATTAAACTTTCTGAAATCATCGAAGGAGGGAATGTAATAGTTAGTCTCTCAGAAAGAGCTCTTGGAAGAATAGCTGCTGACGATATTAAAAATCCTATTACAGGAGAAGTCATAATCAAAAAATCAGAAATGATAGATGAAGCAGGATGTGAAAAAATAGATTCTGCTGGGGTTAAAATTATTAAAGTTCATTCAGTAATGACTTGTAGCTCTAAGTTAGGTGTATGTGCAACATGTTACGGTAGAGATTTATCAAGAGGCAAAATGGTGCATGTTGGTGAGGCCATAGGTATGATTTCTGCTCAGTCCATAGGAGAACCTGGAACTCAATTAACAATGAGAACTTTTCACGTTGGAGGAACAGCCTCAATCAAACAAGATTCACAAATAATTAGCAAAACAGATGGAACGTTAAAAATAATTAATACAAACTTGTTGGAAGACTCTAAAAAGAATTTAATTGTAATGGGTAGAAATACTCAATTATCAATTGAAGACGATAATGGATTACAAGTAGCAATTTATAAAGTTCCTTACGGATCAAAATTGTTTTTTCAAAACGGAGATAAAATAAAAAAAAATAATAAAATTTGCGAGTGGGATCCGTACACAACACCAGTTATTGCAGAAAAAAGTGGTATTGCTGGTTATGTTGATTTGATAGATGGTGTTTCTTTAGCTGAAACAACAGATGATGCAACAGGTATTTCTTCAAAGTCAGTGATAGATTGGAGATCACAATCTAAAAATACTGATTTAAAACCAAGAGTTACATTAAGAGATGAAAAAGGTAATGTAATTAAAAAAGCAGATGATAACGAAGCTAGATATTATTTAGTACCAGACTCAATTTTGTCTGTTAAAGATGGTCAAAAAATATTTGCAGGAGATGTTATAGCAAGATTACCTAAAGAAACTTCAAAAACAAAAGATATTACTGGAGGATTACCTAGAGTAGCTGAATTATTCGAAGCAAGAAAAGCTAAAGATAGTGCAATAATTGCTGAAAATGATGGTAAAGTTATGTTTGGAAAAGAAGTTAGAGGAAAACAAAAAGTTTCAATTGAATCTGACAAAGGAGAAACATCAAATTATTTAATTCCAAAAGGAAAACATATTAATTTTAATCAAGGAGAGAGAATTAAAAAAGGAGAATATTTGCTTGATGGGCAACCTTTACCGCATGATATTTTAAGAATTTTAGGAATTGAAGAACTAACAGAATATTTTGTAAATCAAGTGCAAGAAGTTTATAGACTTCAGGGAGTGGTTATTAATGATAAACATATTGAAACTATATTAAGACAAATGCTTAAAAAAGTTGAAATCAAAGATCCTGGTGATTCAAGTTTATTACCAGGAGAAATCATTGAAAAAATAAAATTTGATGACATGAACGAAAATCTTAAAAAAGAAGGAAAAAAAGAAGCTAAAGGTCAGAGAGTTTTAATGGGAATAACTAAAGCATCATTACAAACTGAATCATTTATATCAGCAGCATCCTTCCAAGAAACAACTAGAGTTTTGACAGACGCCGCTATAAAAGGAAAAATTGATAAATTGCACGGATTAAAAGAAAATGTCATCGTTGGAAGACTTGTTCCTGCTGGGACGGGAACAATTAAAGCAGATTGGAATAAAAAAGCTCTAGAAGATGATAAAAAATTTATAGCAGAACAAAACAAAGTTGACACACCAGAAACCCAAGTAAATCAATAAAAAAAGCCTGTTTTAAATTCGAGTTTTGATTTGACAAAGTAGATTTCTATAGTAATTTGTCGTTTTTTGGTTGGAATGTAGTGCATGTAGTACTAAACGCTGCCATAAATATCCTGGACGGCTATTTCCCAAAAAAATATAAAAATTTAAAATATAAAATGATATGCCGACTATTAACCAGTTATTAAGAAAAAAAAGAATTAAAGTTAAATCTAGAGATAAAGTACCAGCTTTAGAAAAATCACCTCAAAAAAGAGGAGTATGTGTAAAAGTTTATACCACAACACCAAAAAAACCTAACTCAGCTCTAAGAAAAGTTGCAAGAGTAAGACTGTCAAACGGTCACGAGGTAACATCATATATACCTGGCGAAGGACACAACTTACAAGAACATTCTGTAGTCCTAATTAGAGGAGGACGTGTAAAAGACTTACCAGGTGTACGTTACCATATTTTAAGAGGAAATTTAGACACACAAGGTGTAACAGCAAGAAAACAACAACGATCTAAGTACGGAGCAAAAAAAGGTAAATAAAATGTCTAGAAAAAGAAGTGCTCCAAAAAAAATTGCAATAATAGACCCAATATACAAGTCTTCAATAATTCCTAAATTAATTAATTCTATTATGTATGATGGAAAAAAAACTGTAGCAGAAAAAATTGTTTATGAAGCAATTAGTAAAATTAAATCTAAAGTTAAAGAAGAACCAATAAATGTTTTTAATAGTGCAATAAGTAATTTGAAACCAACTGTAGAAGTTAGATCGAGAAGAGTTGGAGGTGCAACATACCAAGTTCCTGTTGAAGTTAAAGCAAAAAGATCTCAAGCTTTAGCATTAAGATGGTTAATAGATGCTTCAAGAAAAAGAAAAGATAAAAAAATGTCAGATAAAATATTTAATGAGATTTATGATGCATATCAAAACAAAGGATCAGCAATTAAAAAGAAAGAAGACACACATAAAATGGCAGAGTCCAATAAAGCCTTTGCACATTTTAGATGGTAAATATTTATGAGTAGAACACATACATTAGACAAATATAGAAACATCGGGATCATGGCACATATTGATGCAGGTAAAACTACAACAACTGAAAGAGTTTTATATTACACTGGAAAAAGTCATAAAATTGGAGAAGTTCATGATGGTGCTGCAACAATGGATTGGATGGAGCAAGAGCAAGAGAGAGGAATTACAATTACCTCTGCAGCAACTACATGTTTTTGGAGAGAGCATAGAATTAATATAATAGATACTCCTGGACATGTTGATTTTACAATTGAAGTTGAGAGATCATTAAAAGTTCTTGACGGTGCTGTAGCAGTGTTTGATGGAGTTGCAGGTGTAGAACCACAATCAGAAACTGTTTGGAGGCAGGCAGATAAGTATAAAGTTCCAAGAATTTGTTTTGTTAACAAACTTGATAGAACTGGTGCAGATTTTTTTAGATGTGTAGAGATGATTAAAGATAGATTGGGAGCAAAACCGTTAGTTATGCAAATTCCAGTTGGTATAGAGTCATCATTACAAGGAGTTATTGATTTAGTTAAGATGAAAGCAATTATATGGAAAGATGAAACATTAGGTGCTGAGTTTGAAATTAAAGATATCCCAGACGATTTAAAAGAAACCGCAAATAAATATAGACAAGAATTAGTAGAAACTGCAGTAGAGCAAAATGAAAAATTAATGGAGTCATATCTTAATGGAGAAAGTATTAAGGCAGAAGATTTAATTAAATGTATAAGAAAAGGATGTTTAAATTTTGATTTTGTTCCTGTGTTAACTGGATCAGCTTTTAAAAATAAAGGAGTTCAACCTTTGTTAGATGCAGTTGTTGATTATTTGCCAAGCCCAGTTGATATTGGGTCTATCAAAGGGACTAAGCCTGGCACCGAAGAAGAATTAGAGATGAAATTTGATGATAGTGCACCTTTTTCTGCTTTGGCCTTCAAAGTAGCAAATGACCCATTTGTGGGATCATTAACATTTATAAGAATTTATTCAGGAACAATTAAAGCTGGTACCGGCATATATAATACTTCAAAAGATAAAGAGGAAAGAGTTGGCCGTATGTTATTAATGCATGCTAATTCAAGGGAAGACATTAAAGAAGCTAATGCAGGTGACATTGTGGCGTTAGCAGGTTTAAAATATACAATAACAGGTCATACTTTAGCCGACGAAGATAAACCTGTACTTTTAGAACCAATGGAATTTCCTGATCCAGTAATTGAGATAGCAGTTGAACCTAAAACAAAAGCTGACCAAGAGAAAATGGGAGAGGCATTGGGAAGATTAGCAAAAGAAGATCCTTCTTTTAGAGTAACATCAGATGAAGAGTCTGGACAAACTATTATTAAAGGAATGGGAGAGTTACATTTAGATATAATTGTGGACAGAATGAAGAGAGAGTTTAAAGTTGAAGCAAATATTGGTGCACCACAAGTTGCTTATCGAGAAACAATATTGAATAAAGCAGAATCTGACTATACACATAAGAAACAAAGTGGAGGCGCCGGCCAATTTGCTAGGGTTAAATTATCAATTGAACCGTTAGAACCAGGAAAAGGAAGAGAAGTAGAAAGTAAAATTAAAGGTGGTGCGATACCAAAAGAATTTATTCCAGGAGTTGAAAAAGGTATAGAAACTGTTTCAGATAGTGGAATATTAGCAGGGTTTCCAATAATTGATTATAAAGTTACAATTCTTGACGGTTTACATCATGATGTAGATTCAAGTGTTTTAGCTTTTGAATTAGCTTCAAGACAATGTTTTAAAGATGCGTGTGCCAAAGGAACATTAAAATTGCTTGAACCAATTATGAGAGTCGAAGTAGTAACTCCAGAAGATTATATGGGTGATGTTATAGGTGATTTGAATAGTCGAAGAGGTCAAATTAATACACAAGAACAAAGAGGAAATGCAACAGTGATAACTGCGATGGTGCCATTAGCTAACATGTTTGGATATATTAATAGCTTAAGGTCAATGTCTCAAGGAAGGGCTCAGTACTCAATGTTTTTTGATCATTATGACAAAGTTCCTCAAAACGTTCAAGATGAAGTAACTAAGAAAACAGGCTAATTATGGATAAACAAAATATTAGAATTAAATTGAGAGCTTACGATAATAAAATTTTAGATCAGTCTACTGAAGAAATCGTAAATACGGTTAAAAGAACTGGCGCAAATATAAAAGGACCAATTCCTTTACCAACAAAAATAGAAAAATATACTGTGTTGAGATCACCACACATAGATAAAAAAAGCAGAGAACAATTTGAAACCAGAACACACAAAAGATTAATAGATATAATTGAACCAACGCCACAAACTGTAGAGGCATTAATGAAATTAGATTTAGCTTCAGGAGTTGATGTGGAGATAAAAATATAATTATTATGAGTGAAATTGCATTAATTGGAAAAAAAATAGGTATGACGAGAGAATTTTTTGAGTCTGGACAATCAGTACCAGTGACAGTTATCAAAATGGAAAAAGGTCGTGTTATTCAAGTTATAGATGTAGAAAAAAGAGGTTACAAAGCTGTTCAATTGGGTTTTGGAAAAATTAAAAACTCAAAATTAACAAAATCTATGAAAGGTTTCTTTACTAAGAGGAATACTGAACCAAAAAAAAAATTAAAAGAATTTAGAGTTAAAAGTACAGAAAATTATAAAGAAGGTAATGAATTTGGATTAGAAATATTTAATGATGTTAAATTTGTAGATATTAGATCTAAAACTATCGGAAAGGGTTTCGCTGGTGCAATGAAAAGGCATAATTTTAGTGGATTAAGAGCATCTCATGGTGTTTCAGTATCTCATAGATCTCATGGTTCGACAGGGCAAAGACAAGATCCTGGAAAAGTATTTAAAGGAAAAAAAATGGCTGGCCATATGGGAGATAAGTTAAGAACTATACAAAATATAGAAATTATAAAATCTGATATTGAGAATAATTTGTTATATCTGAAAGGATCAATCCCTGGTTACAAAAATGCAGAAGTACTTGTTAAAAAGGCTGTAAAAAACACTAAAAAATTCACTATAAAGGAAAAAATAGAAATAGCAGAGAAAGCAAAAAAAATACCAGATAAGAAAAAGAAAAAATGAAATTAAATAAAATAAATTTAGATGGGAAAAAAGACTCTATAGAGGTCTTAGATAAAATCTTTTCAGGAAAAATTAATAAAAAGATTGTCAGCAGCGTTATTTATAAAACAAACGCTAATTACAAAGGCAGACACGCAAAAACTAAACAAAAAAATGAAATAATAGGGTCTACAGCAAAAATATATGCACAAAAAGGTACAGGTAACGCTAGACACGCTAGTAGAAAAGCACCAATTTTTGTTGGCGGTGGTGTAGCGCATGGGCCAAAAGGTCAGTCTAAATACAAAAAAAGAAAGTTAAATAAAAGTGAAAAAAAATTAAGTGTAATATCAATTATAAGCGAAAAAAACAAAAATGAAAAACTTATAATTTTTAATGATTTCAAAAATGAAATTAAAAAGACAAAAGAAATGAATTCAATATTAAAGAAATTTGATGCTGTTAACGCTCTAATGATACTAGACAAAAATTCAAAAGATAAAATTTTTAAATCTTCAAGAAATATTCCGAATGTAAAAGTGACAGATGTTAATCATTTTAGCGCTTACGATTTAATCAAATATAATAAAATAGTTTTTACTGAAACATCAGTTAAAGAATTAGAAAAGAGATATTCATAATGAGAAAAATTCACTTATACGATAAAATTATATCACCTATTGTTACAGAAAAATCAACTAATTTATCTGAACAAAATAAAGTTGTTTTCAAAGTTCCAAATAAAGCTAACAAAAAAAATTTAAAGAAAAATGTAGAAAAAATTTTTAAAGTTAATGTTACAAAAATTAATATTATTAATAAACAACCTAGAAAAAAACTAGTAAGAGGAAGAAAAGTAAAAGTAAAAGGTTTCAAAAAAGCAATAATTACTTTGAAGAAAGGTCAAAGTATTGACTTAACAACTGGAATTTAATTTATGACTTTAAAATCTTTTAAACCATATACTAAATCTACAAGAACAACTATTTTAGTTGATAGAAGTGATCTATGGAAAGGTAAACCTTATAAACCATTATTAAGTACAAAATATTCTTCAAAAGGAAGAAATAATAATGGGCATATCACTTCACGAAATCGTGCTGGCGGGCATAAGCAAAAATATAGAAATGTAGATTTTTATAGAAGAAAATTTGATATGCCAGCAACTATAGAAAGAATAGAATATGACCCAAATAGATCTTGTTACATAATGTTGGTTAAATTTGATGATGGAGAAAAATTTTACTATTTAGCTCCTCAAAAAATTAAAGTAGGAGATAAAATTGAAAACGGTAAAAAAAAAGAAATTAAAGTTGGTAATTGTATGCCACTTCATGACATTCCCGTAGGTATAGATATTCATAATGTAGAATTACAACCAGGAGCTGGAGGAAAAATTGCAAGATCAGCAGGAACTTCAGTGTCTATTTCAGGAATAGATGGGAATTACTCATTAATAAAAATGACATCTGGAGAAGTTAGAAAAATTGATTCAAGAGCAATGGCAACAATTGGCGTGTTATCAAATCCTGATCAAAAAAATATAAAAATAGGTAAAGCTGGTCGATCAAGATGGCTTGGAAGAAGACCGCATACTAGAGGTGTCGTAATGAATCCAGTCGATCACCCACACGGAGGTGGAGAAGGTAAATCTGCTGGTGGAAGACATCCTGTATCTAGGACAGGTCAATCAGCAAAAGGATTGAAAACTAGAGACAATAAAAGAACTGATAAATTTATTATAAGAAGAAGAAAAAGGAAAAAGGTTTAATTTATGGCTAGAGCAGTTTGGAAAGGACCATTTGTAGAAGAAAGCTTAATTAAAAAAGTTGAAAAACTTAAAAATGAAACCAATAAAAAACCAATAAAAACATGGTCAAGGAAATCGACAATTATTCCAGATTTCGTAGGAGTTAGTTTTTTAATTTATAATGGGAAAAAATTTATACCACTTACAATTTCAGAGGATATGGTTGGACATAAACTAGGTGAATTTGCTCCAACAAGAACTTTTGTAGGTCATACACCTGCTGATAAGAAGGCTGCAAAAGAAGAAGGTGCTTCAGCAGCTCCAGCTGCAACTTCAGCTAAAAAGGATGCAAAATAATTATGAGTAAAAAGAAAAAAAATTTAAACAAGGATCTTAAACTAGTCAAATCTATAAATAAAAATGTTAGATCTAGCACAAGAAAACTAAGTCCAATTTTAAGAGCTTTAGTTGGAAAAAAAGTTGATATTGCTTTAAGAGATCTTACTTTTTCTGAAAAAAGAATTTCAAAAGATATTAAAAAAACAATTTCATCAGCAATTGCTAATGCAGAAAATAATTTTCAATATGATATAGATAATTTGATTGTCAAAGAAGCTTACTGTGGAAAACAAATAGTAATGAAAAGATTTAGAGCTAGAGCCAAAGGTAGAGCCGCACCAATATTGAAACCTTATTCAAACGTAACAATAATTTTATCAGAAAATAAAAAAATGGAGAGCCATGGGACAAAAAGTTAATCCAGTAGGTTTAAGGTTAGGTATAAACAGAGGTTGGGACTCAGTTTGGTACGCCAAAAAGAAGGATTTCGGTAACTACTTAATCGAAGATTTTAAAATTAGAGAATATATTAAAAAAAATGTAATAAATTCTGGCGTTTCTAAGGTTATGATTGAACGAACATCTAAGAAATGTTTTGTGACCATTTATACCTCAAGACCAGGGTTTGTAATTGGAAAAAAAGGTAGTGATATTGAAAAAATTAAATCTAAATTATCAAAATTATGTTCTAACGAAGTTATATTAAATATAAAAGAAGTTAAAAAACCCGAAACTAATAGCTACTTAGTTGCAGAAAATATAGCACAACAATTAGTAAAAAGAATATCATATAGACGAGCAATGAAAAGAGCTATGCAGTCTGCATTACGTTTAGGTGCAAAAGGTATAAAAGTTTCAATAAGTGGAAGGTTAGGTGGTAATGAAATAGCTAGAACTGAATGGTTAAGAGAAGGAAGTATTCCTTCACACACTTTAAGAGCAAATATTGACTATGCTGAAGCTGAAGCTTTAACCACATATGGAATTATTGGTATTAAAGTATGGATTTACAAAGGTGAAATTTTCATAAAAGAATTTAGCCAGGAAACAAATAGGAAATAAAAATGTTACAACCAACTAGGACCAAATACAGAAAAGCGCACAAAGGAAGAATACATGGCAATGCTTCACGTTGTAATATTATGAATTATGGATCATACGGATTAAAAGCAATCCAACCAGACAGGGTAATTTCAAAACAAATCGAAGCGGCAAGAGTTGCTCTAACAAGACATATGAAAAGACAAGGAAGAGTCTGGACAAGGATGTTTCCAAATATTCCAGTATCAAAAAAACCAGTTGAGGTAAGAATGGGTAAAGGCAAAGGATCACCAGAATATTATGCTTGCAGAGTTAAACCAGGAAGAATTTTATTTGAAATTGATGGAGTTTCAGAACAAGTAGCAAAAGAAGCCCTGTATAAAGCGTCAGCAAAATTACCAATAAAAACCAAATTTATTAAAAGGTTCACATAAAATGAAAAAAAATGAATTAAAGAAGATAACTAAATCAGAAGCACTTAAAAATATTGATAAATTTAAAAAGGATTTATTTAATTTAAGATTTCAAAAAATTAACTCTCAAATTAAAAATTCATCAAAAATTAATCAAACAAAAAAGGATATAGCTAAATTAAAGACACTTTTAAAAGGAAAATTAAATGCCTAAAAAAATATTATCTGGGATAGTGATAAGTGATAAGCCAAACAAGACTATTACAGTCTTAGTTGAAAGAAAGTATCAACATCCTATTTTGAAAAAAACTATAAAAGTAAAAAAAAAATATAATGCTCACGATGAAAATAATAAGTATAAAAATGGAGACAAAGTATTCATTATCGAGAGTAAACCTTTTTCAAAAAATAAAAGATTTGAAGTTAAGGAGAATGCTAAATGATACAAGTGCAAACAGAATTATTTGTAGCAGATAACACAGGAGCTAAAAAAATTGAATGTATAAAGGTTCTTGGTGGATCAAAAAGAAGATATGCGAGTATAGGTGATACAATAGTTATTGCTGTTAAAGAGGCAATACCTAAAGGTAAAGTAAAAAAAGGGTCAGTGCATAAAGCTGTAGTTGTAAGAGTAAAAAAAGGAATTCATAGAGACGATGGTTCAAAAGTTAAATTTGATAATAATGCAGCAGTGCTTGTAGACGACAAAGGTGAACCTGTTGGAACAAGAATTTTTGGTCCTGTTACCCGAGAGTTGAGAAGCAGAGGTCAAATGAAAATTATTTCTTTAGCCCCGGAGGTTTTATAAAATGATTAAAAAAGGAATTAAAGTTAAAATTTTAACGGGCAAAGACAAAAAAAAAGAAGGTGAAGTTATAGAAATTGATAGAAAACTAAACAGAGTCAAAGTTAAAGGAATAAATATTGTGAAAAAACATGTCAAAACTACAAAAGAGAAAAAAGGTGGAATAATTTCAAAAGAAAATTTTTTACATGTTTCAAATTTAACAATTATAAGTGAGAAAAAAAAAGAAAAAAAAATTGGAGCTAAAAAATGACACCAAGATTAAAAGAAACTTTTTTTAAAAAAATTCAACCTTCGTTAAAAGAAAAATTTGGTTTTAAAAATATAAACATGAGTCCTCAAATTAAAAAGGTTGTTTTAAATATGGGATTAGGAATTGATGGTAATGATTCAAAGATAATTAAATCTTGTGAAGAAGATTTATCAAAAATTACTGGTCAAAAACCTGTAATAACTAAATTTAAAAAATCTATATCAAATTTTAAAACTAGAAAAAATACTAACGCTGGCCTTAAAGTCACTTTGAGGAAAGATAAAATGTATGAGTTTATTGATAGATTAATTAATATTGCGTTACCTAGAATTAAAGACTTTAGAGGTTTATCGCCAAATGCTTTTGATAAATTTGGAAATTATACTTTTGGTGTTAAAGAGCACATAATTTTTCCTGAAGTGAACTTTGATAAAGTTGACAAAATACGTGGTTTGGATATTACCATAGTTATATCTTCTCATAATAAAGATCATAGTCTTGAGTTATTAAATCAATTAAATTTTCCATTTATAAAGAAAGGGGATAATTAACAATGGCTAAACTAAGCTCTATAAATAAAAATAATCGTAGAATTAAACTTGCAAATAAATTTTATAAAAAAAGAAAAGCTTTAAAAAAAATTATAATGAATAAAAAATTACCCTTAGAGGAAAGATTTAGCGCCCAACAAAAATTATCAAAGTTGCCTAGAAATTCTTCATTAACTAGAGTAATGAACAGATGTCAAATTACAGGACGTCCTCATGGTGTTTATAGAAAATTGAAAATATCAAGAATAGCTTTAAGAAAACTTGGATTAGAAGGAAAAATTCCAGGTATGGTAAAATCAAGTTGGTAGAAAGGATTATATGAGTTTAAGTGACCCGATAGGAGATATGATAGCAAGAATTAAAAATGCGCAGTTGCGTAACCATAAAAAGGTTGAATTACCGTCTTCAAACTTCAAAGTTAAAATCTTAGACATCTTGAAAAGCGAAGGTTTCATAATTGATTACAAAATTAATAAAGAGACGAAAAAACCTTTAGTGATGATAGATCTAAAGTATCATTCAGGAAACCCTGTAATTAGCACTATTGAGAGAATATCTAAACCTGGAAGAAGAATATTTTCAAGTGCTGAAAGCTTACCAAAAATTAATAATGGTTTAGGAATTGCGATTATATCAACGCCAAAAGGAGTGATGACAGATATAGATGCAAGAAAACAAAAAATAGGCGGAGAAATTATTTGTAAGGTATTTTAATGTCTAAAATTGGAAAAATAAATATATCTATACCCGAAAAAGTTAAAGTAGTTCTAAATGGAAATATTTTAAGCATAGACGGTCCATTGGGTAAAAAATCATTAAATATAGATTTAGATATTTTTGATCTGAATATAAAGGATGGAAAAGAGATTTCTATTAAGCCAAAAAAAATAGATCAAAACTCAAAAAGATTATGGGGAATGAATAGGAGTTTAGTAAATAATGCAATCATTGGTTCAGTTAAAGGATATGAAAAAATTCTTGAGCTTGTAGGTGTAGGCTATAGAGCTGCGTTAAAAGGAAAGCAATTAAACCTTCAACTTGGTTTTAGCCATGATATAAATTTTGATATTCCTGAAGGAATTAAAGTTACTGTTGAAAAACAAACTACTATTAAAATTAGTGGACACGATAAACAATTAGTTGGAATGGTTGTGTCAAAAATTAAATCATTTAGACCACCTGAACCATATAAAGGGAAAGGAATCAAGGAAAAAGGTCAATATATATTAAGAAAAGAAGGTAAGAAAAAATAATGAAATTAACAACTGCAGAAAGAAAAAAATTTAGAGTGAGAAATAAGGTAAAGAAAGTATCTAGACCAGGAAGATTCAGACTATGTATTTCTCGATCAACAAAAAATATATCAGCACAAATAATTGACGACATGAAAGAAGTTACGCTTTTATCAGCCTCGTCCATTGAAAAAGATATTAAAGCAATCAATAAAACAAAAAAAAGTGAAATTTCAAGAGTAGTAGCCGAAAAACTAGCTAAAAGAGCGCAAGAAAAAAAAATAACTAAAATATTTTTTGATAGAGGCGGTTATAAATATCATGGAAGAATAAAAATATTTGCTGAAACATTAAGAAAAAATGGAATGGAATTTTAAATGGAATATAAAGAAAATAAGAAAGACGATATTTTAGAAAAATTAGTTCATATTAATAGGATTACAAAGGTTGTAAAAGGTGGACGTAGATTTGGTTTTTCAGCTTTAGTTGTAGTTGGAAACCAAAACGGAAAAATTGGTATAGCCCATGCAAAAGCTAAACAAGTACCTGATGCAATCAAAAAAGCTAACGAAATGGCAAGAAGAAAATTGCAACAAATTCCTTTACGTGAAGGAAGAACAATTCATCATGATGTCTATGGAAAAGATGGTGCTGGTAAAATTAAATTAAGAGCAGCACCAAAAGGAACAGGAATAATAGCAGGAGGACCTGTTAGAGCCGTATGTGAAGTTTTAGGAGTAAAAGATATTGTTGCAAAATCAATTGGTACCGCTAATCCTCATAATGTAATAAGAGCAACTATGAAAGCTTTATCAAAACAAAACTCACCTAAACATATTTCAAATATAAGAAATAAAAAAATTTCTGAAATAATTGAGAAGAGAGGCTAATGACATCACTAAACAATATAACAAAAGTTATAACAAAAAAAATTCGGATTGGTAGAGGTATAGGATCGGGAAAAGGCAAAACTTCTGGTAGAGGAGTAAAAGGTCAAAAATCTAGATCTGGTGTTGCAATAAAAAGTTTTGAAGGTGGCCAAATGCCTCTGTATAGAAGATTACCTAAAAGAGGATTTAAAACTATAAACAGAAGTAAAATAGCTAAAGTTAATTTAGATAAAATTCAGCACTATATAGAAAAAAAAACTATCAGTTCAAAGGATATTATAAATCATAAATTATTAAAAAAACTTAAAATTATTAATAAAAATACACAATTTCTTAAAATACTTGGTAACGGAGATATAAAAGATAAAATTAAAATTGAGGCTCATTTAATTTCTAAATCTGCAAAGGAAAAATTAGAAAAAAATGGTGGAACTATTGAAATTAAGAAAAATATTGAAAAATAAATGAGTTCACCATCTTCTTCAACTACTGATCTTAAAAATCGAATATTTTTTACAATTTTCATTCTAGCAATTTACAGGTTAGGAACATTTGTACCTCTACCTGGAATAGATCCACAGCAATTACAAGTTTTGATGGAAGGAAATCAAAAAGGTTTACTTGGAATGTTTAATGTTTTTGCTGGTGGTGCTGTTAGCCGTATGGCAATTTTTGCTTTAGGTATTATGCCATATATTTCGTCATCTATTATTGTACAATTACTCACTGGTGTTTCTGATTATTTTAAAAATCTTAAAAGTCAAGGTGAAGCAGGTAGAAAAAAAATATCTCAAATAACCAGATATGGAACTGTATTACTTGCGACTATACAAGGTTATGGCTTAGCTGTAGGATTAGAGTCCTCAGAAAATTTAGTAATAAATCCCGGAATGTTTTTTAAAATATCAACAGTTACTACTATAGTAGCTGGAACAATTTTTTTAATGTGGTTAGGTGAGCAAATTACTCAAAGAGGAATTGGAAATGGAATTTCTTTAATTATATTTTCAGGTATTGTTGCTGAAATACCAAGAGCATTGGTCACTACTTTTGAACTTGGTAGAACTGGTGCAATATCCACGTTAATGATAATTGCAATTTTTGTCTTATTAGTACTAACAATAATGTTTATAGTTTTTATGGAAAGAGCATTAAGAAAAATTCTTATAAATTATCCAAAAAGACAAATGGGTAACAAAATGTACGGCGGTGAGTCCTCTCATTTGCCTTTAAAAATAAATCAAGCTGGAGTTATTCCAGCAATTTTTGCTTCTGCACTATTACTTTTACCCGTAACTTTTTCTAATTTTAATCTTTCGGATAATGAATTATTTCTAAACTTTTCATCATTTTTTTCACAAGGACAACCTTTATACATGTTGCTTTACGCGTCAGGAATAATATTTTTTACTTTTTTTTATACATCAATAGTTTTTAACCCAAATGAAACTGCAGAAAATTTAAGAAAATATGGTGGATTTATTCCAGGCATAAGACCGGGCGAAAGTACAGCATTATATATAGACAATATATTAACAAAACTTACAACTATAGGTGCTATCTATCTAACTTTAGTTTGTTTAATGCCTGAATTTTTAATTGCAAATTATCCAATTCCTTTTTATCTTGGAGGAGCTTCAGTATTGATTGTTGTTGTAGTTGCTATAGATACAGTTACGCAAGTACAAACAAGATTAATGAGCTCTCAATACGAGCAACTAATTAAAAAAACTAAATTTGGAAGATAAAAGTGAATATAATTTTATTTGGTCCTCCTGGAGCAGGTAAAGGAACTCAGGCTAAAAATTTAGAAACAAAACTAAATAATTTTCAAGTATCAACTGGTGATATGTTAAGAGATGAAATAAAAAATAACACGGAAATTGGTAAAAAAATTATAAACTCTATGAGCGAAGGAAAGTTTGTAGATGACCAAATTGTTAACAAGCTTATAAAAAACATAATATTTGACCCCAAAAAAAAAGACAAATTGATTTTTGATGGATATCCTAGAACAATAGAACAAGCAAAAAATTTAGATATGTTGTTAGCAGACTCTAGTCAAAAAATAGATTTTGTTTTTTTTCTAAATGTAAAAAAAGACACATTAATAAAAAGAATCGAAAAAAGAAAAATTTTAGAAAAAAGATCTGATGATGATTTAAATACGATACTTAAGAGGTACGATACTTATATGGAAACAACCAAACCTGTCTTAGATTATTATTCAAATAAATCGAACTTTAAAGAAATTGATGGAGGCTTGAAAATAGAAGAAATTACAAGTAAAATCACTGATATTTTAAAGGTTTAAAAGTTGACTTTGGAAGATCTTCTTATATAAAAGGCTAGATTTATTCTCAAAAATATGGCTCGTATAGCAGGTGTAAACATTCCTCAAAATAAGCTTGTCCAAATTGGACTTACTTATATTTATGGTATAGGCGACAAATTTTCTAAAAAAATTTGTACAGCTCTAGAAATACCAAAGTCAAAGAGGGTTAATGAATTAACTGATGATCAAATTTTAAAAATTAGAGAATATATCGATCAAAACTTTAAAGTTGAAGGTGATTTAAGAAGAGAATATTCACTTAATATAAAAAGATTAATTGATCTAGCTTCTTATAGAGGTTCGAGACACAGAAAAAAACTCCCTGTTAGAGGTCAAAGAACAAGATGTAATGCTAGAACAAGAAAAGGTAAAGCAATTGCCATTGCTGGAAAAAAACTAACTCCACTTAAAAAATAAAATGGAAAAAAAAGAAAAAAAAGTTCAAGCTGAAGAAAAGAATGTAAAAGTTGTAAAAAAAAGCTCTTATTCAAAAAAGAAAAAAACAAAAAAAACTATTTTAAATGGTATTGCTTATGTTCAATCAACATTTAACAATACTATAATTTCAATAGCAGATACTAATGGTAATGTTGTTTCCTGGGCATCTGCAGGACAAAAAGGTTTTAAAGGTTCAAGAAAATCAACGCCGTATGCAGCTCAAATAGCTGCTGATGCAGCTGCGTCTAAGGCACTTGAATATGGAATGAAAGTTTTATCTGTTGAAATTAAAGGCCCTGGATCTGGTAGAGAAACTGCTTTACGTGCATTACAAGCAAGGGGTTTTAAAATAATTTCAATAAAAGATACAACGCCAATGCCGCACAACGGATCAAGACCACCAAAAAAAAGGAGAGTATAATGGAAAATTTAGATGTTAATGTAAAAAATTGGAAGTCATTAATTAAACCAGGCAAACTGGATGTCAAATTAAATGAAGATAAATCTTACGCAAAGATTGTAGCTGAACCTCTTGAAAAAGGTTATGGTTTAACTTTAGGAAATTCATTAAGAAGAATTTTATTATCATCAATAAGAGGTGCTGCTGTAACAGCAATACAAATCGACGGTGTTTTACATGAATTTACATCGATAAAAGGAATAAGAGAAGATGTTACAGATATAGTTTTAAACGTTAAGTCATTAGCATTAAAAAGTTCATCAGAAACTTCAAAAAAATTAATTTTAGATGCTAAGGGTCCAGGTGAGATCAAAGCTTCAAACATAACACCTGTCGCAGATATTGAAATATTAAATCCTGATTTAGTAATTTGTAATCTAGATGAAAAAACACATTTTCATATGGAAATGACTGTAGGAACTGGAAAAGGTTATGTACCAGCAATCATGAATAAGCCTGAAGAACCACCTCTAGGATTAATACCCATTGATTCATTATTCAGCCCAGTTAAAAAAGTGTCTTATACAGTTGATACAGCTAGGGAAGGTAAGGCTTTAGACTATGATAAGCTTACAATGGAAGTTGTCACTAACGGTTCAATTTCAGCTGAAGATGCAATTGCTTATTCAGCAAGAATATTTCAAGATCAACTTAAAATGTTTATTAATTTTGATGAGCCACAAGAGATTGCTGTTCGAGAAAAACCAGCTGAACCTGAGTTTAATAAAAATCTTTTAAGAAAAGTAGACGAATTAGAATTATCTGTAAGATCAATGAATTGTCTCAAAAATGATAATATAATTTATATTGGAGATCTTGTACAAAAATCAGAGGGTGAAATGTTAAGAACCCCTAACTTTGGAAGAAAATCACTTAACGAAATTAAAGAAGTTCTTACTGGAATGTCTTTGTATTTAGGAATGGAAATACCTAATTGGCCACCAGATAATATTGCTGAAATGTCAAAAAAACTTGAGGAATCAATCTAATGAGACACGGCATGTATAATAAAAAGCTTAACAGAACATCTGAGCACAGAAAGGCTTTGTTAAAAAAT
Organism: uncultured Pelagibacteraceae bacterium; assembly: GCA_902552985.1. Taxonomy (GTDB): domain Bacteria; phylum Pseudomonadota; class Alphaproteobacteria; order Pelagibacterales; family Pelagibacteraceae; genus Pelagibacter. The sequence continues at coordinate 29,681 of CACDII010000001.1, forward strand.
ATGCTAAACTCATTAATAAAATATGAGCAAATAACTACAACATTGCCAAAGGCTAAATTTTTAAAACCCCAAGCTGACAAAATTATAACTCTTGGTAAAAAAAAATCTCTACATAATACAAAATTGTTAATGTCTAAATTGCAAAATATAAATTCAACAAACAAGGTTAAAAAAACATTGTCAAAAAGATATGAACAAAGAAAAGGTGGTTACACAAGAATTGTAAAAGCTGGTTTTAGATATGGTGATAGTGCCCCAATGGCTGTTATTGAATTTGTAGATAGAGATATAGAAGCAAAAAAAATAGATAGAAAAAAAAAGGAAATATCAAAAGACACACCAAAAGAACAGCCAAAAATAAAAGAAAAAAAAGAAACTAAAGAAAAAAAGTAGTAATTTCTTAACATTTATTAACATATTAAAAAATGAAAAAGTCTTACACAGTAGACTCTAAAAGTAATAATATGAGAATTGATCGATGGATTAGAAATAATATTATTAAAGTTCCGCAGAGTTTAATTGAAAAATCTTTAAGAAATGGAAAAATTAAATTAAATAAAAAAAAAGTTAAAAGTTCAACAAAAATCAAAACAAATGATTTGATAGATTTATACAATCTTAATTATGAAAAAAAAATTGATAACATAAGTAATAAATTTACTCCTAGTAAAAGTATTATAAAAGAAAATGAAAAACTAATAATTGATAATAATGACAACTTTGTTGTTATAAATAAAATAGCTGGTATTTCAGTTCAAGGAGGTACTAAATCTAAAAGAAATCTAATAGATATATTTGCTAGTAGTGAAATTTTTAAAAATACGAAACCATTTTCTGTACATAGACTTGATAAAGAAACATCTGGGGTCTTTATAATTGCAAAAAATAGAGAGACAGCTCAATTATTTACAAGTTTATTCAGATTAAGAAAAATTCACAAAACATATATTGGTATCTGCCACGGGGAAGTTGAAAAAAATTCAGGTGAATGGACGGAAAATTTAGCAAGATATGAAAATGGTAAAAAAATTATTGAAAAAGCTAAAACAATTTACAAAGTTATAGATAAAAATATCAATTCTAGTTTAGTCGAAATGAAACCTATTACTGGAAGAAAACATCAACTTAGAAAACAGTTATCGGCAATAGGTAATCCAATTTATGGAGATAAAAAGTATGGATCATTTTTAAGCTACAAATCAAAAAATATTAATCTGATGTTACATTCTTATCAAATTAAATTTATGATTAACAATCAAAAGTATACCTATACTGCTTCACTTCCTGATTACTTTAATAAAATTTTAAAAATTAAAAGGTTAAGGTTTTCAAATTTTTAATTAAATGTTTTATAATTACTTTATCTATATTTTTGTAATTTTGTTTTTTAATATTTATTAAATTGCTAACTTCTTTATTTTTGATACCACAAGGTATAATTTTTTTATATTTACTTAGTGAATTATTAATATTAAGTGAAAAACCATGATAAGTAATCCATTTTTTAATTCTTATACCTATTGCACCAATTTTTTTACTCTTGTTATTTTGTTTGACCCAGATCCCAATATTTTTTGGATCACTAAAAGATTTTATTTTATACTCAGATAAAGATTCAATAATTGATTGTTCAATTATATTTAAAAATTTCCTGATATCCTTCTTTCTTTTATTTAAATTAATTACTAAATAGCAAACTAACTGACCAGGACCATGCCAAGTAATTTTGCCACCTCTATTAGTTTTGATTATTTTAATCGATTTATCTAATATTTCGCTTTTATTATAACTTGTCCCAGCTGTATAAGTTGAGGGATGCTTTAATAACCAAATTAATTCATCAGAGTTGTCATTGCTAATTTTTAGTAGTCTTTTTTCAAGAAAATTGATTGCATATGTGTATTTTATAGGCTTTTTAGATCTTTTGATTTCAATTTTCATTTAAAGAATTGTATTTTGCTTATTATGTATTAATAGTGCCTTAATAATTTATAGGTAACTTATGTCTTTACTTAAAAAAATAAAAGATAAAAAAGTAAATTTTGAATTTAATAAAGAATATATAAAAGTTTTAGTCTCAAAAATCATTAGTAATGATGCTCAATTTATTACTAATTCTTTTAAAGAAATTCACCCAGCAGATGCTGCGGATATAATAGAACATTTAAGTGAGGATAATAGAGAAAAATTAATTAAACTTAATAATTTTCAAATCGATCCCCAGGTATTTATTGAATTAAATGAATCAGTTCAATCTGAAATAATTAAATATCTATCTTCAGACGCCATTGTTTCTATCTTAAAAAATTTAGAGTCAGACGATGCTATTAAAATTTTAGAAAATGTAGATGAACAAAACAAAAATACAATACTAAGTTCTTTACCACCTAAAGATAGATTTGTTTTACTAGAAAGTTTAAGTTATCCAGAAGATTCAGCAGCACGTATAATGCAAAGAGAATTTACAGCTATTCCAAATAATTGGTCTGTGGGTCAAACCATAGACTACTTGAGAGAAAACAGAGATTTACCAGAAGAATTTTTAGAAATTTTTATTGTAGATAACGAGTTTAAACCAGTTGGAACTGTATCGTCATCTAAAGTTTTAAGAACACAGAGAGAAAAAAAAATGGAGTCTATTATGTCAAAATCACAATTACTTATACCTGTGGATATGGACAAGGAGGAAGTAGGTAACTTATTTGAAAATTATAATTTAAATTCAGCATGTGTTATTGATAAAAATAATAAGCTAGTAGGCATGATTACTAGTGACGATGTTTTAACGGTTTTAAAAGAAGAAGCTGAAGAGGATGTATTAAGACTTGCCGGAGTAGGTAATGAAGAAATTACAGACGGAATTTTTAAAAAAACTAAAAGAAGATTTAATTGGTTGCTTTTAAATTTGTTTACAGCGGTTATAGCATCCATAGTCATTGGTTTTTTTCAAGAAGATATTGAAAAAGTTGTAGCTTTAGCAGTTTTAATGCCAATTGTTGCTTCTATGGGTGGTAATGCAGGAATGCAAACATTAGCTGTTACAATTAGAACAATAGCAACAAATGAATTAACTAAAAACAATTTTAATGAAAATATACTAAAAGAATTTTCAATTGGAGTTTTAAATGGGATTATATTTGCAGCGATAAGTGCTATCGTTGTTCAAATATGGTTTAATGATCCGATATTATCTTTAATAATATCAATTTCAATGGTGCTAAACATGATAGTTGCTGGTTTATTCGGTATCTTAGTTCCTGTTAGTTTAAAAAAAATGAAAATTGATCCTGCTATTGCATCAAGTGTTTTTGTTACTACAATAACTGATGTAATTGGATTTTTATCTTTTTTAGGTATTGGAGCTTATTTTTTTCTATAACTAATTAAAAATTATCTATTATTCTTACATTTTTATTATAATACGCTACAAAGATTTTGAAATTTTTATTTGTAATTTTTTTTGATAAATTTTTTTCATTTCTTACTTCTAAGTATTCAATTTTGATATTTTTTAACTTATTTAATTGAAAAATAATATTTTTAGTATTTTTTCTAAGCATAATATTTTTTATAATTTTTTTTTTAAACTTTATAATTTTTTTAGCTAATATTGATGATTTTTTGATATCTTCACTATTAAGAAAAGAATTTCTAGATGATAAAGCTACCATGTTTTTATCACGAATAGTTGAGCATGGAACGACTTTAGTTTTAAATTTTTTTCCTATATATTTTCGTACTAAATAAAGTTGCTGATAATCTTTCTTACCAAAAAAAATATATTTTGGCTTAAGTCTTATCAAAAATTGATTTATTACAGCTAAAACACCTTCAAAATGGCCAGGTCGATAAATTGCACACATAATTTTATCGGTTTTACTTATTTTGATTTTCATTTTATTTTTATTTTTGTATATATCTTCTGATTTAGGAATTAATAAATAATCAACTTTAAGTTTACGCAATAAATTTATATCTTTTTTTAAATTACGAGGATAATTTTTATAGTCATTTTTGTTGTTAAATTGAGACGGATTAACAAAAATACTCACAAGTGTTTTTTGGCATTTTTTTCTTGATGATTTAATAAGAGAAATGTGACCTTTATGTAATGATCCCATAGTAGGTACAAACCCGACTTTTGCCTTAAAATTAACTTCTTTATTTAATTTATTTATACTTTTAAAAATTATCATTTATGGTACTTCATTTAATTAATACATTCTGATGATAAGACAAGCAATAATACCATTGGCAGGTTTAGGTACAAGACTTTTACCTTTAACAAGTGTTTATGCTAAAGAGTTATTGCCAATTAATGGAAAAGTAGGACTAGAATACATTTTGGAAGAATGTGTTGAAGCAGGCATTAAAGAGATTATTTTTATAATATCAAAAAAAAAACAAATTATTAAAAAATATTTCTACAACGATATCTTTTATAAAAAAATAATTAAAAAAAAAAAAGATAAAAGAATTATAAGTGAGTATAAAAAGATTTTAAAATATAAAAAAATGATAAAATTTGTCTATCAAAATAACCCAAGAGGTACTGGTGATGCCGTTTTAAAAACTAAAAATTTAATAAAAGACAATTTTTTTATGATGCTTTTACCTGATGATTTAATTATTAAAAAAAACTGTTCTAAAGATATGATACATATACATAAAAAAAATAAATGCTCAGTTATGGCTAGTATGAAAGTAAACAAAAAAAATGTAAAAAGATGGGGAATATATTCAAAAAAATCTAATATAAATAAAAGTAATTTTTATATTAATGATGTAATAGAAAAACCAGATGTTAAATCTGCTCCATCAAATAATGCGGTTATAGGAAGGTATATTTTGCCAAAAAAAATATTTTTAAAATTAGAAAATCAAAAGAAAGGTAAGGGTGGAGAAATTCATATTACAGATTCTATTAAAAGGCTTTTAGAAGACGGAGAAAAATTTATTGGACATAATTTTAAAGGCAAATATTTAGACTGTGGAACTATTGAAGGATATATAAAATCATCTATGGAGATATCAAAATTATGAAACTTTGCATGATAGGAACAGGTTATGTAGGTCTTGTAAGTGGAGTTTGTTTTTCAGATATGGGCAATACTGTTTATTGTGTTGATAAAGACCAAAAAAAAATTAATTCTCTAAATAACGGAAAAGTTCCAATTTATGAACCAGGTTTAGAAGAAATTTTAAGAAAAAACTTTAAACAAAAAAGATTAATTTTCACAAGTGATTTGAAAACTGCAATAATGAATTCTGATATAATTTTTATTTGCGTAGGAACACCAACCAAAAAAAATAGTAATTCAGCTGATTTAAAATATGTTTTTCAAGTTGCTAATGAATTAAAAAAATATATTAAAAAATATAAAATTGTAATTACTAAATCTACAGTTCCTGTAACTACTGGCGACAAAATAGAAAAAATTTTAAAAAATTTAAAAAATAAAAATTTAGTCGATATAGTCTCTAATCCTGAGTTTTTAAGAGAAGGTGAAGCAATTAGAGATTTTTTTTCTCCTGATAGAGTTGTAATTGGAACCGATAGCAATAAAGCAAATAAAATACTTAAATCGTTATATTTACCAATAATAAAAAAAAATAGCAGATACTTCAGTACTTCAAGAAGAGGTGCCGAGTTGATTAAATATGCGTCCAATGCTTTTTTAGCTACTAAAATTTCTTATATCAATGAACTAGCAAACTTATGTGAAAAAACTGGCGTTGATATTAAAGATATATCTTTTGGTATGGGCTCCGATCAACGTATAGGAGAACGATTTCTTCGTGCTGGTCCCGCCTACGGAGGCTCCTGTTTTCCTAAGGATACACGAGCGTTGGTTGATACATCAAAAAATTTTAATACTAATTTGTCAATTGTGAAGAGTGTGATTAAATCAAATGATGACAGAAAGCTTCTTTTAACAAGAAAAATAGAAACTATACTTGGCAAAAATGTAAGAAATAAAAATATTACTTTTTTGGGCGTAACTTTTAAACCTAATACTGATGATATGAGGGAGGCATCAAGCTTATTCATGATACCATACTTAAATAATAAAGGTGCAAAAATTAGATATTTTGATCCCTCAGGATATAAAAAAGAATTCGAAAAATTTAAAAAAGTTAAGTTTTGTAAAGATATTTCTGCAGCATGTTTAAAAAGTGATTTAATAATTATACATACTGAATGGAATGAGTTTAAATTATTAAATTTTAAAAAAATTGTAAAAAAAAGTAAATTTACTGTTTATGATATGAGAAATATTTATAATCCTTCAAAGATGAAAGTAAATGGAATTAAATATTTTGGTATAGGCAGATAAATTAATTTAATTCAAAAATTGCATCAACTTCGACAGCAACACCTAATGGAAGACTGTTAGTACTTACCGCTGCTCTCGTATGCATTCCAGCATCTCCAAATATTGAAGCAATTAAATCTGATGCACCATTTATTACTTTGGGCTGATCATTAAATTCATCAATTGAATTAACAAACCCAGTTAATTTGACACACGACTTTATCTTTGAAAGATCATCTTTACATGCTTTTTTTGCCTGAGCTATTATACTTAGAGCACATCTTTTTGCAGCTTGATAAGCTTGATCTGTGTTTAAATCTTTACCAACTTTACCTTTAATTAAATTACCTTTTTCATCCATTGATATTTGGCCTGAAATAAAAAGCATTTTCCCTACAATCCTTGTAGCAACATACGATCCAACAGGATTTGCTGCTTTTGGTAAATTAATATTATTTTTTTTTATATTTTCTTCGTAATTCATTGTTCTAAAATCTTTTTTTTAACATCTTTAACTTTACTTTTTTCTTCTGACCATTCATTTTTTTGGTAATTTTTTGTATCTTTCATAAAATTTTCACCTGCTGTTAAAGTTTTATTTTTTATTAAACTACTTTTACATTTCATAAAATTCAATGAAAACTTTTTAAAATTATTGCAATTTAATTCAGCTGAATTTGAAATATTATAAAATATTAGTAAAAAAACAAATGTTAAAAATGATTTTTTTATCATTTACGTTTTTTCTTTTTTGTTTTATCGTATTCTTTTCTTTTCTCAATTAATATTAATGCTTCTTCCATTGTAAGTTCTGTTGGGTCTTTTTCTTCAGGAATTGTTGCGTTAAGAGATTTGTACTTGATATATGGTCCATATTGACCTTTCATCACTCTAACAGGTTTTTTATCTTCGGGATGCTCTCCCAAGTCTTTTATTAATGATGAAGATATTCTACCAGGCTTTGCTTCAGCAATTAATGTAATTGCTCTATTTAATCCAATAGTAAAAATATCTTCGACATTTTCTAATCTAGCAGATTTATTTTCACATTTTAAATACGGACCAAATCGTCCTGAGTTTAAAAAAATTTCTTTTTGATTTTCTGGATTAATACCTAAATTTTTAGGTAATGAACATAAAAATTTTGCTTTTTCTAAATCAATTGAATCGATATCAATGCCTTTAGGTATCGAGACGTTTTTTACACTTTCATCTTTTTTTTTTATTTTCTTTTTTTTTTTAGTTTTTTCTTCATTTTCATTTGGATCAATTTCAAATTGTAAATATGGACCAAATCTTCCATTTTTAAGATAAATATCTTTACCTTTATCATTTTGACCAATTAATTTTGGCTCTGCTAAATTCACTTGTTCAGCAGCTTTAGCTTTTGAAAGAGGTCTTGTAAATTTACATTCTGGATAATTTGAACATCCTATAAAGGCACCACCTCTAAAACTGTTTTTTAAACTTAATTCACCATTGCTACACAATTTACATTTTCTATCAATTTTTCCATTATTATCTGTTTCAAAAATGAGACTTCCTAAGCTTTCATTAAGTAAATCTAGGACTTCTCTAGTCCTTTTTTCTTTAACGTCAGTAACGTTTTTATTAAAATCATTCCAGAATTGTTCCAAAACCTTTATCCAATCTTCTTTTCCTGCTGTAATATCATCCAATTGATCTTCAAGTTTTGCTGTAAATCCATAATCAACATATTTTGTGAATAATTTTTCTAAGAATGCTGAAATTAGTTTTCCTCGATCTGTTGGAAAAAATCTTTTATTCAATATATCAGCATAACCTCGATTTGAAATTACCGATATAATACTTGCATAAGTCGAAGGCCTTCCTATACCAAGTTCCTCTAATTTCTTTACCAAACTCGCTTCGGAATATCTGGGTGGAGGTTGAGTAAAATGTTGTTCGTCAATAAATGTGTCAATATTTACTGGCCCTTTATTAACTTCTGGAAGGATCTTTTCATTATTTTCCTCATCTTCAACTTTATATAATTTTAAAAATCCATCAAATTTAATTACTGAACCACTTGAACGAAAAACATTTTTAGAGTCTTCAGATTCAATAGAAATTGTTTTTCGATCAAATTTAGCTGGTTGCATCTGAGACGATAATGATCTCGACCAAATGAGATTGTATAATTTATTTTGATCAGAACTTAAATATTTTTTCATTTTTTCAGGAGAATTTTCAATATTTGTAGGTCTAATAGCTTCATGTGCTTCTTGTGCATTTTTTGCTTTTTTTCCAGAATAATTCATTGGTTCTTCTGGCAAATAATCTTTTCCAAAATTGTCATCAATATATTTCCTAAATTCACTGACAGCTTCATTTGATATATTTGTTCCGTCTGTTCTCATATAAGTTATTAATCCAACTGTATCTCCATCCATATCTATACCCTGATAAAGTCTTTGTGCTATTTGCATTGTTCGAGAAGCACCAAATCCTAATTTACTAGACGCAGTTTGTTGCAAAGTAGAGGTAGTGAAGGGACCTACAGGATTTCTAGTATAAATTTTTGAAGTAATATCTGAAATTTTATAATTTATATTTTTAATTTCATTTATGGCTTTATTTATATCTTCCTTTTTTTTAAAAGAGAATTTTTCAATTTTATTTCCATTTAATTGAGAAATTGATGACAGAATTTTAGAACCATCTTTAGCTAAAAAGTTTATATTTAGAGTCCAAAATTCATCAGGTTTAAAAATTTCAATTTCATGTTCTCTTTCAGTAAGTAATTTTAAAGCTACAGATTGAACTCTTCCAGCGGATTTTGATCCAGGTAATTTAGTCCATAATATTGGCGAAATATTAAAACCAACTAAATAATCTAATGCTCTTCTTGCCATATAAGCATCAACCAATTGATCTTCTATACTTCTTGGATTTTCAATCCCCTTTGTTACAGCATTTTTGGTAATTTCGTTAAAAACGACTCTCTCTATTTTTTTATCTTTCAATAATTTTTTTTCATCTAAAAATTCTTTTACATGCCAGGCTATGGCTTCTCCTTCTCGATCAGGGTCTGTAGCAAGAATAATTTTTTCTGACTCTTTAGCCACTTCAGTAATTTCTTTTAGATATTTTTTTGAAAAACTATCTATTTCCCATATCATTTTAAATTTATTATTAGGGTCAACAGATCCATTTTTTGAAGGAAGATCTCTTATATGACCATAACTTGCTAAAACTGTATAATTTTTCCCTAAGTATTTATTTATAGTTTTAGCTTTAGCTGGACTTTCTACGATTACTAAATTCATTTATTTTGAAACTAGATAAAAAGAAACAGATAGTCAAATTAATAAATTTTTGACTTAGATTCTTCCTTATTTATCAACCGTTTAATATTTTCTCTATGAGTAAAAAAAATCAAAATAAACATAATTATAAAAAAGAAAATATTTTCACTCTCTGAAAATAACAAAATATAAACAGGAATAGTTAAACTTGCTAATAATGATGATAGGGATGAGTATTTAAAAACGAAAAAAATAAGCAACCAAGTGACTGAAAAAATAAATCCAAAAGTTATATTGATACAAAATAAAATACCTAAATAAGTAGCAACACCTTTACCTCCTTTAAATTTTAACCAAGCAGGAAAAACATGGCCAAGAAAAATACATAATGATGAAACAAATATATATTCAGGGAAATTTATATTTATAAATATCAATGGCAGTATAGCCTTAGATATATCCAATGCTAATGTGCTGTAACCTATAATTTTATTACCTGTCCTGAGAGCATTTGTAGCGCCAATATTACCAGAACCTATTTCTCTTATATCTTTCTTCAAAAAAAATTTAGTAAGTATGTAACCAAAAGGTATAGAACCTACTAAATATGAAAAAAAAATTATTAAAATTAATTCCATTGTTATAATTTATATAATTCCTCTCCTTTTACAAAAGTATTCATTACTTTGCCTTGAAGTTTTTTATTTTCTATTGAAGTATTTTTTGATTTTGAAACAAGGTTGTTGCTTTTAACAATCCACGGTTTATTTATATCTACTATACAAAAATCTGCTTCATTACCAATTTTTAAATTACCCTTATTTATTTTGAGTATTTTTGCAGGATTGGAAGTCAATGCTTTAATGATTGTGCTTAATTTAGCTGAACCATTGTGAAAATGCTCTAAAGAAAGTGCTAGCAAGGTCTCTATACCAGATGAACCAGTTGCAGCTTTTGAAAAAGTAAGTCTTTTTTGTTCTTCATCTTCTGGTTTATGATCTGAAACAATAACGTCTATTACATTTTTGTTAAGACCTTCTATAAGAGACTGTCTATCTTCTTCAGTTCTTAAAGGAGGTGACAATTTCAGAAAAGTTCTAAAATCACCTATATCATTTTCGTTAAGTGATAAATTATTAATTGAAACACCACATGAAAAATTTAAAAAATTTTTCTTTTCCTCGATAAGCTTTACTGATTTAGACGATGAAATTTGAGAAATATGATATCTACATTTAAATTCATTTAATAGAGACAAATCTCTTTCAATAATTATTTTTTCAGCAACATCTGAAATACCCGGTAATCCCAATTTTGTAGAGATTACTCCATCATTCATCATTCCATTTTCTGCTAAATAATAATCTTCAGCATGTTGTATAACTAACGCACTTAAATCATATGCAGAATTCATTATTCTAGACATTACTCTTGTATTTTGAATTGTTTTAATTCCATCCGTAAAACCAATTATCCCTTTTTTCTGTAAAAGACCGAATTCAGTCATATTATTTCCTTCAAGATTTTTAGTTAATGATGCTGTTGGGTAAATATTTATTTTTGATTTATCTCTTCCTCTTCTTTTTAAAAAATCTACCATTGATACGTTATCTATAATTGGATTCGTATTTGGCATCGTTACTACCGATGTAACACCACCAGATAGAGCAGCATTGCTTAGAGTTCTGAAATTTTCCTTATATTCATAACCTGGTTCACCTACAAAAACTCTCATATCAACTATGCCTGGAAAAATGTGTTTACCTTTAAGATCTACATATTTCTCTCTTGAAGGAATGTTATTTTCATTAACCTTTTTTCCTATTGCTTCGATCTTTCCTTCTTCATTAACAATTAATCCACCATTTTCCTCTATAGAATTTGCAGGATCTAGAATATTCGCATTTAAAAAATATTTTTTTTTCATTTAAGTACAAAAAATTTTAAGACAAGCCATTCTAACTGCAACACCTAATTCGACTTGTTCTTGTATTACACTTTTATTAATATCGTCAGCAAGATTAGTATCTATTTCTATTCCTCGATTCATTGGTCCCGGATGCATTATTAAAGCATCTTTTTTTGCATAATCTAATTTGTCTGGTGTTAAACCATAATATTCATAATACTCTCTGTTTGATGCTAAGAAAGAACTATTCATTCTTTCATTTTGGAGTCTAAGCATCATAACAATATCACAATCTTTTAATCCTTTTTTCATATCAGAAAATTTGTTCACACCAAATTTTTCAAGATTTTTTGGCATCAAATTTGTTGGAGCAATTATATTTACTTCTGCACCCAGCATATTTAATAAATATATATTTGATCTAGCAACACGAGAATGAAGTATATCTCCACAAATAGCTATTCTTAAACCTTGAATCTTTTCTTTTTTTTCTATTATAGTTAAAGCATCTAATAAAGCTTGCGTTGGATGTTCTCTTCTTCCATCACCTGCATTAATTACTGCACAATTTACTTTTTGAGATAACAAATTACATGCTCCTGAATCTTGATGTCTAACTACAATTAAATTTGGATGCATAGCATTTAAAGTCATGGCGGTATCGATTAAAGTCTCGCCTTTTTTAATAGCAGAATTAACAATGTTCATTGACATTACGTCTGCTCCTAGTCTTTTACCAGCTAACTCAAATGAGCTTTGTGTTCTTGTTGAAGGTTCAAAAAAAAGGTTTATTTGAGTCTTTCCATTAAGAACATTTAACTTTTTATTTTCACTTCTGTTTAGTCTTATAAATTGTTTCGCTTCAGAAAGTATGTAGTTTACATCTGATATTGATAAATCTTGGATTCCTAGAAGGTGTTTTTGAGAAATTTTAACAGCTTTATTTGATTTAATTGCCATTAAAACTAACTCTATAACTATTAACCTTTAATAAGGCAAGTATTAATTTTTTAAATAATCAATAGCACCTTGTAAAATAAAGGCAGCAGCGTTTTTATCAATATTTTTAAGTTTTTTTGAAACATTTATATCTAATTCGCTTGAAAGATTAAAAGCCCCAACTGTAGATAATCTCTCATCCCATAAACAAATTGGTAAATTTAAATTTTTAAGTACATTTTTACAAATATCAATAATTGACTGGGAAGCGGATCCATAAGAGCCATCCATATTAACAGGATTACCAACTATGATTCCTTTTATATTATTTTCCTCAACTATTAATTTTAATTGTTCTATTAATTTTGTATTATTTTCTTTGTTTATAGTTGTAAAAGGGGTGGCTATAGATTGTGTATCGTCACAAATAGCTACACCAATTCTTTTTGAACCTAAATCTAAACCTAATAATCTTGATTTATGAGTAATTTTATTTTTAAATTCATCTATAGTCATCATATTGTATCTTTCAAACTTAAGTGATAGTTTGCATTATACTTTAATTATCACATGACAATTGATCTTAAAACAGTAAAACACATATCCAAATTATCAAGGATTTCTATAGAGGATGAAAAAGCTAAAAAACTAACAGGTGATTTAAACTCAATATTTGAATTTATTGAAAAACTTAATAAACTTAATACCGATAAAGTAGAACCTCTGACTTCAATAGCAGAAACTACTCTTAAATTAAGAAGAGATGAAGTTAAATCAGAAAATATACGTGATCAAATATTAAAAAATTCGCCGAATGAAAATAAAGATTTTTTTGTTGTTCCAAAGGTTGTTGAATAATGATCGATATAATATCTCAAAGTTTAACACAATTAATTAATAACATTAAGGATAAAAAAGTATCATCAGAAGAAGTTACAAAAAGTTTTATACAAAGAGCAGAAAAGTCTAAAAAACTAAATTGCTACATAGCTGAAGATTTTGAAAATGCTATTAACAAAGCAAAAAAGTTTGATAACAAACCTAATTATGACTCAAAATTACCAGGGATTCCAATTGCTGTTAAAGATTTATTTTGCACAAAAAATGTAAAAACAACAGCTGGAAGTAAAATTTTAAGTAATTTTGTTCCAACCTATGAGTCAACAGTAACACAAAATATGTGGAATGAAGGAGCTATACTTCTTGGCAAACTAAACTGTGACGAGTTTGCTATGGGATCATCAAATGAAACTAGTTTTTTTGGAAATGTACAAAGTCCTATTGATAAAAATTTAGTTCCAGGCGGTTCATCAGGTGGATCAGCATCAGCAGTTGCAGGACAATTGACACCAATTACAATTGGCACAGATACTGGTGGATCCATTAGACAACCAGCTTCTTTCACAGGAATAGTAGGATTAAAACCCACATATGGTAGTTGTTCAAGATATGGAATAGTTGCATTCGCTTCTTCATTAGATCAAGCGGGACCAATGGCACAAAATGTTAAAGATTGTGCTTTGTTACAAGAAGTGATCAGCACATATGATCCAAAAGATTCTACTTCCATAGATTTTAAAAGAAGCCATTACAGCAAAAAGCTTACTAATAATATTAAAGGAAAAAAAATTGGAATTCCAAAAGAATATAGAGTTGATGGAATGCCAAAAGAAATTGAAGATCTTTGGCAAAAAGGTATTAATCATGTAAAAGAGTGTGGTGCTGAAACAATTGACATTTCTCTACCTCACACAAGTTATGCTTTACCAGCCTATTACATTGTAGCTCCTGCTGAAGCATCTTCAAATTTAGCAAGATATGATGGTGTTAAATATGGATTTAGAGTTAAAGGTGAAAATCTAATTGATATGTACGAAAAAACGAGATCTGAAGGTTTTGGAGCTGAAGTTCAAAGAAGAATTATGATTGGAACTTATGTTTTATCATCTGGTTATTATGATGCGTATTATCTTAAGGCTCAAAAGGTAAGAAAACTAATTAAAAATGATTTTGATGAAGCATATAAAAAAGTTGATGCTATTTTAACACCTTCCACACCTAGCTCAGCATTTAAAATAGGTGAAAAAACAAATGATCCAGTTTCAATGTATCTTAATGATATATTTACAGTCCCAGTTAATTTAGCAGGACTACCAGGTATATCAATTCCTGCAGGGCATGACTCTAGAGGATATCCTTTAGGTTTGCAAATTATTGGTAAAGCTTTTGATGAACAAAATATACTGAATATTGCTTTTGCAATGGAAGAAAAAATAAATTTTAAAAACAAAATTACTGATTGGTGGATTAAGTGAGCAAAAAAAATTCAGAATATTTAATTAATCGGAAAAATAATCAATACGAAGTTGTAATTGGTTTAGAAGTTCATGCCCAAGTATTATCTGAATCAAAACTGTTTTCTTCTTCAGCTACTAAATTTGGAGCTGAACCAAATACACAAGTAAGTTTAGTCGATGCAGCATTTCCAGGAATGTTACCTGTAATAAATGAATTTTGCGTTAAACAAGCTATTAAAACAGGTATTGGTCTTAATGCGAAAATTAATAAACGTTCTGTATTTGATAGAAAAAATTATTTTTATGCAGATTTACCTCAAGGATATCAGATTTCACAGTTTAAAGACCCTATAGTAGGCGAAGGCAAAGTAATTTTAGACATGCCTGACGGACAAAAAGAAGTGGGTATAGAAAGATTACATTTAGAACAAGACGCAGGAAAAAGTATTCACGATATAGATCCACAAAACACTTTTGTAGATTTAAATAGATCAGGTGTAGCTTTAATGGAAATTGTAAGCAAACCAGATCTTAGATCTCCGGATGAAGTTAGTTCATACATTAAGAAATTAAGATCAATTATGCGATATCTAGGCACTTGTGATGGAAATATGCAAGAGGGATCATTAAGAGCAGATGTCAATGTTTCTGTAAGAGCAAAAGGTTCAAAAAAATTTGGAACAAGATGTGAAATTAAAAATGTAAATTCTATCAAGTTTATGCAAATGGCTATTGAATATGAAGCAAATAGACAGGTAGATTTAATTGAAGAAGGTAAATCAATCGATCAAGAGACAAGATTATTTGATACTAAAAGAAATGAAACAAGGTCAATGAGATCAAAAGAAGATGCACATGATTATAGGTATTTTCCCGACCCTGATTTATTACCTTTGGAGGTTTCTGATAAATTCATAAGTGAACTTAAAAAAAATATTCCAGAGTTACCTGATGAGAAAAAGAAAAGATTTATTGATGAATTTAAGCTCTCACCGTATGAGGCAACTATTTTAGTTTCAGATATTGATACTGCAAAGTATTTTGAAGAAGTTGTAGCTAAGATGGGCAAGAACAAAGATATTAAGTTAGCGGTTAATTGGATTACAGGTGAACTATTTGCTATTTTAAATAATAAAAACCTAGAAATTTCTCAAAGCCCAGTAAGTTCAAAAAATTTAGCTATACTAGTTAACTTAATAAAGAATGGAACAATTTCAGGAAAAATAGCAAAGACTGTGTTTGAATTGATGCTGGATGGAGACAAAGATCCTCAGAAAATTGTTGAGGAAAAAGGATTAAAACAACAAAGTGATCCTAAAGCTATAGAGGCTTTAATCGATAAAATAATTAACGATAATAGAGAAAAAGCAATTGAATATAAGCAAGGTAAGGAAAAATTATTTGGTTTCTTCGTTGGTCAAGCAATGAAAGCTTCTGGTGGTAAAGCCAATCCTCAACTTATAAATGAGATATTAAAGAAAAAACTTCAATAGAATGGGTGCAAACCTAGAAATTACCGAAAAGTTACAAAATTATATTAATGAATTTGGATTAAATTTACATCCTGTTCAACGTGAGATAATTGATTATAATAAAACCCTAGGTGACATTAAAAGGATGCAGATTGATCCTACTCAATGTCATTTTCTTCATTTAATTATAAAAGTATCAAATATTAAAAATGTTCTTGAAATCGGGACTTTTACAGGTCTTAGTGCGCTCTCAATTTCATTTGCTTTACCTAATGATGGGAAGCTAATTGCTCTTGATAAAAATGAAGAGACAAACAAAATAGCATTAGATTTTTTCAAAAAAGCTAAACAAGATCATAAAATTCAAACAATAATAAAGCCTGCTCTTGAAAGTCTAAAAGAATTGAAAAATAAAAAATTTGATTTGGTTTTCATTGATGCTGATAAAATGAACTATAAGAAATATTATGAAAAATCTTTGGAACTATTAAATAAAGGTGGGTTAATCATTATTGATAATGTTTTATGGCATGGAGAAATTGCTGATGAAAAAATTAATGATAAATTTACTATAAACATTAGGGAATTTAATAAGTTTGTATCTGAAGATAAAAGAGTAGAGCAAATTATTATTCCATTAGGCGATGGAATGACTGTTTGTAGGGTTTTATAATGTTTAAAGTTTTTGGTTTTTATAAATTCATAAAGATTAAATCTTTAAAAAAAAACAAAAATTTTTTACAAAAGTTTCTTACTTCAAATAATATAAGAGGAACTATAATCATTGCTAAAGAAGGATTAAATGGAACTGTTTCCGGTAGCGTTAAAGATATTGATAAAACTACCAAAAAATTGAAATTTTTATTTTCATTTAAACAGTTTGATAGTAGCAATGAATCAAAATCAAAATTTCAACCATTCCATAGATTTAAAATAAAGATTAAAAAAGAAATTGTGCCAATGAATTTAACTATTAAATCTAAAGAAAGAAACATTAAAACTCATCTAGAACCAAAAGAGTGGAACAAACTGATTAAAAATAAAAGTACGTATATAATTGATGCTAGAAAACCTTTTGAATATAAAGTTGGAACTTTTAAAAAATCAGTAAATCCAGATGTAACAAACTTTAGAGACTTTCCTAAATATTTAAATAAACTTAAGAAAAATAGAACAGTTGCAATGTTTTGCACTGGTGGAATACGTTGTGAAAAAACTTCTGTATACTTAAAAAATAAAGGATTCAAAAATATCTATCAACTTAATGGGGGAATCTTAAATTATCTCAAAAAAATTAAGAAAAAAGAAAGCTTATGGAAAGGAGAATGTTTTGTTTTTGATAACAGAATTAGCCTTAAGCATGGATTAAAGTTAGGTTCATATTCTATGTGCAGTGGGTGCAGAATGCCTATATCTTCAAAAGATAAAAGATCAAATAAGTACGAAGAGGGAGTTTCATGTCCAAATTGTCACGATACTCTAACATCTTCACAAAAAGAAAGATTTAGAATGCGTCAAAAACAAATAAATGTTGCAAAAAGATACGGAAAAAAGCACATATTCCAAAAAGAATTTTAAAAATGAATTTATTAAAAGATCCAATATCACTATTGTTAAAAAAAATTGCTTTACCAGCTAGCGTAGCAACTTTGTTTCAAACATTATTTAATATTGTTGATACATTTTATGCAGGAAAAATATCATCCGAGGCATTGTCAGCATTAGCTAAATCTTTTCCAATATATTTTATTTTAGTAGCCGCATCTGTAGGAGTAACAGTCGGAGGAACTTCGTTAATAGCAAATAGTATAGGAGAAAAAAATAAAGAAAATATATTAAAATATTTTGGACAAACAATTGTTTACGGTGTCCTTTTATCTATCTTAGTAACCTTTATAGGTTTATTTTTTGCATCAGACATCTTTTTATTAATGGGCTCAACAAATGAAGTTGTTAATTTAGGTCTAAAGTATACAAATGTAATATTTTCTGGATCTTTAATTTTTATTTCAGTTGTGGCACTGAATTCTTTGTTACATGCAGAAGGTGATACAAAAACTTTTAGAAATGTTCTTATATTAAGTTTTTTCTTAAATATTGTCTTAAATCCATTGTTTATTTTTGGTTTTGGTCCAATACCTTCAATGGGAATGACTGGTATCGGTATAGCTACTATAATATGTCAAATCATAGCTTTTTTATTACTTTTAAAAAAAATAATAAATTCAAAGTTAATTAAAAAAATTACCTTTAAATATTTTTTGCCAAATATTTTATTTTTAAAAAGAATTTTTTTTCAATCAGCACCTATATCTGCTGCTTTATTTATGATTTCAGTCGGTAATTTCATAATTTTAGCGTATACATCAAAATTTGGAGAACCTGCGGTAGCTGGTTATGGATCTGCAACTCGTTTCGAGCAAATATTATTACTTCCTGTTTTGGGATTGAATACAGCAATAATCTCAATAGTTGGTCAGAATTTCGGAGCTAATCAATATTTTAGAGTTAAAGAATCATATTATCAGGCAATTATTTACGGCACAATTATTATGATAATTGCTGGTTTAATAATATTTTTAACCGCGGATAAAATTGTTGGTATTTTTACTAATGATGTAGTTGTAATAAGTTATGGAACGTCCTACTTAAAAATTTCAGCTTTAATTTTTCCAGCATATCCAATTTATTTTATAAGCAATGGTTTTTTTATGGCGCTTAAAAAAGCCTCTTTTGCTATGAACTTAAATATTATTAGAAATGTTTTTCTACCTATACCAACAATATTCTTTGCTGATTTTATCGGTGGAAGTTATAAAAATTTTTTTTGGAGTTATTGTTTATTTAACTGGATTTTTGTTATTTTATTAATAACCTTTGTAAGTTTTTATATTAAAAAAAATTTATATTCGAGCAGCAGTATCATTCATCCATAAAAATAAATGTTCCGAGAAAGACCTTCTTACAAATATATTTAAATCATTTATATCTTTGTTATGAATTATAACATCTATGTGATTAAGCAATGTTTGAGTTACAGCTCCTTTTGTGTTTTTAAACTTATTAAAATTAAATGGACATCCAGCTGTTAACAGTTCAAAAATGTTTTTGCCTTTTAAATTAATCATTACCCAATGATCAGATACATTAGTTATAGAACCTAATTTAGCTAATGAAATTTCATTATAAAGTTTCTCTTCCAAAACATCGTTATTTAAATAAGCATGAAGGTTTACTGGGTCAATTTTGTCATTAGAGTAAAGTAGCCACTCATCAGGGCTTAACCAAAGAATGTTTAAATTTTCATTTCCAGAAGATATATTTGGATCTGTTGGAGGTATAATAGATAAAATTTTTCCAATTTTTGTTATAAATTCTCTATTTTTACCTCTTAAATTAATTTTAAGCACTGGATCAACTGTCGAAAAATTTATTTCAGAATAATCCTTAGTTACATTGATAGGTAAATTGTAATTAAGCATTTAATCTCCTGTTTTCTTTATCTAAAAAAATTGTATCTGTTATTGTAACGTTAATGTTTTTATTTTTCATTGGCACTAACATTTTTTTGCCTTTTAATTTTTTACCATTTTTAACTACTGCTAAGGCGATAGATTTATTTAAATTTGGACTAAAGTAGCTCGAAGTAACGTGACCAAGCATTTCAACAGGTTTTTTGTTAATATCTGCTACAATTTGAGCTCCTTCTTCAAGAACTTCCTTTGGATCATCAGTTAGCAATCCTACTAATTGCTTTCTATCTTCTCTAATAGTATCGCTTCTGTACAAAGATCTTTTGCCAATAAAGTCATATTTTTTTTTACTAATTATCCAGTCCATCTGTAAATCTACTGGTGTCATTGTCCCATCTGTATCTTGTCCAGTTATAATAAACCCTTTTTCTGCTCTCAGTAAGTGCATGGTTTCTGTACCATATGGTGTTATGCCAAACTCCTTACCAGCTTCAAAACATTTTTCCCACACGGATTTTCCATAACTCGATTGGACATTGATTTCATAACTTAGTTCTCCAGTAAAACTAATTCGCATAACTCTACACTTAATGTTATTAATTAAAGCATTTTTAAAAGACATATGTTTAAATTTATCATCTGATAAATCTAAATTTGGAATAACTTTTGAAACAATTTTTTTTGAATTTGGTCCGCATACACTAACTGTTGCATAATGATCTGTAACTGAAGTTAAATATACGTCTAATTCTGGCCATTCTGTTTGTAAATAGTCTTCTAATTTAGAAAGAACATTAGCTGCACCACCAGTTGTGGTAGTCATTATGTAATGATTTTCACCCAGTCTAGTAGTAACACCATCATCGTAAACCATTCCATCTTCATTTAGCATAAGACCATATCTACATTTACCTATTTCTAATTTTGACCAAGCATTTGTATATACTCGATTCAAAAATTCTGAAGCGTCAGTCCCTTGAATATCTATTTTTCCTAAAGTAGAAGCATCTAATATCCCAACACTATCTCTAGCGGCTTTACTTTCCCTTTGTACCGCTTCATGCATATTTTCATTGCCTTTTGGGTAGTACCAGGCTCTTTTCCATTGTCCTACATTTTCAAATTTAGCTTTATTTTCAACATGCCACTCATGTATAGGAGTTCTTCTTTTAATATCAAAAAATTCTCCAACATTTCTTCCAACGATAGCTCCAAATGTTAATGGAGTATATGGTGGTCTAAAGGTAGTTGTTCCCAATTCACCCATTTTAACACCTGCAGTTTCAGCTATAATTCCAAGAGCATGCATGTTAGATAATTTTCCTTGATCAGTAGCCATACCAGTTGTTGTATATCTTTTTACATGTTCAATTGATTTAAAACCTTCCCTTAATGCTAATTTTATATCTTTAGCAGTAGAATCATTTTGAAAATCTAAAAATGGTTTAGTTTTTCCTAGAGGTTTATCGGATGGAAGTAACCATATATTTTTTTTGTTAATTTCTTTTGAGGAAATAATTTTTAAATTTTCATAATCATTATTGTTTACATTTAAAAATTTATTTGTTGAATTAACTGAATTATTTATTACATCATCAAGCTCGAAATCACCATTACATGATCCAATGCTTAATTGATCTAAATCTGATTTATCTGGAATAAAAATATTATCCTTATCTCTAAATTTGAGTTTACCACCAGACTGTGTAAACAAATGTACTCTTGGTGTCCAACCTCCTGAAATCCCTAAACAGTCACACTTTTCATTTATTTTTTTTCCAATGACACTAGTTCCATCGTCAGATAACTTTATAATTTCAATGGAATTAATTTTTTTGTAACCATTTGTATTAACAACAGTAGATTTCCAATGAATTTTTATACCTAATTTTTCAGCTTGTTTTACTATTAAGGAATTAGTTTTGTCTCTAATATCAACAACTGAATTTACATTTACACCACTTTTACTTAAAGAGATGGCAGTTTCATAAGCCGAGTCATTATTTGTAAACAAAGATATTTTTTGTCCACATTTAACTCCATAAAAATCAATATACTTTTTGATAGAAGATGAAAGAATAATACCTGGTCTATCATTATTGTTAAAAATCAAAGGTCTTTCCATTGCACCTGTAGCTATAATTACTTTTTTTGCTCTTATTTTCCAAAGTCTTTGACGGATTTTACCTTTTTTTTGATCTATATCTAAGTGATCAGTCAAATTTTCTCTAGCTAAAAGATAATTATAACTATGATAAGCGGCTAATGATGTTCTCGTTTTTATCTTCAAATTTTTAAGTGAACTTAAAGATTGAATTTCTTTCATTAACCACTCATTTGAATAAGAATTATTTATTTTAAAACATTCATTTTGCTGAAAAAGAGTAGTTCCACCCAAAGTATTTTTATCTTCAATTAATACTGTATCTAAATTATTCTTTGCTGCTGTTTTTGCAGCCATTATTCCAGATATACCTCCACCAATAACCAAAACATCGCAGTGTAAATATTTATGATCATAAATATCTCCATCAGGTTTTGTAGGAGATTTACCTAGACCTGCAGATTTTCTTATAAAGTATTCATATACTTTCCAAAAATTACCAGGCCACATGAATGTTTTATAATAGAAAGCTGCCGGTAGAATAGGGGAGAAAAAATTGTTTACCGCACCGATGTCAAAATTAACACTTGGCCAACAGTTTTGACTTGAGGCCTCTAAACCTTCATATAATTCTATTTCAGTAGCTCTTGTATTTGGCTCTGTCATTGAAGGATCGTTTCCAACTTGCACGATTGCATTGGGTTCTTCGGAACCACAAGTCATTATTCCTCTTGGACGGTGATATTTGAAACTTCGTCCTACAAGATGGATATTGTTTGCTAGTAAAGCTGAAGCTAATGTATCACCTTTAAAGCCATAAAGTTTTTTACCGTCAAACTTAAAAGATATTCTAGAAGTTTGATCGATAAACTTATTATTTGTTATTCTTAATTTTTCACTCATTTTATTTTATTGGAGGTTTTTCACCCATTTTGTAAACAGTATGAATTTTATCATTTGATGTATCTCTAACCATATTAAACCACTTTCTACATCCATGAATATGATTCCATCTTTCAAATTGAACCCCTTTAATATTTTTTCTCATAAATAAAAATTCTGCCCATTGATCATCGCTTAATTCAGTTGGTTGTTTTGGTCTTACAATATGGGCTTCACCACCAGCAGAAAATTCGCTTTGATCTCTCTCACCACAATAAGGACAATTAATTAAAAACATTAGTGTGCTACAGCAGCTGCTCCATGTTCGTCGACTAAATCACCACTCACAAATCTATTTATATTAAAATCAGCATTTAATTTATGTGGTTCATCATTAGCAATTGTATGAGCAAACAAATCACCTGATCCTGGAGTTGCTTTAAATCCACCTGTTCCCCAACCACAATTAAAGTATAAACCTTTAATATGCGTTTTACTAATTATCGGACTTGCATCTGGACAAATATCCACAATACCTCCCCATTGTCTCAACATTTTCATTCGACTAAAAATAGGATAAAGTTCTAATATAGCTTTTAAAGTTCCTTCAACAACATCGTGACTTCCTCTTTGTGTATAAGAAATATATGCATCTGTACCAGCTCCAATCACTAACTCACCTTTGTCAGATTGACTAACGTAAGCATGAACAGCATTTGACATAACAACTGTATCAATAATTGGTTTAACTGGTTCTGATACTAAGGCTTGCAATGGTTTACTTTCTAAAGGTAATTTAACATCAACCATTTTAGCAATTACACTCGAATGTCCTGCTGCCACTACTCCAATTTTTTTTGTTTTTATAAATCCTTTTGTTGTTTCGATACCCTCAACACTGTCACCATTTCTTTTTATACCTTTAACTTCACAATTTTGTATTATATCAACACCCATGGCATCAGCTCCACGTGCATAACCCCAAGCAACTGCATCATGTCTGGCTGTACCAGCTCTTCTTTGTAAAGTTCCACCCAAAACAGGATATCTTATATTAGGGGAGGTATTTATAATTGGGCAAAATTTTTTTACTTCCTCGGTGTTTAACCAAACAGCATCAATACCATTTAATCTATTTGCGTGAGTTCTTCTTTTTAAATCTCTTATATCTTGCAAGTTATGAGCTAAATTCATAACTCCTCTTTGACTAAACATTACATTATAATTTAGCTCTTGAGATAATCCCTCCCAGATCTTTAAAGCGTGGTCATATAAACCAGCACTAGCATCCCATAAATAATTTGAACGAATAATAGTTGTATTTCTTCCAGTGTTGCCACCGCCAATCCAACCTTTTTCAACTACAGCAATATTTTTCATATTGTGCTTTTTTGCCAAATAAAAAGCTGTAGCGAGACCATGTCCTCCACCACCAATTATTATAGCATCATATTCTTTTTTTGGTTCAGGGTCTCTCCATGCTCTTTGCCAGTTTTCATGATAGCTAAAAGCATTTTTAATAAGAGAAAAAATTGAATATTTATTTTTCATATCAAAGAATTAAAACATATATAAATATTTATCAACAATTTAACTTTAAATAAATAAGACAAATAAGGTACATAAGAGTTTAATGAAATTGTCATTTTCGCTAA
The DNA here is from genome assembly GCA_902552985.1 of uncultured Pelagibacteraceae bacterium. Taxonomy (GTDB): domain Bacteria; phylum Pseudomonadota; class Alphaproteobacteria; order Pelagibacterales; family Pelagibacteraceae; genus Pelagibacter. The sequence goes on from CACDII010000001.1 coordinate 53,998, forward strand.
ACACATTAATAGATTAGTAAAATCGCTACTGAATCGGAGGATATATCTGGTTTATTAAAACTTTAAAGTGATATAAAAATTAATATGGATCAAAAAAATAATTTAAAAATTTTTTTCATCAAATTAGCATCTGTTACTTTTGCTGTTATAATTATTATCAATGTAATATTTAATTTAATATTTGCAGACAAACTAGAGAAATTGGATCAAATATTATCTTTAGATAAAAGTAAATTTAGATCTGAACTTAGAGAGAAAGTGAGAAATGAGATTAGAGATGGTTTAGCAAAAGATAAAATTTTAAATGAAGAAGATAAAATATTATTATTTAATTTGTATAAAAAAATTAAATCAGAATTTCAAGAGCTAGAAAATTGATAGAAAAATATTTATCAAAAAAAAAAATATTTTCATTATTTGTAATTTTTGGACTTTATTGTTCAATAATTATAGGTGTTTCATATGATGAGTTTTTTCATATTGAAAACGGTCAAACTAGATTAAAATACTTATTATCCTTAGGTTATTATGATTATTATTACCCCATTCCACATTTAAAATATTATCCAGGTTTTTATGATACTTTTTCAGCATTAATTGTTTCAGCATTTCCCAAGTCATTTTATTATGAAGGCTACCATATTATTAATTTCATTATTGGTTTATCAGGTTTAATTGCCTTAAAAAAATTTGTAAAAATGATATTTAATAAAAAAGTTTCAGATATTTTTTTTGTACTGTCATTTTTTATGCCTGTTTTTTTTGGTCATCTTGGCATCAATCCAAAAGATACGATTATAGCTTCATCAAATTTTTGGGTACTTTATTATACGATTAAATATCTTAAGTCTGATTTAAATACAGATAGATCCTCTATAGCGACAAAAATAGGTATTTTCATAGGTATAGGAGCAGGAGTGAGAATTGTTTTTTTGGCAACATTAATACCTATTATCATATTTTTTTTTTTAGAATTTTTTTTTTTAAAAAAAATATCAAAAAATTGTATATTTAGAAATTTATTTACTGACTTAGCAAAATCTATTTTAATTTCATATTTTATAATTATTTTATGTTGGCCTAACGCACATCATAACATATTAACTCAGCCTTTTAACCTTTTTTTAGATGAAATTTCGAGTCTTGACGTGTTGCAAGGAGTGCAGGTAAGTTATTTCGCTGGCTCTTTTTACAATACCGCAAATACGCCATGGCACTATTTAATAACAAATCTATTTTTTAAAGTACCTGTTTTTTATTTATTACTATTTTTATTTTCTTTTTTATATTTTTTTCAAATTAAAAAAATTTTCCGTAAAAAAGATTTATTTGTTTATTTTTATTTTTTTTCAATATCTTTATTAGTTGTTCCTATATGTATTTCTATATTAACTGGCACAAAAATACATGATGGACTGAGGTATTTCCTTTTTTTGATTCCTATTTTTAATATTTTCCCAGCAATATTTGTTTATTATCTATTGTTTGATAAAAAAGTTAAGTTTAAAAAGCTCATTGTAGCTACCTTATCTCCCTTTTTAATATATTTTATTGTTAGTTTTATTACAATAACACCTTATCAGTATACCTATCTAAATCTTTTAAATAAATTTTTATTAAATAAAAATTCTTTTGAAAATGACTATTGGGGTTCTTCTGTTAAAGAAATAGTTAAAAAATTTGTTGAGTTAGAAGATATTGCTCCTAGTACAAAAATAGCATCTTGTGGTCTGAATGATGATGTTTTGGAATATTATTTAAATAAAAGTGGCATTAAAAATTATATTAAAACTGATATGAATAGTAATTTTGATTACGCCTTTCTAATTAACAGGGCTGTATATCATCAACAAAATCAAGGCGTAAAAAATCAAACATGCTTTCAAAAGTTTGAAAATAAAGAAAATCTTTATGTTTTGTCTAAAAATTCTTTAGTTTTATCTAAAATTGTTAAGTATTAGCATTTATTTTCTATACATTTGGCTACCACATTGAAACAAATTTTATATAGTTTATAAGAGCTCATATGGAAGCGTGGCTGAGCCAGGTTTAAAGCAGCGGGTTGCTAACTCGTCACAGGTGGAAACATCTGTCGTAGGTTCGAATCCTACCGCTTCCGCCATTAAAAAAAACGGTACTTTATCAAACAATATATGGCGATAAAAAAATCTTTAAGCTTAATTTTTTTTCCTTCTTCGTAAGTTCTTCCATTGTAAGAAATTCCAACCTCGTAAAATCTATAATTTTTAAGAGCTAATTTCACTGTAATCTCTGGCTCTATACCAAAGCTATTTTCTTTAATATTAATATTTTTTATTACCTCTGTTTTAAAAGCCTTATAACCAGTTTCCATGTCTGTGAAGTTAATATTTGTTAAGATGTTAGTTAGTGTTGTTAACAAAAAATTACCTACTCTGTGCCAGTAATATAATATTCTCTGGCCTTTTTCGTTACTAAGAAATCTAGATCCATATACAACATCTGCCTTGTTAGCGATAATAGGGTTAATTAATTTATCATAATCTTCAGGGTCATATTCTAAATCAGAATCTTGAAATATTGTAATTTCACCTGTAGCTTTTTTTAAACCTGTTTTTAAAGCTTCACCTTTTCCTTTATTAAAATCGTGATTAACTAAAATATTAATTTTTTTTTTGTTTAAACATTCATTAAGTATATTAGAAGTTTTTTCGTTTGAACCATCATTAACTACGATAATTTCTTTATTAACATTGTTTTGACGATTAATTTTATCTAATATTATTTCAACATAATCACTTTCATTATAACATGGTATTATGATACTGACTTTCATTATTAATAAACTTTATTTTTACTATTAATATTATATACGCCAAATATAAATAAAAATAGTGCCATCGGTTTAACAACTCGTGTAGCAGATGAATTTAGATGCCATTCTAAGTCAAGTGGTGTTGATAAATAAACAATATATAAAATTAATGTATAAATAGCTATTATAGTAAAAACATAGGCATAAAAACTTTTGTTTGAGGAATAAAAGTAAGTAAATATAAAAAAAATAACACTAATCAAAAATTTATCATTAAAAATTATATATTTGGTAATTGAAATATAATTTTTTATTTGTAAAAAACGTACAGAAAAATCATCTATGTTGTAGCTATAGGGTGAGCTAGCATTATTAATGTTTACTGTAGTTGTAAATATTTGCCATGCAATAGCTGGTACAAGTGCAATGCTAATATAAAAAATAATTTTGTAATTTGTATTTTTTTTAAAAATTGTAAAAGTTATTAAAGTAAAAATAATAACTAATGATAAAATAAAACCTTCTATTTTTAACATCGACAAAACTATTATTAGCAAAATAGGTAATAAAAAATCTATTTTTGAGTTTTCTTGTTTAAGTAATAAATTGTAAATAGTTAAAAAAGATAAAGTAAAATAAATTGATACAAGACCATCCATCTCACCATTTACTAAAAACTTTCCAATGGTAAAGAGAATTAAAAAAATAACAAATAAAAAATCATTTTTATTAAAATATTTACTTAATATAATTAACGGAGGTATGAACATTAGAGTAAGCGCAACTTTTGGAAAAATTTCATTCCAAAATCCAATCAATTTTGCCAAACCAGCAATAAAAGCCGGTCCTATATTAGGATAATCGGGATGACTAAAGATAGCATAATTATCCTTTATTGAAATCACAGATTCTTCTATAAAAATTCTTTTTGCTTTAAATAACCATAAACTCCTCGCGTCCCATTGATTTGTTAATGAACCAAGACAAATTATTAATAATGTAAAAATGATTAATAATAAAAAGATATTTTTATTAAATTTATAAAAATAATAAAAGCATAGAAAAAAAAACAAAAGTAAATTTAATTTTAAAAAAATAATTAATGAAGATGAAAATAATAGTAAATAATTCATTATTATTGTCATCAGCAAAAGTATAACAATATTTTCATGATTAATTTTTTTTAACATTGCACGAGTATAAAGTGTTTATATTTTTTTTTAAGGACGCAAGTACTTGGTATTTTTTCTTCTACAGAAAAAAAGATTCTTTCAAATTTTTCATTAAATCTTATTGGGTATAAATATTCAACAGATCTTTGATAAAAATAAACATCATTTTTTAATTTTTTACTTATATTAAAATAAGTAAATTTTTCTTTTTCGGTAATTATTTTGAGCTCCAAAATATTTTCAGGAAAAATGTATTTTGAACCATAATTAGGTTGAAAAGAATTTACTAGGACATCAAAGCTGAAGTTTACTTTTTTATTTGCAATATATATTAGTTGTAAAATAATAATTAAAATAAGTATAAATTTAGCTTTTTTATTTTGGTTTAAACTATCTTTAATATAATGGCTCATTTATAAAAAAGTTTTTCATTTTAATAGGTTTCTTTGATAAAATATATCTGTAAACATTATAGTTTTCCAAGACTCTTTGGACATAATTTCTTGTTTCTTTAAATTTAATCAATTCGATCCAATCCACATAATCAATTTGATTTTTTTGTGGATTTTTATTTATTTTTTTCCAATATCTAACTCTTTTGGGTCCTGCATTATAAGCAGCAATCGCAAATGGATAAGCGCCTTCGTATTCTAAAATTAATCCAGCTATATAGTGTGATCCTAAATTAATATTATATTCTGGATCAGTAGTTAAACGAGATTTTGAATAAGGAAGTTTAGCTTGTTTAGATACTAATTTGGCAGTGTAAGGCATTAATTGCATTAATCCTTTAGCTCCAGCATGACTGTGTGCTTTAATATCAAATTCACTTTCTTGTCTAATAATAGATAGTATGAAAGCTGTTTCAGGAATTTTACGTCCATTAACAAAACTAGGTGTAGATATTATTGGATAGTTATAATCGTTATGAAATCTTTTTTGATATGAAGCTTGTTTTGCTATTTGTATAGCAAAATCATATCTTGAAATATTAGTAGATAATTCTGCTGCAAGTATCTCGCTATGATTTTCTATGTCTTCTTTAGCAAGATGTTTTAAAATGTCTTTTGTATATTTATCTTCATCTAATTCATCTAGCAAAAATACAATTTTTACTAATTCTTTTTCGTAAAATTTTTTTCTTATTTTTTCATCAACCTCCGACATTGAAACTAGTTCAAAATCCTCATTTTTTTTAATTTTTAAATGCGCTAGTTGACCATAGTAAGTAGTTAAATATTTTGATGCTTCTTCGTACCATTCTATAGACTTATTTTGATTATTCATCATTTCATAAGATCTACCTAACCAATATGCTCCACGAGATAAACTGATGGGGTAACCAACATTTTCATAAAAGTTATTAAAATGTTTTACAGCTAGAATTGGATCATTTAAAAAACTAAGAGCTATCCATCCGCTCATCCATTCAGCTTCAGCATATTCTGGACCGTCAATAAGAGAATGTTCGCTACTTATTTTATAAGCCAATTCATATTTTTTTTTATAAATTAATGATCTAGAAATTATAGCTCGTTCTTTCCACCATTTATCTGGTCTAACCAAATAATTTTTACCTTTAGGTATTTTTTGTAAAATTTCTAAAGAACTTTCAACTCGACCTCTTTTTCTTCTCCATTTTAGCCGATCGTAATTTAATCCAGCATCATTTTTAAATTTTGCAGGAACTTTACTTATAGCATTATCAACTCCATAAGATTTGCTCATTAACAATTGCCGTGCTGTATATAAAAGTTGATAGTCTTTAGGCAAATATCTTAACATTCTTTTTAAGTCCCAATATTTATTTTCCCATGATAAATAATCAGCTCTTTTAATATAATCTTCAGTATTTAAATATTTTTTATATTTTTTCCTAAAAAATTTCATTTCGTCTCGGCTTAACTTTGCGGTTATCCATCCACTTTTAATAAGATTTATACCTTCATTTACATTTCCAGTTTCTATTAAACTTTCACCAAGAATAAGTTCTCCATATCCACTGAATGGCTTTTCATTTTCAAACCATTTAATTATTTTTGAAGGACTAATTTTTTTTGTAGAAAGTTTGTGCTCAGCTAAATATTTTATTCTATTGATTCTAGGATAATTTGGATTATTAGTTATAAACTGTTGATAATCAAAAAATGTTGCTTGATTTCCGTTTTTTAAAAGATAGTTCCACTGAATAAATTTGTGTATAGATTTATCTTTAGCTTTTTTTGATAATAAAAGAGCTTTAGACCAATTCTTTTTTTTCATTAAATCAACAGCTTTTTCAGCTATCTCAAAATCTTTTTTCTTATAAAATTTGGAAGTTTTTTTTACTTTTACTTTTTCTTTTTTAACTACAAGAGGTTTATTTTTAGGTAAAATTAATTTAACTTTATTTACTTCAATTTCAGTTGTTTTTTCAACAATTTTAGTTTCTTCTTTAACTTCATTATCTATAGGTTTTTTTTTAGGTTTAAGTTTTTCTTTTTTTACAATCTCAGTTTTTTCTAACTTTTTAATAGGTTTTTTTTTCGGTTTAATGATGTTTTTTGATATTTTTTCCTCAATAACTTCTTTTGTTAGAATAGGTTTTTTTAATGGAACTATTTTTAATTCAGAACTTTTTGCATTATTGAAAAATAGTAGAAAAACTACGATTATATGAAAAAAAAATGGTATTCTTCTAGACATAATTTTAATAAATGAATCTATAAACTATGTTATAAGTATTTATGTTCAAAGGATCAAATGTTGCTTTAATCACACCATTTAAAGATAATAAGCTGGATGTCGAGTCTTATGTAAAATTGGTACATTTTCATTTAAATAACGGTACAAATGGTTTAGTTCCAGCTGGTACTACCGGCGAGTCCCCAACACTTAGCCACGATGAGCATGAAAAGGTAATAGAAATTTGCATCAAGGAAAGCAATGGTAAAATTCCTGTCATTGCTGGAACAGGATCTAATTCTACTTCAGAAGCCATATCGTTAACCAAACATGCCGAGAGAGTTGGTGCAGATGGAGTTTTGGTAGTTACACCATATTATAATAAACCAACTCAAGAGGGACTGTATCAACATTATAAAGCAATAAATGATAATACGAGTTTGCCAATAATAATTTATAATATTCCAGGCAGATGTGTAATTGATATGTCTGTTGATACAATGGCAAGACTATTTGAACTTAAAAATATAGCCGGCGTTAAGGATGCTACAGGAGATTTAAACAGACTTGACCAGACAATTAAAAAGTTAGGTTCAGATTTTATACAGTTGACTGGTGAAGATGGGCTTGCATTCGAATTTAATAAAAGAGGAGGAGTAGGAATTATTTCTGTTACCGCAAATATAGCTCCTAAATTATGTTCTGATTTTCAAAAATATTCAAAATCAAAATCTGATAATGAAATAAAAGAAGCGGAGAGAATAGATCAAATGTTACAGCCACTACACAAATCACTATTTATCGAAAGCAATCCAGCTCCAGCTAAATATGCTGCAAAACTTTTAGGATTATGTAGTGATGAAATTAGACTTCCATTAGTTAAAATTAAAAAAGAAACAGAAGAGGAAGTCAAAAAGGCTTTAACTATTGCTAAGTTAATTTAATGAAAAAAAAAACCAATCCTGGTTTAAAAATTATAACATTAAACAGGAAAGCAAGTTTTAATTATTTTTTCGAAGATCTTATAGAGGCTGGTATTGTTCTAAGAGGATCTGAAATTAAATCTATAAGAAAAGGTAAAGTGAATATATCAGATTCATATGCAATTGAAAAAAATGGCGAAATTGTTTTAATTAATTCTCATATAGCCTCTTATAAAGAAGCTAGTTATTCAAATCATAAACCTCTTGATGAGAGAAAACTTTTATTAAAAAAAAAGGAAATTAATAAATTAATTGGTAGAACTCAAAGAGATGGATTTACATTAGTCCCAACAAAAATGTATTTTAAAAAGGGAAAAGCCAAAATAGAAATTGCTGTTGCTAAAGGAAAAAAACATTACGATAAAAGACAAGTTAAAAAAGATAGAGAGTGGAATCGTTATAAAGCAAGATATGTCAGAAAAACAAGCTAAAATTGCATATATAGGAATTGGTTCAAATTTAGGAAATAAAAAAAAAAATATTGTATTATCAAAATATTTATTAGATCAAAAGGAAATTAAAGTACTTAAGGTTTCAAATATGTTTGAATCTTTATCCTGGCCTAATCCCAAAAAACCAAAATTTATAAATATTGTAATTAAAATTAAAACTACTTTAACACCATACAATCTTATGAAAGCTTGTCTCGAAATTGAAAAAACTTTAGGTAGAAAAAGATTAAAAAGAAATCAACCTAGAACCTGCGATATTGACGTTTTAGATTACGATAGAAAAATTATTAATGAACCTCATTTAAAACTTCCACATCCTCGAATGCATACTAGAAATTTTGTTCTGCTACCATTTTATGAAATCAACAAAACATGGATTCATCCAAAAAAAAAAATTAATATTAAAAAAATGTTAAGTTTTATTAAAGAATCCGATTTAATATCTATTAAACTTATTTAATTTAGTGATATAGTGAAAAAATGCTTAAGCCTGAAGAATTAATAAATAAAGTAAAGTCATATAATAAGTTTTTGAACCCTGAAACTTTAACAAAGGCTTATGATTTTGCTCTAAAAGCACATAAGACACAAAAAAGAGATGAGGGTGTTCCTTATATTAATCATCCTTTAGCAGTAGCAAATATACTAACAGAATTAAAACTTGATAGCGCAACAATAGCCACAGGTTTACTTCATGACACAATAGAAGATACTTATGCTACATACAACACAATTAAAAATGAGTTTGGTCAGGAAGTTGCAGATTTAGTTGATGGTGTAACAAAAATTTCTGAATTTGAAAATAAAGCTGTAGAAAATTCAAAAGCAGAAAACTTTAGAAAATTAATTTTGGCAACTTCAAAAGACATTAGAGTTTTACTGGTAAAAATAGCTGATCGTCTTCACAATATGAGAACAATCAAATTTCTTAAAAATAAAAATAAGCAAATAAGAATAGCAAAAGAAACCATGGAAGTTTATTCACCTTTGGCAGATAGAATGGGCATGAACAGAATTAGGGATGAACTTGAAGATCTTTCTTTTCAAGTATTAAATAATGAAGCAAGGGAATTGATAAAAAATAGATTGGATGAGATAAAAGAAAATAGAACAAATAGCTTTAAAACTATTTCTTTTGAATTTAGTGATTTATTGAATAGATATAAAATTAATGCTCAAATTTTTGGAAGAGAAAAAACTCCTTTTTCAATTTGGAGAAAAGTTCAAAAAAAAAGAGTTTCACTAGAACAAATTTCAGATATTATCGGATTTCGTATAATTTTGGATAGCGTAGAGGATTGTTATAGAGCTTTAGGTATTTTTCATTCTGAATATAATTGTATACCAGGTAAATTTAAAGATTATATATCTTCTCCTAAAATAAATAATTATCAATCTTTACATACTGCTCTAATCGGGCCTAATAAAAGACCAATTGAAATTCAAATAAGAACTATGCCAATGCATGAGTTCGCTGAAAGAGGTATAGCTTCTCATTGGAAATATAAATCATCAGAAAAATTTAATTCTTTAACTTGGAAAGAATATGATTGGTTAAAAGATTTAGTTGAAATTATCGAAAAAAATGAAAATCCAGAACATTATTACGAATATACAAAATTACAAATGTTTCAAGAAAATGTATTTTGTTTTACACCTAAAGGAATGATCATAAAATTACCTAAAGATGCAACACCAATTGATTTTGCTTACTCAGTTCATACAAAAATTGGTGACGCAGCTATAGGATGTCATATAAATGGTAGAGAAGGAGAACTACAAGATATTTTAAAAAATGGCGATATAGTTGAAATTGTAACTTCAAAAAAAGCATCACCATCATTGCATTGGTTACCTTTGACAAAAACTGGAAAAGCTAGAGCAGGTATAAGAAGATACTGGCAACAAAAAGGTAACCCAGAAATAATAAAATCAAAACAATATACCTCGGTATTGTGGATTTCCTTACCAGATAGACCAGGAAAATTAGGCGAAGTAACTACCTTAGTTGGAACAAATAATCTTAATATTTCTAGTGTCGAAATGACAGAAAGAGCTAAAGATCATATAGATTTTAAATTTAATCTAATTATTAAAGATTTGAAAAACTTTACAAATTTAATTAGTGAGTTAAAACAAAGAGATTTTAAATTTAAAATTATTAGACACGAAAATAAAAAAAAGAATGCTTTCACACAAAAAATCTTTAAATATTTTAAAAAAAACTAAAGCATTATTAGATGGGCATTTTGTCTTATCATCTGGTCTTCATTCATCAAAATATGTACAATGTGCAAAATTATTAAGTTACCCTCATATTGCTAAAAATATTTGCTTATCGTTGAGTAAAAAAATAAAAAAAAATCATAAAAAAATTGATATAATTTTATCACCAGCAATGGGGGGAATTATTATTGGTTACGAAATAGGAAGATTGTTAAAAAAAGAAACAATTTTTTGTGAAAGAATAAATGGTATTTTTAAACTCAGAAGAGGATTTACCATTAGAAAAAAATCAAGAGTTCTGATAGTTGAAGATGTTATAACAACAGGAAAATCAAGTTTAGAATGTGTTAATTTAATTAATAAGTCTAAAGCTAAGTTAGTTGGATTTGCTTGCATAATAGATAGATCAAGTAAAAAAAGTCTAAAAATAAAAAAAAAAATAACATCACATATGAAAATTAAAATTGAAACTTATAAAAAAAATAATTTACCGATAAAGTTAAAGAATATTCCAATAACAAAACCTGGAAGCAGACACTTAAAATGAAAAGATTAGGTGTAAATATTGATCACGTTGCAACATTAAGAAACGCAAGAAAAAGTTTTCATCCTGATCCATTACTAGCAGCAAAAAGAGTAATACAGCTAGGAGCTAATTCTGTAACTATTCATTTACGAGAGGATAGGAGACACATAAATGATAAAGATTTACAAAAAATTGCAAAAGATAAAAAAATTCCACTTAATCTAGAAATTGCTGCGAATATCAAAATGTTAAAAATTGCGCTTAAAAATAAACCAAATTTTGTTTGTCTAGTTCCAGAAAAAAGAGAAGAAGTTACTACAGAAGGAGGCTTAAATTTAAAAAAAAATAAAATAAAAATAAAACAAATTATTTCTAAGTTAAAAAAAAATAAAATAAGAACCAGTTTATTTATAAACCCAAATCTTCAAGATGTTAGATTATCAAAAGAACTTAATACTGATTGTATTGAATTACATACCGGGAAGTTATCTGAATTAATTAAATTTAATAAAAAATTTACTAAAGAACTTAATAAAATAAAAAAAAGTTCAAAACTTGGTTACCAGTTAGGAATTGAAATACATGCTGGTCATGGAATGGATTATAAAACAACTAAAATTTTAAGTAAAATAAATTATATTAAAGAATTTAATATAGGACACTTCATAATTGGTGAGTCAGTTTTTAATGGTTTAAATAAAGTTATAAAAAAAATAAAAAAATTATCAAATAATTAATCTATGAAAGTTGTAGGAGTAGGGGTTGATATTGTTAATAATGATAGAATCAAAAAGTCAATAAAAAATAAATTATTTCTCAAAAGAATATATACCAATCAAGAAATTTTTTTATCTAAAAAAATAAAAAACAAAACTCTTTTTTTTGCAAAAAGATTCGCAGCTAAGGAAGCATTTTCTAAATCTTTAGGAACAGGTTTTAGAAAAAACCTAAATTTTAATGATATTTCTGTTAAAAACGATAAGCTAGGAAAACCCTCATTTTTAATATCAAAAAAAATAAAAAAACTAATTAAAAAAAAATTTAAGACTAATTCTTTTAATTTCTTTCTGTCAATTTCTGATGAAAGAAATTATTCTATAGCATTTGTAGTTTTTCAAAAATAATAAATATGAGTAAAAATTTTTTTATAGATAACCTTAAGACATTATTTTATGCATTGGTTATTGCAATAATAATAAGATCTATAATTATTCAACCATTTTATATACCTTCGTCATCAATGGAACCAAATTTGCTTGTTGGTGATCGTTTATTTGTTACAAAATATTCTTACGGTTATAGCAAACACTCTTTTCCTTTCAGTCCACCAATTTTTAAAGGAAGAATCTTATCAAAAAAACCAAGTAGAGGAGATGTTGTAGTTTTTAAAACACCCTCTGACAATAGAACTGATTATATAAAAAGATTGATAGGACTTCCTGGTGATTTAATTCAATTTATTGATGGAGACTTGTTTATAAATAGAAACCAAGTTTTGAAAACGCGAATTGCTACTAATGATAAAATTTATTGTGGAAATAAAATATTGCCTGTTAATACCTTTGAAGAAAAATTACCTAATTCAGTTAAATATGTGTCAGTTTACAATAGTGAATATAGTTTTCAAAATACTGATAAATTTATTGTTCCACCGAAACATTATTTTTTTTTAGGAGATAATAGAGATTGTTCAAAAGATAGTAGATTTTTATCCAGCGTTGGTTACGTTCACGAAAACAATCTTGTTGGAAAAGCAAGATTTATATTTTTTTCATCCGATTATAAAAAAGGAAGTATATTTAAATTTTGGAAATGGAATGAAATAATACGCTTTAATCGTTTTTTTAAAAAAATAAAATAATGCACAATCATTTAAACAAACTTGAAAAAAAAATAAGTATAAAATTTAAAAATATAAAATTATTAGCTAGATGTTTAACCCATAAAAGTCGCAATCCAATTGATAATTATGAAAAACTTGAATTTTTGGGTGATCGTATATTAGGTTTAACCATATCTAACAAACTTTTAGAAATGTATCCTAAAGATAAAGTTGGTTCTTTAGATAAAAAATTAGCTTCATTAGTGAATAAAGAAAAATGTCTTAATATTGGGAAATTTTTAGGTTTAGAAGAATTTATACTAGTGGGGAGTTCAAAAAAAAATAAAATAAAAATTGAAAACAAAATAGTTTCAGACTGTTGCGAATCTTTAATTGGTGCAATTTATCTCGATCAAAATTTAAATATAGCTGAAAAGTTCATCTTAAGAATTTGGAAACCACATTTAGAAAACACGTCCATTACCGTAATAGATTCAAAAACAAGGCTTCAAGAGTATTCACTTAAAAAATTTAAATGTTTACCTATATATAAATTAATAGAAAATTCGGGACCTAGACATAAGCCAACTTTTAAAGTCGCAGTTAAACTTAAAAATTCAAAATTTATTTCGGCTGATGGAACATCAAAAAAAGATGCACAACAAAAAGCAGCAAAGTTATTATTAGAAAATATAGGTAAATAATGTATTGGGATGATTTAGGGTTTTTATTATCAAAAAACAGATATAACGAAAATTCTGTCATAGCTGAAATTTTCACCGAAAATAATGGCAAGTGCAGCGGCATTATATTTGGAGCAACTTCAAAAAAAATTAAAAGTTATTTACAAATTGGTAATAAATTTCATGTTAATTATAATTATAAAAATGATAATAAACTAGGTTATTTTAAAATTGAAATTTTAAAAGCATTTACTCCTTTATATTTTGATAATAAAAATAAATTATTATGTATTTCCTCAGCATTAAATCTAATAAAATTATTAACAGTAGAGTCACAAGAAAATTATAAAATATTTAATTTAATTGATGAATTTTTTTTAATTTTAAAAAATAAAAACTGGGTAAAAGAATATATATTATGGGAACTTAAGTTTTTAAAACTTATTGGTTATGATCTTGAAATAGAAAATTTGGTAAGTCATGAAATCAAAAATAATAAAAATCAATATTATGTAAAATCTGAAAAAGAAAAAAAGCTAGTACCTAATTTTTTAGTTGATAAGGATAGTGATAAATTTAATAAAGATGATTTATTGAAAGGTTTAAAACTTGTTAGTGATTACATGGAAAAAAGTATATTAAAACCAAATAATATTAATTATCCAATAGCTAGATCAGATTTTTTTAATAATTTAAAAAATCTTTAATTCTATCAGCATAATATGACACTATTGCAGTCGCACCAGCTCTTTTAAATGAAATTAAGTTTTCTAATACAGCGTTTTTGTTAATAATTTTCTTTTTTATAGCGTTTTCCATCAAACTATATTCTCCAGATACTTGATAAGCAAAAACTGGAATTTTAAAATTGTTTCTTACTGATCTAATAATATCTAAATATGGTAAGCCCGGTTTAACCATAACTATATCAGCCCCTTCTTTAATATCTAAGGCCACTTCTCTTAAGGCTTCATTATTATTTCTAAAATCCATTTGATAATTCTTTTTGTCACTTTTAAGTAAATTATTTGATCCGACAGCGTTTCTAAATGGGCTATAAAAATTTGAAGCATATTTAACTGCATAGGAAAGTATTTGAATTAATTCATGTCCATTTTTATCTAAAACTTTTCTTATTTTGCCAATTCTCCCATCCATCATATCGGATGGAGCAATTACATCACAACCCATCTGTGCTTGTAGTAAGGCTTGTTTAATCAAAATTTCATTCGTTCCATCGTTATCTACGTAACCAGATTTAATTATACCATCGTGACCATGAGAAGTATAAGGGTCTAATGCAACATCGCACATTATTCCAATTTCATTTTTATATTTTTTTTTAATGTATCTAATAGCTTTACATACTAGATTGTTTTCATTTAAAGCCTCAGATCCGAATTTATCTTTTAATTTAGAATTAGTATAAGGGAATAAAGCGACCATTGGTATTTTTAGAGATATTGCTTTATCAATTATTCTGTTTAATTTATTGATACTATATCTATATACGCCAGGCATCGCTTTTATTGTTTGAATTTTGTTTTTTCCATCAATTAAAAAAATTGGCAATATGAAATCATTAGATGATAGACTTGATTCTTCTATTAATCTTCTTGTCCAATCAAATTTTCTATTTCTCCTAAGCCTTAAATTTGGGTATTTTCCAGTGATAATCATTCTCAACAAATTTTTTATATGCGACAAAAGTTATATGTATTATAATTATAAATAAAGTATTTATTTAAACGCATGAACAACCTAGCATCAGTAAAAAAAACAGAAAAACCTGAAATGTTCGGTGATTTTCAAAAACAAGAAATTAAATTTGACATTATTAAGCTTAGAGAAGCTTGTAATGAAGTTTTAAAAATTAAGGGCTTTGATACTAGCTTAGGAATACCTCATTTTGCAGCTGTACCATTAAATCAAATACCGGGTGACCCTGATTCAATTAAAGGAAATAAAGCACGAGGAGTTTATTGGACAAAACCCGACTCTTCAGGGATAGAAGTGTCAAGAGATGTTTCAATTAATGAAAGCAAATACACTGAATTTGTCAAAGATTTTGAACATACATACTTTAAAGAAATTTATGATAAGTTATCAAAGATATATAAATTAGGTAGAGTTCGGTTGCTTTTAAAAGAACCAAGATCAACATTAAGTTGGCATAGAGATCCTGAACCAAGACTTCATATTCCAATATATACTAATCCTGGAGCTATTATGGTTATTGATAAAGTTGCTCATCATATGCCCGCCGATGGATCTGTGTGGGTTACTAATAACTTAAAATATCACAATGCATTTAATGGTGGAGAAGAAAATAGAGTCCATTTAGTTGCATGTGTTTTGGACTATAAATTTAATTAGTTTTAGTTTATAAATTTACTTAACTTGAAAAAGATTTTTATTGCATCAGATCACGCAGGCTATAATTTAAAAAGTAGCGTAGTTAGTAAATTTTCAAAATTACAAAAAATTATTGATTTGGGCCCAAATTCAAATAATTCAGTTGATTACCCAGATTATGCAAAAAAATTATCAAAAAGAGTAGCTTCAAATAAAGGAAGTTTTGGTATTCTTATATGTGGATCAGGGATGGGAATGGCAATCTCAGCAAATAAAACAAAAAATATAAGAGCGGCTTTATGTTACAGCATAAAAAACACTAAATTATCACGATTGCATAATAACGCAAATATCATTACATTGGGTGAAAGATTGATTAATAAAAGTAAAGCAATTAATTTAATAAAAATCTTTTTGAGAACAAAATTTGAAGGTGGTAGACACTTAAGAAGAGTTAGAAAAATTTAATTATGTCTAGTGAAGGTCAATATATAAACGATCAATACAAAGGTTTTTTTGAAGACAGTCTGTCTAAAGCTGATCCTGAATTATATAAGGCTATTAGCGATGAATTAAAAAGACAACAAGAACATATTGAACTTATAGCTTCAGAAAATATTGTTTCTCAAGCTGTCTTGGAGGCTCAAGGTTCAGTTTTAACAAATAAATATGCAGAAGGTTATCCAGGTAAAAGATATTATAATGGATGTGAACATGTAGATGTTGCAGAAACTTTAGCAATAGAAAGATTAAAAAAATTATTTGATTGTAAATTTGCTAATGCTCAACCACATTCTGGGGCACAAGCTAATGGTGCAGTATTCTTAGCATTATTGAAACCCGGTGATACTTTCATGGGAATGAGTTTAAATTCTGGTGGTCACATAACTCATGGATTAAAAATTTCAATGTCAGGTAAGTGGTTTAACGCAATTAGTTATGATGTGGATAAAGATTCAGAACTTATTGACTATGATAACGTTGAAAAAATTGCTTTAGAACACAAACCCAAACTCATAATTGCTGGTGGGAGTGCTTATTCAAGAGTTATAGATTTTAAAAGATTTAGAGAAATAGCAGATAAAGTTGGAGCCTACTTGATGGTTGATATGGCTCACTTCTCAGGTTTAGTAGCCGGTAAGGGTTATCCTAATCCTTGCGATCATGCTCATGTTGTTACGTCAACAACTCATAAAGTTTTTAGAAGTGCAAGAGGTGGAATTATTTTAACAAACCATGAAGATCTTGCAAAAAAATTTAATACTGCAGTTTTTCCTGGATATCAAGGTGGCCCATTAATGCATATCATTGCTGCTAAAGCTGCCGGGTTTTTAGAAGCGTTAAAACCAGAATTTAAAGTTTATATAAAATCTGTGCTTGCTAACGCAAAAATTTTATCAGAGACACTTAAAAATAATGGTTTTAAAATTTATTCTGGAGGAACAGACTCTCACTTAATGTTAGTTGATTTAAGACCTTTTAAAGTTAAAGGTAATTTAGCAGCCGAAAGTCTTTCAAGAGCAAACATTACCTGCAATAAAAATGGAATTCCATTTGATAACGAAAGCCCAATGATCACATCTGGAATAAGATTAGGAACGCAAGCAGCAACAACTAGAGGATTTGGCTTAAAAGAATTTGAAAAAGTAGGTGAATTAATTACTAAAACAGTTAAAGGATTATCATCTAATCCAGAAGATAATAGTAAAATTGAAAATGAAGTGAGAAAAGAAGTCGTTGAACTTTGCTCAAAATTTCCAATATATAAAAATTTAAGATAATGATTTGCTCTACATGTAAAAAAGGCGAGACCTCAGTTGTTGACTCCCGTCCTACAGAAGATGGAACGGCAATAAGAAGAAGAAGATTATGTGTTTGTGGTCACAGATTTACAACATTTGAAAGAGTTCAATTTAGAGAATTAATGGTTGTTAAAAAAAGTGGAAGAAAATCTACTTTTGATAGAGATAAATTGGCAAAATCTATATTTATAGCATTAAAAAAAAGACCAATAGATACCGAAACTGTAGAAAAGTTTATAAGCAAAATTTCTAGATCTCTTGAAGAGTTAGGTCAAGCGGAGATTTCAAGTAATACAATTGGCACAATGGTTATGGAAGGTTTGAAGGAAATAGACCCTGTAGCGTATGTTAGATTTGCCTCTGTTTATAGAAATTTTAGAGAAGAAAAAGATTTCGTTCAATTTGTGGACAGGTTAGATGTCTACAAAAAAAGATAAATTTACCAGTAAAGATCGTTACTTCATGAAAATTGCTATTAACTTAGCAGCTAATAGAAGTGGATATACAGGATCAAACCCTTCTGTTGGATGCGTGATTGTTAAAAATGATAAAATATTATCATTTGGGGCCACGAATATTAATGGTAGACCTCATGCAGAAACTATCGCATTAAAAAATAATAGGAAAAACAATAAAGGAGCGACAGTTTATGTAACTTTAGAGCCTTGCTCGCATTATGGCAAAACTCCACCATGCACAAAAGCACTAATAAAAGCTAAAGTAAAAAAAGTAATTTATTCAATCGATGACAAAGATTCTAGATCATTTAAAAGATCAAAAAAAATTTTAATTTCAAATAAAATTATTACCAAATCAGGATTGTTAAAAAATCAAGCTAATAAAATATATAAAAAATATAATTTTACTAAAAAAAATAATTTTCCCTATGTTACAGGTAAGCTTGCAAGTTCTTATAATTTATTAATTGAAAAAGGTAATAAATACATTACCAATCAATACTCTAGAATGACTTCTCATCAATTAAGATCAAAAAATCAAGGATTATTAACATCGTATAAAACAATCAATGCTGATAATCCGAAATTAAATTGTAGAATAAACGGGCTAGAAAAATTTTCTCCAATAATAATAGTTATAGATAAAGATTTAAAAATAAAATTGAATACTTTAATTGTTAAAAATTCAGCTAAAAGTAAAGTTCTAATATTTCATAACTCCAATAATCTTTTAAAAATTAAAAAACTTAAAAAAAATGGCGTTAAATTAATATACTTTAAAACTGAAGAAACTAATTATTTTGATTTAAAAAAAATTTTTAAAAAGATTTATAAACTAGGAATTCATAGTGTTTTAGTTGAAAGTGGAAGCCAATTAACAAGAAAATTGCTATCAAAAAGTTTATTTAATGAATTTTATTTTTATAGAAGCAACAAAATGCTTAATTATCGTGAAAAAATTAACGTTTTAGACATAAAAAGGAAATTAGATAAAAATTTTAAAAATAAAGATTTTGTTAATACATATCTAGATAAAGATAAATTAATGCACTATTACTAAAAAAATGTTTAACGGAATAATTTTAAATCAAGGTATTGTTAGAAAGATATTAAAAAGACAAAAAGGAATTAATATCTTTATTTTTTCAAATATTAAAGTTTCAAAAAAAGATATTGGAATGTCAATTTGTTGTGATGGAGTCTGTTTGACGCTAGTCAGTTTACGCAATAAAGTAATGGAATTTTATTTATCTAACGAAACTTTGAAAAGATCAAAATTTAAAAAAGTTAAAGTTGGTGATTACATAAACATTGAAACATCTTTAAAATATGGAAATAAAATTTCTGGCCATATAGTTCAAGGTCATATTGATTGTATCTCTAAGGTAAATTTCATAAGAAAAATTGATAAATCTTATTTATTTGATTTTTTAACGAATAGAAAAGAAAGAAAAAATCTAATTGAAAAAGCATCAATTGCTATAAATGGAATTTCATTAACTATATCAAGAAAAACACAAAAAGGTTTTCAGGTCTGGGTTATCCCACACACTTTAAAACTTACTAATTTATGTAAAATTAAAAAAAATGATTTAGTTAATATCGAAATAGACATACTTTCAAAATATGTAAGAAATTATTTTAAATGAAAAAAAGAAACTTTACTCCAATAGAATCTATTATAAATATCGCAAAAAAGGGTGGAATGTATATTCTTGTTGATGATGAAAATAGAGAAAATGAAGGAGATCTTGTTATACCAGCAGTTAATGTTTCACAAAAAAATATAAACTTCATGGCAAAGTATGGTCGTGGTTTAATTTGTCTTTCTTTAACAAATAAACAAGCAAAAAAACTTAATTTATCATTAATGTCTCCTATAAATAAATCTCGAAATCAAACAGCATTTACAGTTTCAATTGAAGCACGCAAAGGAGTTACAACTGGAATTTCTGCAAAAGACAGATCTGTAACAATCAAAACTGCAATTAAATCTAATGTTAAAAAAAACGAAATTGTTTCCCCAGGACATATATTTCCTATTATTTCAAAAGAAGGTGGAGTTTTAGTTAGGGCTGGTCACACAGAAGCTTCTGTAGATATTGCAAAGTTGGCTAAAAAAAATCCTTCAGCTGTAATATGTGAAATTATGAATGATAAAGGCGTAATGGCTAAAGGTTCTGAATTATTTAAATTTGCAATAAAGCATAAATTAAAAATTGGAAGAATTGACGATTTAATAGCCTATAGACTTAAAAAGGAGAAACTTATTAAATTTAAAAAGACAGAACGAATTTTAATTAAAAATCAAAAATATAAAATTAAAATATTTGAAAATGTTTTAGACGGATCTGAAAATTTTGCTCTAATTAAAGGTGATTTAAAAAAAAATAAAAATCCAAGAGTTAGAGTAGTGTCATCAAATATAGTTCAAAATTATTTAATGGGGCAAAAATTACCTAATTCATTTAGTCGAACATTAAAACATTTTAAAAATTATAAAGAATGTGTCTTAATTTTTATTAGAGATACGAACCTTAAATCAGTATCACAAACACTAAGAGATTATAAAAGCACTAAATTTTATAAAAAAGGTCAAGATAAGCTTATAAAAAATTACGGTATAGGAGCACAAATAATTAAATCATTAAATATTAAAAATATGATATTAGTTACAAGATCCAAAAAAAAAGTGGTTGGCTTGGATGGTTATGGCATCAAAATAGTTAAACAAGAAATAATTAAATGAAAAAAATATTAATCGTAGCTGCAAATTATTATAAGGATATATCATTAACTTTATTAGATTCCGCAAAGTCAAAAATATCGAAAAAATATTCAGTAAAAGTTTTGAATGTACCGGGCGTTTTTGAAATTCCAGTAGTTATCTCAAAAAATATTAAAAAGTATGACGCATTTATCGCATTAGGATGTGTCATAAAAGGTGAAACACCTCATTTTGATTTCATTTCAACAGCAGCTACTCAAGCTATTATGAATTTATCTGTTGAATATAAAAAACCAATTGGAAATGGTATTATTACATGTTTAAACTCTAATCAAGCAAGAGCTAGAGGAAAAAAAGGTGAAGAAGCAGCTCAAGCTGTAATTTCAGTTTTATCTCTATAATTATGCCCTTACAACATGCTCCAAAAAACAACCCAAGAGTAATTGTAATTCAAAAACTCTATGGAAAATTTTTTAATGATGAAGAAAATTTAACTTTTCCCAAACACAGATTTAAAAAATTTATTAAAGATGTTGTAAATGGTACAATCGAAAGAGACGAAGTTATTAATGATGAAATTAAAATTCATCTTAATTTAGATATAAATATAAAAAATTTAGATAAAGTTTTCCAGGTTATAATTAAATCAGCTATATTTGAATTTTTGTATAGGCCAAAAACCTCAGTTAACATAATTATCAAAGAGTATTTGAATGCATCAAATTACTTTTTGGATAAATCTCAAACACGTTATTTAAATGCTATACTTGATAAAATATCTAAAAAAATAAGAAATTCTAATGGATGAATTTGTATTAATAAAAAAATATTTTCAAAAAATCTCTAACAACAATCCCGGTGCAAAAAAATTAAATGATGACGTATTTTTTGATAAAAAAAGAAATTTAGCAGTATCTATTGATACTTATAATGAAGGTGTTCATTTTCCTGATTTTAAACTTCCTCATTTAGTAATTAAAAAAATTTTAAGATCTTCTATTTCAGATCTTATAGTTAAGGGGGTTACCCCTGAATATTATTTTATTTCAGCCAGTGGGAACAAAAACAAATTCACTAAAAAAAATCTGAAAAAAATTTCAAAATCCTTAAATCAGGAACAAAAAAAGTATAATTTGAAACTTTCAGGTGGTGATACTACTAATTCTAAAAAAGTATCGTTTTCAGTATCAACTATTGGTTTTTCTAAAGGTATTATCTTGAGAAATAAAGCTAAGTTAAATGATGATATATACGTCACAGGCAACATAGGTGATAGTTTTCTTGGATTAAAAATTTTAAAAAAGAAAATTAAAGTTGTATCAAAATTAAAAAAATATTTTATTAATAAGTTTTATTGTCCAAGTTTACCTTATAAAATTTCTAAGGAGCTGCATAAATTTGCAAACACTTCTATTGATGTATCTGATGGTTTAATTTCTGATTTAGCTAAACTTATTAACAATCAAAAATTATCATTTGAAGTTAGTATCAATAAGATTCCTACATCAAAAAATTTGCAGTTTTATTTAAAAAAATATAATAAAAAAAAACATAAATTCATTTTTAGTGGTGAAGATTATCAAATGTTATTTACAGCACCTTCAAAAAAAAGGTCTTTAATTAAATCAATTACAAATAAATTTAATCAAAAAGTTACAATTATTGGTAAAATAAATGCTGGTTATAAAAAAAATTCATTAAAACTGGACAATAAGTCCCTAAATATATCTAATTTTAAAGGTTATTCACATAAGTTTTGAGAAGTTAAACATTGCCTTTTACTCTTTTTTTTGTAATGTGCGTTTTTTAATAATTACAAATTAACTTAGAATTAAAGGAATTATGGAAGCTTCAGTCTCATTTATACTTCAAATTATCATTTTAGCAGGTTTACTATCAATAGTTTATGGTTATTTAACAGGTAAAAATATTTTAAATTCTAGCCCTGGAAACACTAAAATGCAAGAAATAGCCTCAGCTATACAAGTTGGTGCAAAAGCTTATTTAAATAGACAATATAAGACAATAGCAGTTGTCGGCGTAGTCGTACTTATTATTATTAGTTATGCATTTAGTATTTTGGTAGGACTGGGTTATTTAATTGGAGCAACGTTATCAGGAATAGCGGGATATGTTGGTATGCTAGTATCAGTACAAGCAAATGTACGAACAGCTGAAGCTTCAAGAAAAGGATTATCCCAAGGTCTTTCTTTAGCATTTAAATCTGGTGCAGTTACCGGAATGTTAGTGGCAGGCTTAGCGCTTTTAGCAATAGCTGTTTATTATTATTTATTATTATCTTTTGGTGTCGAAGAAAGAGAGATTGTAAATGCTTTAGTTGCATTAGGTTTTGGTGCCTCTTTAATTTCAATATTTGCAAGACTTGGTGGAGGAATTTTTACAAAAGGTGCTGATGTAGGAGCAGATTTAGTTGGAAAAGTTGAAGCAGGTATTCCTGAAGACGATCCTAGAAATCCGGCTGTAATAGCCGATAATGTAGGAGATAATGTTGGCGATTGTGCTGGTATGGCTGCAGATCTATTTGAAACATATGCTGTAACTATAGTAGCTACTATGGTTCTATCTTCAATATTTTTTCATGGAGATCTTAACATGATGATCTATCCGTTATCTATAGGAGGAGCTTGTATTTTAACTTCGATATTTGGAACTTTTTTTGTTAAATTAGGAAAATCTAAAAATATTATGGCTGCCCTATATAAGGGCTTTGTAGTAACTGCAATCTCATCTTTGGTAATTTTATACCCAATTACGGATCATGTTTTAGGTTTAGATAATATTTATAAAATTTCTAATAAATCTTTTTCAGGAATGAGTTTATATATTTGTGGCGTTATAGGTTTAGTAATAACTGGTTTACTGATATGGGTTACTGAATATTATACAGGAACTAACTATAGACCTGTAAAAAGTGTAGCTTCTTCATCTACAACTGGACATGGGACTAATGTAATTCAAGGTTTAGCAGTTTCAATGGAAGCAACAGCTATACCTGCTTTAATTATTGTTGGCGGTATATTGTTAACAAATTATATTGCAGGTCTGTTCGGTATAGCTATAGCTGTAACTACAATGTTAGCTTTAGCTGGGATGGTTGTTGCTCTTGATGCATATGGGCCTGTTACAGATAATGCTGGTGGAATTGCTGAAATGTCTAATTTACCAAAAAATGTAAGAAAAACTACTGATGCATTAGACGCTGTCGGCAATACTACAAAAGCTGTTACAAAAGGTTATGCAATTGGTTCTGCTGGATTAGGAGCGCTCGTTTTATTTGCTGCATATACAGAAGATATCAAACATTTTTCAAAAGTTGCAGGATCTAATTTAGAAGGAATAATTGTTACATTTGATTTATCAAATCCTTTTGTAGTAGTTGGCTTGTTAGTCGGGGGCATGCTACCTTATTTATTTGGATCTATGGGTATGCAAGCTGTAGGAAGAGCCGGTGGTGCTGTTGTGATTGAAGTTAGAAGACAATTTAAAAAAATTCCGGGTATTATGAAAAGAAAAGCAAAACCTGATTATGGAAGGTTAGTTGATTTGTTAACAAAAGCAGCTATAAAAGAAATGATTGTACCATCCTTACTTCCAGTTTTATCACCAATCGTTTTATATTTATTTATTCTACCTATTGGTGGACAAGTAGCAGCACTATCTTCCGTAGGTGCTATGTTGTTAGGTGTAATAATTACTGGTTTGTTTGTTGCTATATCGATGACAGCTGGTGGTGGTGCATGGGATAACGCGAAAAAATACATCGAAGATGGAAATTTTGGTGGAAAAGGTTCAGAAGCACACAAAGCCGCAGTAACTGGTGATACTGTAGGTGATCCTTATAAGGATACAGCAGGTCCTGCAGTAAATCCAATGATAAAAATTACTAACATAGTGGCTTTATTGTTATTAGCAGTAATTGCTGGTTAATATTTGGATTTACCTTTTTTTCTTTTTCCAAGAGGGTCATTAATTTTTTGCCTCATACTTGAAAGGAAATCATAAACAAAAGATCTTTTGTTATAAGATATTTGAGTTATATCTTTAGAAAATTTTAATTTTTCCATATTTTCTTTATTATAAAAATCTTTTTTTACGAGCATACCTTTAGTATCTAGTTCAAGTATAAGAACATTATTTATTAAGAGCTCTCTTTGACCAAATTTTAATAAACGAGTTGAATTTGTTGTTTTTCTCTCAATATATACCCATAAATCATTATCAAAGGTGCTTTTAGTAGATGGTGGCCCTAGTAATTTTGTTATATCATTTTTGTTTGAACTATGAAGTGTTAATTTTTGTTGTTTTTTTTCTAAGAAAGGAACACCATGATGTTTTACCACTTTATTTAATGAGCAATTTGAAATAAAAAAAATAATTATAAAAAATAAAATTTTATTCATGAATAATAAGTATATAAATATTTATAATAATTTAGTCAATTTAACTAGAAATAAAGAACTTTACAAATACTTATCTAAAGAAGATAGTTTTTCAGACAGATTAATGATGTTTCTTTTCCATTTTGCCTTTTTTTTAAAGATTTTTAAAAATAATAGTGATAAGAAAACTCTTCAAAATATATTCGATTTTATATTTCGACATTTAGAGGTCTCTATAAGAGAAATAGGTTATGGTGATGCATCAATTAATAAAAAAATGAAAACTTATGTTAATGTTTTTTATGATATTTTAGCAAAGATTGACAACTGGTCTAATATGTCAAAATTTGAAAAAAATGAAATATTAAAGAATTATTTATACCTTGATATTGAACCTAATGATTTAGTTGATTATTTTGATAATTATATGTTAAAATTGTCAAATAGTACTTTAAATTCATTTATAAATGTATAAAAAGATTAATTAAATAAAAATTTATGGCTGTCCCGAAAAGAAAAACATCACCTTCAAGAGCAGGAAAAAGAAGATCCCATATTAAATTTTCTTCAAAAAATGTTATTGAGGATAAAAAATCTGGCGAATATAGATTATCTCATCATTTAGATTTAAAAACTGGAATGTATAAAGGGCGACAAATTTTAGACCCTAAAGAATAATTATCTTTAAAAAATAAAAACTATGAAAAAAAAAATAATAATTGCAGTTGATGCAATGGGTGGAGAGAATGCTCCTAAAAAAATTATAGATGGAATTATTCATCATTTCAGCGAAAACAAAAATACTTTTTATAAGATTTTTGGTATTAAAAATAAAATTGAAAAGTTTATTCCAAAAACATTTGATGAAACTATTTATGAAATAATTGAGGCTAATGATATAGTTGAAGATACTGATACACCCTTAGTAGCAGCAAAAAAAGGTAATAAAACTAGCATGTGGCTTGCAATCGACAGTGTAAAAAATAAAAAAGCCGACATAGTTATATCTGCAGGTAATACGGGAGCACTGTTCGTTATAGCAAAACTTAATCTTGAAATGATACCAAATATTGACAAACCAGCATTATCAGCGCTTTGGCCTAATAAAAAAGGCATGAGCGTAGTTTTAGATTTAGGAGCTAATATAGAATGTAGTGAAAAAAATTTAGTTGATTTTAGCATAATGGGAGCTTCCTTGTTAAAATCTCTGTATCCAGATGAATTTCCGAAAGTGGCTTTATTGAATATTGGTTCTGAAGAAATTAAAGGTAATGATATAATTAAAAGCACATACCAAAATCTATCAAATAAAAAAAGTAAAGAATTTGAATTTAAAGGTTATATCGAAGGAAATAAGTTAATGGATGGTGATGTAAATGTTATTGTTGCAGATGGCTTCACGGGAAATGTTGCGCTTAAAACCGCCGAAGGAACAGCAAATTTCATTACAGCAGAGTTAAAAAAGGCAATGACAAAATCTTTGGTAGGAAAACTTTCAGCCTTGATAAATATTAAAAATCTAAATAATTTCAAAAAGAGACTGGACCCAAGATTATATAATGGAGCAATTTTTATAGGCTTAGACTCACCAGTAGTAAAAAGTCATGGAGCTACTGACTATTTAGGATTTTCGAACTCACTAAGTGTATGCAGCAAAATTGTTAAGGCTAATTTAATAGAAAAAATAAAAAATAATATTGATTAATGAGAGTTAATATAACAAAAAAAAATATAATTAATTCAATATATATGCAAATTGGTTTTTCAAAAAAAATTTCGGAAAACTTACTTGAGGATTTACTGAACTTGTTAATTAATAATTTAAAACAAAATAAAAAAATCAAAATATCAAACTTTGGAACTTTTAGCTTGAGAAACAAAAAAAGTAGAATTGGTAGAAATCCATTAACAAGAGAAAAAAAAACTATATCAAAACGAAATGTAATATTATTTAAACCATCGAAAGAATTTAAAGCTTTTATAAATTTAACTTAAAATGAATAAAGACGATAAAGCCTACAAATCAATTAGTGAAGTTGCAAAATTATTAAATTTGGTTAATTCTAGAGATGGAAAACTAAATACCCATACAATTAGATTTTGGGAAAAAGAATTTAAGCAATTAAGACCGAAAAAACTATCAGGAAATAGAAGATATTATGACCCAAAAGCAGTGAATATTTTAAAAAAAATTAAATATCTGTTAAAAGAAAAGGGATTAACTATTAATGGCGCTAGAAAAATTTTAGATAATCCGAACCCTATAGAACTTGACGAAAATAAAAAAAACTCTATAAGCGTTGACAGTAAAAAAATTAAAAAAAAATTAATTAATATCTCAAATTTAATTAAAGATATTAAAAGAATTAAATAATTATGGCAAAAAAAACTCACGTTAAAGTACGGCTTGTACCTGAAAATAAACCAGATAGTTCTTTTTTTTATTATGTAAAAAAACCAGCTGGTGGTGAAAAAGCTAAAGTTAAATTAAAGGCAAAAAAGTATAATCCATCAACAAGAAAGCACGAAGTTTTTGTTGAAAAAAAATTGCCTCCTCATAGTAAGTAATTATTTTTTTTTAAACTTTCTGTTTTCAAAATCTATATAAGCCCATATCATATTTTTCCATATACGATTGGTTACTTTTGTATCAATATTTCTTTTTATCGATTCTTTCTTTATTTTTTTTAGAATTGTAGAAATACGTCTTTTATCTATTATTTCATTTTTATATTTTTTTAATAATAAAACACTTTTGATAATTTCACTTCTTTTCTTGATGATTTTAAGTAATTGAGAATCTAATTTATCTAATTTTTTTCTTAGTAAATTAAGTTTTATTTTGTTTTTAGGCGACATTTATACAATTGGATTTATTAATAATTAATATATTTATTTATATATGTACATAGATAATAAACTAACTAAAAAATATATTTCTTATTGGTTAGCTGCCATGTTTTTGATTATTTCTATAATGATTGTAGTGGGGGGTTTAACTAGATTAACCGACTCGGGTCTTTCTATAACAGAGTGGGAATTATTTGCGGGTTTCCTACCTCCGATAAATAGTGAGGATTGGAATAATTACTTTAATTTGTACAAACAAATACCTGAATATACTTTGCAAAACTTTTCAATGACTTTAAATGAATTTAAAGTTATTTTTTGGTGGGAATGGATACATAGATTTCTTGGACGTTTAATTGGCATTTCTTTTATAATACCACTTATTTATTTCACATTTAAATTAGGTTTTAAAAAATTAAAAATGCTTTATTTTATTTTTTTTCTCATTTGTTTTCAGGGATTTATTGGATGGTATATGGTATCTAGCGGTTTAGTTGATAGAGTAGACGTAAGTCATTATAGATTAGCTCTTCATTTAATAATTGCATTTATTATTTTATCTTTGATTTTGTGGTCTTTTTTACAAACAAAAGATTTAAATTTACCTACTAATAATATTAATAATTTTTTTCCAATTTGTTTTTTATTTTTAGTTTTTTGTCAAATTATAATTGGAGCTTTTGTTTCTGGAATGGATGCAGGGACAATTTATAATACTTGGCCACTGATGGGTTCATCATATTTTCCTGATGATAGTAAAATAATTGAATTATTTAGCAGAAATATATTTAACGATCCATCCATAGTTCAGTTTATTCATAGAAACATGGCTTATCTTATTTTATTTTTTTATGTTTATTTGTTTTTTAAAGTTTATAAAAATAAATTAATTGATTTTTATAAGACAATTAAAATAGTTGGTCTTATTTTGTTAATTCAGATTATTTTGGGAATTCTTACTATTCTTTATGGTGCACAGATTTTTATTGCATCCATGCACCAAATAAGTTCAATTTTTCTAGTTAGTTCAAATATTTATTTAATATATTTAAATTCTAACTCTAGCTTACAGCCTTCAAACTAGGTTTGCCTGAAGCCGTTAATGCCTGATCTAAATCAGCAATAATATCATCTGGATGCTCGATACCAATTGACAACCTAACATAACCTGGTGTTACACCAGCAGCAAGCAACTCTTCAGAAGTTAATTGACTATGAGTTGTTGTAGCAGGATGTATTGCTAGACTTCTTGCATCACCTATGTTTGCAACATGGTAAAACATTTTTAAAGCTTCAATAAATTTTTTACCTGCTTCCACACCACCTTTAACTTCAATTCCAACTAAAGCTCCATTTCCACCTTTGAAATATTTTTTCGCTCTAGCAGCTAAGTCACCTTTGTGAAGTGTAGGATAAATAACTCTTTCAACATTTTTATGTTTGTTTAAAAAATCTACAACTTTTTCTGCATTTGAACAGTGTTGTTTCATTCTTAATGGAGCTGTTTCTAATCCTTGTATAATACCCCAAGCATTATCAGGCGCTAAAGGTGCTCCTAAATCTCTTAACAAACACACACGGGCTCTTACCGCAAATGAAACATTAGCACCAGTTAATTGAGGAACTACTTCACCCCAAACTGCACCTCCATAACTTGCATCAGGTTCATTAAACATTGGTTGTCTTTTTGGATTAGCAGTCCAATCAAAATTACCTCCATCAACTAAACAACCACCGATAACAGTACCATGACCACCGATGAATTTAGTTAATGAATGAACAACTACAGCTGCACCATGTTCAATTGGTTTACAAATTACTGGAGCGGCTGTGTTGTCCATAATTAATGGTATATTATGTTTTCTTCCAATATCTGCCACTTCCTTAATAGGAAAAACTCTCAAGTAAGGATTAGGCAAAGTTTCGGCGTAAAAGCATCTTGTTTTTTCATCAATCAGTTTTTCAAAATTTTTCGGATCTGATGGATCTGCATATCTACATTCGATACCTAGTTTTTTTAATGTATGAGTGAAAAGGTTAACTGTTCCCCCATATAAATCTGTTGAACTAATGAAATTATCACCAGATTGGCACACATTCATTATAGCAAATGTTGATGCCGCTTGACCTGACCCAACAGTAACGCAAGCAAGTCCACCTTCTAATGCTGCAACTCTTTTTTCAAGCACATCGTTAGTTGGATTCATTATCCTTGTATATATGTTACCGAACTCTTTTAATGCGAATAGATTTGCTGCATTTTCAGTATCTTTAAATTGATACGATGTTGTTCTATAAACTGGAACTGCAACAGCAGTAGTAGCTGGATCACTTCTATAATCACCACCATGTAAAGCTATTGTTTCCGGATTTTTTATATTTTTTGACATTATTACCTCTCAATTAATTTAATTATTATAATTTAACTAAAATAAGCGCATGAATTCAAGTCAAATTGAGACTTTAAAATTGACTTTATGTATAAATCTCAGTATTTATGCGCATTCTTATGACAAAATTTGTAAAAAAAGCAGAAGTTGAAAATTCATGGTATGAAATTGATGCTAAAAATGCTGTGGTTGGTAGATTAGCAGCTATAATTTCTAAAATAATTAGAGGAAAAAATAAAAATACTTTTTCTCCTCATATGGACCATGGAGATTTTGTTGTTGTAAAAAATATAGAACAAATAAAATTTACTGGTAAAAAATTTCAGGAAAAAATATATTATAAACACACAGGTCATCCAGGAGGTATTAAAGAAACTACTCCTGAAAAATTATATAAAAAAAAGCCTGAAGAAACATTAAAACTAGCTGTAAAAAGAATGTTGCCAGGTGGAGCTTTAGGAAAAAAACAATTAAACAAATTAAAAATTTACAAAGGTAATGAACATCCACATTCATCTCAAAATCCTAAAATTTTAGATTTATCAAAACTTAATAGAAAAAACATAAGAGCTGAATAATGTCTGAACCTCAAATAAATTTTAAAGACAGTAAGTACTCTACAGGTAGAAGAAAAAAATCTATTGCTAAAATTTGGCTTACGAAGGGTTCAGGAAAGATTCTTGTAAATGGAAAAAACTATGATGAATATTTTAAACGAGATAATCATAAAATGCAGCTATTAAGACCATTTGAAATTATTAACCAGCCCACTTCTTATGATGTTAGATGCAGTGTTAAAGGAGGAGGACACACAGGTCAGGCAGGAGCAATGGTTCTTGGAATTTCAAAAGCTTTGCTGCAATTTGATCCTGAGTTAAAATCAGCTTTAAAAAAAGAAAAATTAACAACCAGAGACTCTAGAGCCGTTGAGAGAAAAAAATACGGTCACAGGAAAGCTAGAAGAAGCTTCCAGTTTTCTAAAAGATAATATCTTTTTTAATCACAACTGTTATATTAAATTATGTCAAAGCTTAATGTATTAATTTTTGGTGCTACTGGTTATATAGGTACACAACTTGTCAAATTATTAATAAATCACAAAAATGTTAAGATAAAATATTTGTGTGGTAGTTCATCTATTGGAAAAAAAATTTCATACTATGAACCAAAACTTAAAAATAAAAAAATACCTAGAATAATTAAATTCCAAAAAAAATATTTAGAAGAAGTTGATATTATTTTTACAGCTTTACCTAATGGCGAAGCACAAAAAATATCTAATTTATTATTAAAGAGGAATATATTAATAGATTTATCTGCAGACTTTAGGTTAAAAAAATCAAAGGATTATTTTAAATGGTATAAAATTAAGCATTCATCTTTACACAATATAAAGAACAGCATATATGCTTTACCTGAAATAAATAAAACAAATATTAAAAAATCAAAAATTATATCATGTCCAGGCTGTTATCCTACTTCAATTTTATTAGCCTTAATTCCACTTTTAAAAAAAGGATTAATAAGTACAAAAAATATAATAATAGATTCTAAATCTGGATACTCAGGTGCGGGTAGAGGAGTGCATAAAAAATATGCTAAAAAAAATCTTTATGAGTCTTTAAGTGCATACGGAGTTGCTTACCACAGACACAATTCAGAAATCCAACAAGAATTAGATTTGTATTCAGCTGATGCAGTTGATTTTTCATTTACCCCACATTTATCACCGATGTTTAGAGGAATTTTGAGCACAATTTATGTAGATATAAGAAAAAACAATAATATTAATAAAATTATATCATCTTTGAAAACATTTTATAAAGGTGCAAAATTTATCAAAATTTTAAAAAAAAATTCTTTATTGAGTACAAATGAAGTAATAAATACAAATAACTGTTATATTTCTGTATGTAACAGTAAGTTTAAAAATAAAATTATCATTTTATCAGCGATAGATAATTTGATAAAAGGAGGTGCTGGTCAGGCAGTTCAAAATATGAATATTAAATTTAATGTTAGCGAAACTAAAGGTTTAATATGAAAAAAATATTTTTTTTATTATTTATAACTGCTTGTACTGCTAAAAACGTTGGAAACAATATAAACAATGAAGCTTTTGATTTTAATATAAATTTAAATCTTGAAGAATTTAAATCATTATTGGAGAGATATAACAAAGTTAAAGGATACCCTGATATAAATAATTAATTATATGAAGAAAATTGGCATTGGAATAATCGGTTTAGGCAATATAGGAAGCCGTCTATACAAAGAAATTCTATCTAAAAAAAAAGATATTGGCCTTAAAACAAATACAAATATTAATATAGTAGCTATATCAGCAAAAAATATTAATAAAAAAAGAAGTTTTAAAATTAAAAGAAAAATTTTTTTTAAAAGACCTTTGGATATAACAAAAAACCCAAAAGTTAACATTGTTATTGAGTTGATAGGTAAAGCTGATGGAATTTCTAAAAAAATTGTTGAAAATTCATTAATAAATAAAAAACATGTTATTACAGCTAATAAGGCCCTTATATCTAAACATGGCGATTATTTATCTTCGATAGCAGAAAAAAATAAAGTAAATTTAGAATTCGAAGCTGCTGTAGGTGGTGGTATACCTGTTTTAAGAACTTTAAAAGAGGGTCTAGCAACAAATAAAATTTCTAAAATTTACGGTATATTAAATGGAACATGTAATTATATTTTATCCGAAATGGAGAGCACTAAAGATTCATTTCAAAATGTTTTAAAAAAGGCACAAAACCTTGGTTATGCTGAGCCCAGTAACCCCAAATTAGATCTAAATGGTTCAGATGCTTTGGCGAAAATAAAAATTCTTTCATCTTTAGCATTTAATAAAAAAATATCTAAATCTAAATGCATGCTAGAGGGTATTGAGTCTATTGAAAGCAAGGATATTGATATAGCTAACCAATTAAATTTAAGAATTAAGCTTTTAGGCATAACAGAATTAGTTAACAATAAATTATTCGAAAGAGTTCATCCATGTTTGGTCCCAAAAAATACTTATATTTCAAATGTTAACGATGTTATGAATGCCGTTATCCTTGAGGGAGAGCCAGTTGGAGAAAGTGTTCTACAAGGTGAAGGTGCTGGTCCTGGACCAACGTCTTCAGCTTTAATGTCTGATCTTTTGTCAATATTAAGAGGTAATATTAAATTTCCTTTTGGTATACCATCTAGTAAAAGAAAAAAACCCGTTATTTATGACCAAAATCTAAATTTTAATTCTTTATATTTAAGATTTGAAGTTAAAGATAAACCTGGTGTTTTATCACAAATAACTAGACAATTAGCTAAATATAAGATTTCTATTGCTCGTTTAATACAAATTCCTGATCATAAGAGAAAAAGAGCATCAATTATAATAATTACTCACAAGTCTAAAGAGCTGTATTCTTTCAAATGTTTAAAATCCTTTAAATCCAACAAAAATATATTGAAATTACCAACGTTAATAAGACTTTTTTAATATGGAAATATATTTCAAGTTATTCGAAGTATTATTTCCAGTATTTTTTGTTGTAGGTATTGGTTATTATCTTGGAAAAAAAAACCCAAAAATAGATACATCATTTATTACAAATTTTGCTGCAAATATTGGTACTCCAGCAATGATTATATTTGCTGTTACATCTACCGGTATAACATTTGATATTTTTAAGGATTATTTTTGGTATTATCTGATAGCAATTCTATGTTTTGTTGTTGTTGGTATTCCAACTTTATTTTTTCTTAAAACAAAAGATATAGTTAGAGAGTTACCGCCACTTATTTTACCAAACACAGGAAATATGGGAGTCCCAATATGTCTTTTTGCATATGGATCAGAAGGCCTAGGAGTTTCGGCTTCTATAACATCTTTAATTATACTATTTCATTTTACTTTAGGTGTTTTTTTAGCTGATAGAAAATTTAATTTGCACGTTATTTTAAAAAATCCTCCATTTTATTCAATATTATTTTCTGCCCTAATTTTGTATAATGATATAAATTTACCAATTTTTATTATTAATACTACCGAATGGTTAATGTTTGCTACAATTTTCTTGATACTTATGTCATTAGGTATAGCTTTAACTAGATTAAAAGTATTTTCGTTAACAAATGCTTTAGTTTCTTCATTTGCAAGAATGATTCTAGGTCCAATAATTGGATTGCTTATAATATTTTACTTTGATCTTTCTGGTTTTGCGGCTGGTGTTTTGTTAATTCAATGTTCTATGCCTAGCGCTGTTTTAAATTATTTAGTAGCTAGCATTTATTCTCCTAAAAAAATTGTGGATAGTGTAGCAAGCACTATTGTTGTTTCTACTTTGATGTCATTTATAACTTTACCTATTGTAGTTTATTTTGCTTTAAAATATTTTTCTTAAATGAAGGCTATTATATTAAATTTATCAGCATGGGTTATGCTACCTATAATGGATGGCTTCGCAAAATATTTAAGTTCAACGATACCAGTACTTCAAATCACATGGTCTAGATATTTTTTCACAGTTATAATTGTTTTACCTGTAATGTTTTTTTTATTTAAAAAAAATTTAAAATGGACACAGCGACCTAAATTACAGCTAATTCGTGGTTTACTCTTATTTAGTGCTAATATTTTATTTTTTTATTCAATTTCAGTGATTTCACTTTCTAAGGCTCTTACTTTAGCTTTTATAGCACCTTTAATAGTAACTATTCTTTCTCCAATTTTACTAGGTGAGAAAGTTGGTTTTAGAAGATGGGCCGCAGTGATTACCGGATTTATTGGATCATTAATTGTTTTAAGACCTGGTTTTGTGGAGATAAATCTTGCTAGCTTTGCTGCGTTAGGAACAGGTTTTTTATATGGAATTTATTTAATAGTAACTAGAAAATTACATAATTCTGACCATCCTCTTTTAACACTTTTATTTACTGGTGTAGTAGGGGCTATAATTGGTTCAATAATAGTACCTGTCGTTTGGGTTAATCCAACATTAGCTGAATGGTACATGATGTTTGCTCTTGGATTTTTTGCCTCCTTAGGTCATTTACTTCTTATTCTTTCATTAAGATATGCTGATGCTTCAAAATTAGCTCCTTTTGGATATTTTGAGATAATTACAAATATTATTATTGGTTTTTACTTCTTTAATCATTTTCCAGATAACTGGACTTTCACAGGTTTGTTTGTGATTATACTTTCAGGCATATATATATTGAAAAGGGAAGCATTAAATAAGGCCTAAATATAAGTTAATGCAATACTTTAATTTTATTATTTATATTCCTGAAATTATTAAATTATTTATTGTATTTAAAGTAATACTTTAGATTATATATAAACTTTTTTAAATCAATTAAGCGGATATATAAATAAGAGAGAAACCACGTAAAATATGGTTTTTTTGATGTTAAAATTAGCATTGATGTATCAAGATTCTAGAGGATTGCAGAATCAGAATATAGCGTTTAAACGGCCATAGAAGGGGTATATTTTGAGATATATAGCTATAGAGTACAACCGAAGGGTGAAATTAAAAAAATTAGAATATATAGACTTCAAGAAGATAAAAAACGTTGGTAATATTGGCTTTTAAAGCGAAAAACCTTCTTTTTTTAGGAGTTTTTTCTTAGCCTTTATGCCTCCAGGAGCTGAGAAACCACCAAGTGTTCCATCAGACCTAATAACTCTATGACAGGGTATTTTAGGCGCATAAGGGTTCTTGCCACATGCATTAGCTACAGCTCTCGCTGATTTAGGCATATTGATAGCAATCGCTACTTGTTTATAGGTTTTTACTTTACCTTTACGTATAGTTTTTAAATATTTCCAGACCTTTATTTGAAATTTAGTTCCTTTTAAGATCATAATTTAGGAAAAAACCCCTGTTTCCTTGCACTTTTTACGGTGCAAAGAACAGTAGTTTTGGCACGTCGTTTAATGCGCTACCGCCATGCCTTCCGCTCCACATGTTTAGCGCTGCTTTGTAGAGCTTTCTGCCCCCTGGGCTTGAACCTCTCGGTTTTTCCCCAATCGGCCAGTTAAGGGTTGCCCCTTAATTAAATAGAACTTAACAAAAGCTAAAGGTTGAAAGTATCACTTTTTTGGTGAATTATTTACATTTTACACAGGGCTGAATAGTGGGGAAAACTTTTTTAATTCATTAATAGATACAAAAGCACAAATATACTTAATAAAAATAAACCAAAAACAATCATTAATATTTTATTTTTAGTTATTTCAGAAGCTTTTGACCAAAAATTCATAATCACAAATAATAATATTGGTACGGCTAAACCAATTAAAATGTATTTAGGCATAAATTTAATTTAACAAATTTGCTTGACATTAGAAATGTGATATATTATAACTTCCGATAATTAATGGTTATCGGAAATAAATATGAATGAACTTATAACAGATATAAAAAGTCTTGAATTAGAAACTATAAAAAATTTAAAGAATTCCAAAGCAGCTAACACATTAAGAGCTTATCAAGCTGATTTTAAGGACTTTTCATCGTTTTGTGTAAAAAACGGTTTAAAATCAATGCCAACAGAACCCAAAATACTCTCTTTATACCTAACTCACTTATCATCTTCTTCAAAATTTAGCACTTTAAAGAGAAGAATAGCCTCAATAAGCGTGATTCATAAGATGAAAGGGCATTATCTAGATACTAAACATCCAATAATTATGGAAAATTTACATGGAATTAAAAGAGTAAAAGGAAGCAATCAAAAAGCAAAAAAACCCATATTAATCAGTGATTTAAAGCTAATAATTAATGCAATAGATCAATCAAATCAAAATGAAAACAAAAAAATCAGAGATAAATCATTAATACTTACAGGCTTTTCTGGAGGTTTCAGAAGGTCAGAACTAGTAAATATTGATTATGAGGATGTAGAATTTGTATCCGAAGGTGTAAAAATTTTTATAAAAAGGTCAAAAACTGATCAATCTGGCGAAGGAATGATTAAAGCTATACCCTACTTTGAAAATAAATTATTTTGTCCAGCAACAAACTTAAAAAAATGGATTGATTATTTAGAAATTAAATCTGGCAAAATATTTAATATTTCAGATAAAAGCGTTGGTCTAATAATCAAAAAATATGCATCATTATCAGGTTTAGACGCAAATAAATATGGAGGACATAGTCTTAGATCCGGTTTTGCTACTTCAACAGCTGAGTCAGGAGCGGAAGAACGTAATATTATGGCTATGACTGGTCACAAAACTACACAAATGGTTAGAAGATATATTCAAGAAGCAAATTTATTTAAAAATAATGCCTTAAATAAAATAAAAATTTAATTTTTATTTATATTATCACCAACTCTAATTACATTTGAATCCACGATATTGTAAATATATCTAAATGGATCAATAATAATAGAATTTTTAGGAAATTTAAATTTTAAAAACTCTTTATGTTTTGTTCCAATAAAAAAAGTATGCTTAATATTTTTATTGTCCCAATTATTTATTGATAAAACTTTATCAAATGGTTCATCTACAAAAGGATCCCAAGAAAAAACTTTTTTTCCTTTTTCTTCAAGAATATTTTTAAGAAGAATGGAAGGACTCCCCAATAATAAATTAGTTTCTGGTTTAAATGTTTTTCCTAAAATATTAATTTGTCTGTCGTTAGATTTGTCTATTATAAGCTTAGCCAACCATTCAGTTTGTTTTTCTCTTTGCATCATTATACCTTCAAACCAATCATAAGATAAATTTAATTTTTGAGACAAATGGCTTAATGCTATATTATCTCTAGGGTGACAACCTCCCCCATCACCCATTCCTCCTGATAAATAAGCATCAGATATTAATCTTCTATTAGCCATTTTTAAAGCATTTGTAACATCGTCAATATTTGTATTTGGTAAATGATAACAAGCTTCCATAATTGTATTAACAAATGAAATTTTAGTTGAGATCATAGTGTTATAAGAAACTTTAATTAACTCTGCATTTTCAATTGTAGTTTTATAAAAAGGAGAATCACAAATAGTCTTATAAAATTTTTCTGCAATATCTGATGCATTTTGGTCATCAACACCAAATAAAATAAATTCAGGGTATAGAAAATCTCTTATAGTTGATCCCATTGCTATGAAAAAAGGATTATAACAAAGCTTAGTATGCTTACCGAGTAGAGGCTTTATTTGATTTCTAATTGTTCCAGGTAAAACAGTAGAAATTATAATTACTACCTTATCTTCGTTGTTTTTTTCAATTGCTGCTGACAAATCTTTTAATCCAGCTTTTAAAAATGAGTAGTCAAAATCTATTCTTTTATCTGGTATTTTAGTAATTCCTTCATAAAGTGGATCATGAGGCGTTTGTATTGGAACAAAAATAATTTCAGATTTTTTGACTAAATCGTCAATGCTAGTTATTTCTAAATTGGTTTTTGGCAGATACTTGTCTACCCATTCTTCTCTATATCTAATTTTTCTATTTTTTATATCATCTATTGTTTGTTTAGAAATATCATATCCAAAAACTTTATGACCTTTGCTTTCAACAGCTAAACTAACAGGAAGACCTAATTTACCTAATCCTAAAAATCCTATATTCATATCAACTTTTTTGACTCAATAATTCTGTTTTTTAATGTATCTTTCCAAATTTGATAATCTTTTTCTGGAATACCGTCTTTAATATTCTTAAGGTGAGTATTGTCAACCTCATTTTCATGTGTATTAGCAGAAATTTGTGAAACGCGAATTTTTGACGAAACTAAGAATTTTTTGCTTCGGAAACTTAAGTCACATATCCATGTATCTAAGTACCAAAAATTAAAAAATTCA
This sequence comes from uncultured Pelagibacteraceae bacterium, assembly GCA_902552985.1. Classification (GTDB taxonomy): domain Bacteria; phylum Pseudomonadota; class Alphaproteobacteria; order Pelagibacterales; family Pelagibacteraceae; genus Pelagibacter. The sequence continues at coordinate 93,132 of CACDII010000001.1, forward strand.
CTACCAACATAACCTAACATTTTATACCAATTTCTATTAATTATAGGAAAATCACAGTGCAAATATCTATATTTTTTACCTGAATCAATCCATAAGCAGTAAGGTTTATTTTTTTGAATTTTTGAAAATTCTTGATTTATTAAAAAATCCCAATTTTTTGATTCAAAAATCATATCATCATTGATTGGAAATAAAATTTCTCCAGTGGACTTTGAAGCTAAAAAATTATTTCTTTGAGCGTGAGTCTTGAAATTTTTAATAAATAATTTAATATTATTTTTTTTTAATGTTTCTTCGGTTATAATTTTTTTATACTTATCTATTTGATTATCATCTTCATCTAATAAAACTAAAATTTCAGTATTTGAATTAGAGTTACATGTATTATTAAAACTTTTTAAAAGTCTCTCAAATTTAACAGATCTTTCTCTTGTAGGACATAATAAAGAAATTTTAGAATTATTCGTTTCTTTTTTTGTTAGATTAAATAAAAATGTCAGCATAAAGTATTTAGTAACGGTATAAAAGTACCAAAAAAATCTTTTAAAACCCTTAAAAATATCTTTTTTAATACTTTCTAATAGAGTACGATTATTTTTTTTCATATTTGCTTAATAAGATTTTCTGCAACTTTTAACCAATTTTTTTTACCTCTAATATTTATTAAATTATTTCTCATTTCTTTCCACAAAGAATCGTTAGCAAATAATTCTAAAGTATATTTTGCAAATTCTTTTTCATCTCTTGCTATAAATCCTGTTTTTCCGTCCTCAACCCTTTCAGACAAGCAACCTTTGCCTAAAGTTATGATAGGCACACATAATTCTTTTGCCTCTTCGGCAGCCAGGCAAAAAAGTTCAGCTTTATGACCTGGTATTAAAAAAATTCTAGCTTTTAATAAATCATCAATTAAATCATGTTGGCTTGAAAGTTTTCTTTTAAATATATTTGCATTTTTGTAATTCAAGTTATTGTCTGTAACAAGTAATTTTAATCCGTTATTTTGTGGGTATATGTAATTAGTCCAAATTTTTAGTAAAAGATCTAAATTTCTATCTTGTCTGGACGTAAATATAGCTAAGTTTTTATCGACATTATCATTTAGATTGGTATTTAAAAAAATATCATCAACAGCATATCTTAGATTGATGTTTCCAAATAAGTATAAAAGTTTAGATCTTTTCTTAAGATGATATTCGCTCAAAAAACAGACTTTTGGTTTATGTTTTAAATAGGCGAATAGTTGTTTTTTTCTTATAAATTTTTCTAAACTTTGTAGACTATGTGAAAAAAGGATTTTTTTTTTCGATTTAACTAAATTAAACAATCTGCAATCAGCATTTGCAAAAGCTAAATCGTAATCATTAATTTCAAAACTCGAATTTATATTTAACCATTTTATACCATTTATATTTTCTGATTTTGGGCAATTATTTATTATTGTAATTTTATGACCTAATTTAACTAAAGAATTGGAGAGATTTATTAAAACTGTTTCTGCTCCTCTAAGTTTTTCTGAATACAAATCTTTGGAATTATACTGAAAATTAGTATTATCAATAAAGCAAATATTCATTAAATTTTAAATAAAGTTGTTATAGTTTTCAAATAAAGGTATTTTAACTTATCAATTAAATAATCTTTAATAAAAATAATATTTAATTTAGGCTTTTTTAATGGTCCCTTATATTCAATTTTCTTTTCACCTTTTAGGTAATGATTTCGAAAAGTTCTTGGGCTTATTTTCCACTTTAATAAAAATGTTTTTGTACCTTTGTTTTTGGTTACATATTTGCTTTTTCTGGTAGTTGCTGATCCAAAATGATAAACCTTCCATTTAGAAAATGTTTTAAAAATTCGTATATTTTTATGCCATAATTTATAACAAAAATCAGGATCCGAGCCATCGCCTGGATTAAACTCTTCACTAAACCCCCCTACTTCATTCCATAAACTTTTGTGAACAACATGAGGTGCCCAATGAGATCCTTGATAACTTGGGGTATTATCATTTTCACAAAAAGAATGGAATTTATCTGGATCAAATTCATTTGGTAATTTACCACAATCATGGTTTATAAAGCCATCTAAATAAGAAACATTCATTCCTGAAATATAAAAAAAATTATGATTTATATTTTTAATTTCTTTTAATAATTGAGCGTCCCAATTTTTACAAAAAAACATATCATCATGCGCATAGATAATTAGTTCATGCGAAGCTTTTGCGGCAGCTATATTAACGGCACTACACAAACCAATATTTTCTTTAGAATATGTATACTTAATATTTTCATTTTTAACAAAATCCAAAGTACCGTCTGATCCCTCATTAACATGAACTATTGTTTCATTTTCATAGTTTGAGTTTTCCTTAATGCTTTTTAAAAAAAGTTTAAGGTAATTTAGGTTGTTATAAGTAGGAACTATTATTGATATTTTCATCAATATAATTTTGCATTAATACCAGTGGATATATCTAAAATATATTTAGAAATCTTTGTTTCGTTGAAAAGTTTAAAATATTTTTTTTTACCATTATATGCAATTTTTTTTCTAATTGAGTCATTCTTTTTATAATATAAAATTTTATCAGCAAGATCGTCTAAATTATTATAAAAAATTATCTCTTTATTATTAAAAAAATCATTTAAACGAGTTTTTTTATCAATAAAAGTAAGTAAGCCATTACCCATTAAAGAGGCTATTCTGTTACTAGAATAATGTTTAGTTGGAAGACCACGACTTAGGTTTAAACCCATTTTTGAATTTGTTAATGCATTATAAAATTCATCTCCCCAAATAGGTTCTTTATTTTCAAAACCATAAAAATCATAATTAATACCATTAATTTTTTTAATTAAAGAATTTAGAAAATAAATTCTACTGTCATTTTTACCTTTTTTAAGAGTAGCTCTGTTAACCCCATGACTCATAGCGTAAAATATATCTTTTCTTGGGTTTAAATCATAAACATCAAAACACTCAATATTTTTATCAACTGGAATGAACATAAAATGTAAATTGTTTATATTTTTATTTTGTTTTAAAAAAACTGATGGATGAGTAGTGATAAAATTATGATCGACCAAATTTCCATAATATGAAATTTTATCTATATTTGCTTGTGAGTCTTTAAGGCTCTTCATAATTGGATCTTCGTTCCATTGAGATATAATAATGTTTTTGTTTAAACTTCTGATAATTTCCAATGTTTCAAGGTTTATATTATTAGTATGTCCAAAGAATAGTAGATTAGGATTATAATTTTTAAAAGTTTCAATCAAATAGTCCTGAAATTTTGAAGATGTGCTATTAAGAGACAATTGTCTATTTTGTTTTATAAAGTCCCTATCACTTATTTCAAGAACATCATGACCATTTCTTATAAAGCCGTTAGTAAATTTTTTTCCAACTGAAATATTATAAAGTCTATGGTTTAATTTTTGACCTAAATTATAAATATTGACAATTTTTAACTTATTTCTAATTAAATTTAATTTATAGTTAATAAATAAAGACTTTCTAATATCATCGATGAGCAATGAGTTATCTTTTGTAATGTGTTTTACATTGAAAAAACCTCTTTTTTGATAATCTTTTCTTAATTTAGAATTTGTTATTAATTTTCTAATTTCAGTATATAAATTTTTATAATCTAATTTTTTCAAAACGACGCAATGATCTGAGGTTTCAGGCAATCCCCCTCTATTTGATATTATTGTAGCGCAACCACGAGATGATGCCTCAAGAGCTGTTCTTCCAAATGGCTCTTCCCATCTAGATGGAACTACAGCTATTTCAGTTTTACACAAAAAATTTAAAACTTCCTTGTGAGACAAATATCCTAATTCAATGTGATTTTTATGATTTATTGTTGGTTTGTCTCGTCTCTCATCGCCTATAGAATAAGCTTTCCAATCAGTAAATTCGTTTAAGATTTTTATTATAGCATCTCTATAAATATCATAACCTTTAGAAGGGTTAAGCTTTCCAACAAATACAATTTTTTTTTCTTTTTTTAATAGATGCGATTGTCTATGAATGCTTGGATAAACAACTTCAGTTTTGTTTAATAATCTTTTATCTAAATCTATAAAAAATCTTTTTTGAACCCATTCACTTACAAATATAATTTTTTCTACACTGTTAAGTAAATTTATTCTTTCACTAGCACTTTTTGATCCTTTCATTGATAAAGGATCGTTATGAAAATAAATAATAAAATTTGATTTTATTTTCTTTTTTAATAAATTAAATACTAATGGTCTGTTGTGGATTTCAACTATGTCAAAATTTTTTCCCTCAATTTTTTTAATTAATTCGTTACAGTATTGATTTGTTGTACTTGTTAATTTTGAACTTAAATCTTTAATTTTTATATTGATATAATTTTTTGATAAATAATCTTTAGCATCAGTTGATCCATAAATAAAATTATTTTTTTTTAATGATGAATGTTTAAAAAAATCACAAACCCACAATGATGCTGCCGCAGCTTTTCTTTTAGAATAGTTTTCTTTATATGGAAGTATTGTTGCAATTTTTAACATTATTTTATCTAGACTTTTCTACAATTGTTAATCTCTTTTTTCTATCTTTTTTTAACTTATATTCATAGCTCATAGCTTGATTTTTTGATGAAAATTTTTTACTAAAAATTATTTTCCATTTATATCCTTTAGTAGATTTAGCTCCTTTGCTAGAATTATGCTTTTTTAATCTATTATTTAAATTGTTTGTATAGCCAACATATGTCTTTTTTTTGTTTTTGGTGATTGATATGAGCATGTAGACAAAATATGTCATAAATACTTACTTTGTGGCGGTCCCTAGGGGAATCGAACCCCTCTTTCGAGGATGAAAACCACGTGTCCTAACCGATAGACGAAGGGACCAAATTTTATTTTTCTATTGTAAAAAAATGTTTTAATCAAGTATTGAATTCAGTTTTAATAATTTTTTTAAAATCACTTTTTTTGTGAGTAACATAGGTTTCTGTGATAATAATGTTATTTTTTTTAATAACTCCTCCTACTAAATCTCCATTTGTAATTCCAGTAGCACAAAAAATAGAATCTCCTTTGACAATTTCATGTAAATCATACTTTTTTGAAAAATCTTTTATACCCATATTATGAGCTCTTTTTTTGTCTTCATCCGTTTTAAATAAAAATCTTCCTTGAAAAGTGCAATTAAAAGCATCAAGAGCACAAGCGGCCAAAACTCCTTCTGGACCTCCACCAATACCTAGAAATATATCAACATTATATTTATTTTCAGTTACCAAAAGTGCTCCCGATACATCGCCGTCAGAAATAAGTTTTATTTTAACTTTAAGTTTTTTTAAACTTTCAATAATTTGTTTGTGTCTAGGTCTATCAAGTACACAAGCAGTTATTTTTGTAATATCTTTATTTTTTGCATCTGCAACATTTTTTATATTTTTTTCTACAGAAAAATCTAGATCTACAGCGTCTTTAGGAACTTCTTTTCCCACAGCCAATTTGTTCATGTATGTTTCTGGAGCATGAAATAAATTGTTTTTAGAAGTAATCGCAATTACAGAAAGTGCTCCTGGTAAATTTTTAGCTACAAAATTTGTTCCCTCGAGTGGATCGACAGCTATATCAATAGCCTGTCCTTTTTTTGTGCCAAGTTTTTCACCAATAAATAACATCGGAGCCTTATCAAGCTCACCTTCACCTATAACAACCTTGCCATCAATATCTAATTTGTTTAAATTTTTTCTCATAGCTTCAGTGGCTGCTTTATCAGCTTTGATTTTGTCATTTTTTCCAACAAAATTTTTACAAGCTATAGCAGCTTCCGAAGTAACATTTGTAAGTTGTTGAATAAACTTTTTATCTAATTCCATTATTAAGATGTTATAGCATCATTTTTTTGTGCATGTAACTTTACTTCGAATTCTCTTAATCTTTTCCAAACAGAAATTAATTCAACAATTGTTGACCAACTTTTAACCAAATATTGCAATGATCCCTCGACTCTACCAAATGCTCTTGTAATCTGCTGGACAAAACCAAGAGTTATTGCGCCAGTCACAATTGTAGGAGCTAATGCAAGATATGGCACTATAACCATACCTTGAAAGTAACTCCATTTAACAGTGTTGAAATATAAATAATGAAAATAAGATTTATAGTGAATACCTCTAACCCTGTTATACAATTGGCCTATAGTAGGAGGAGCTGCTCTAATAGGATCATCTTCTCCATGGACCAATTCTTTTCTGTACCCTGCTTCCTCTTTTTGGATATCATATTCTATTCCAGGTAATTTAATTCCAACAGCAGCAAGTAACAAAGTTCCTCCTAATGCAGAAATTATAGCTACCCAAACTAAAGCGTGATCAACTTCTCCTATCCACGGCAAGACATCTATTTGTTTAGATAAACCCCACAAAATTGGAGTAAAAGCAACAAGTGTCATTAAACTGTCTAGTAATCCTGTACCTAAACCTTCCATAATTCTTGCAAATTTTAATGTGTCTTCCTGAACTCTTTGTGAAGCTCCTTCTGTTAGTCTAGCTTTTAACCATTGCTCATGATAATAATTAGCCATTGAAGTTCTCCAACGAAAAACCCAATGACTTGTAAAAAAACCTGTAAACACAGCAATAATTATCCAAAGTGCAGCAATTTTAGCAAATGTAAACAAATATCCAATAAATTCTGATTCCGAAACTGAATTAGGAGTTGTTAAGGCTTTTTGAAGCGTATCATAAAACTCACCAAACCATTCATTAATTTTAACATCTAGCTGAACTTGATACCAGGTTGAAACTAATATTAATAAGGATCCCAGTATACTCCAGCCAAACCACTCTTTTTGTGTAAAAAATTTAAACATTTATCTTGTAAAATTTTCAGCGTAAGATTTTTTAACAATTTTTCTTTTTTTTGGTTCAATTAATTCATAATTAATTTTATTTTTTTTAGCATAGGCAATAGCCATATCCTTAGTAGAAAATTCCAGATTAAACTCAGACATTGTGTCTGTTGATGCTTCCCATCCCATTAACGGATTTACTGTTGGATCTTCAGTAATAAATTCAAGAATCCATTTATTAGTCTTTTTTTTACCTGACTGCATAGATGTTTTACTAGGTTTATATATTTTAGCTTTTTTCATATTAAATGGTCGGGGCGGCAGGATTTGAACCTGCGACCCTCTGGTCCCAAACCAGATGCGCTACCAGGCTGCGCTACGCCCCGAATTTGATTACTATTACAGTAGATACTGATAATTTTAAAGGATAAAGAGGTCAAAAATAAAAGAAATTTGATAGGAATCTGATATATATGAGATGATGATAATTTCATGTCCCTCTTGTGATAAAAAATTTGATGTTGATGTAAGCTTAATTCCAAAAGAAGGTAGGCTATTACAGTGTGGCTCTTGCTCACATCAATGGTTTTATAAACCTCAAAGTAAAATTAATATACCAAAGGAAGTAGTTGAACTAAAAAATGAAGTTATTCAGGAAAACGAGATAACTAATAGCGTTGAAGAAAAAAAAGTAGAAAAACCAAAAAAAGAAAAAATTAAAGAAAAAGAATACAAAGAAAGACCAAATAAAATAAATTTTTTAAATATATTAATAGTTGCCATAATTTCCTTTGCTGCTCTAATTTTAATTATTGAGACTTTTAAGTTTCAAATTTCAAATTTTATACCAGATATTGATTTTTATCTTTCTAGTTTGTATGAATCTTTAAAAGATATATATTTGTTTTTCAAAGATTTATTAAAATAGATAAATGATTAATTATATTACATCACCATTCAGATGGTTTTTTAAATTAGAAGCAGCAGGCGGGTTGTTGTTATTAATTAGTGCAATTGTTGCGTTAATAATAAGCAATTCTTCATACTCTCAGATTTATTTTGAAACTTTAAATGAATATATCTTTATTGGAATTAATAATTTTGGTCTTAAATTATCTTTATTACATTGGATAAATGATGCTCTAATGGCTATATTCTTTTTTTTTGTTACTTTAGAAATAAAGAGAGAATTTATACAAGGAGAGCTTTCTAATATAAAACAGGCAGCTCTTCCAATCGTTGGTGCAATTGGAGGTATGCTTGTACCTGCTTTAATTTATATATTTATAAACTTTAATACTCCCGAAACACTTAACGGCTGGGCGATCCCCTCTGCTACTGATATTGCGTTCTCAATCGGTATATTATCATTACTTGGATCAAGAGTTCCTATATCCTTAAAAGTTTTTCTTACTGCATTAGCTATTATTGATGACTTAGGAGCGATTCTAATTATTGCATTTTTTTATACAGGAGAAATAAATATAAATTATCTAATACTAATTCTCTTAAGCTTTATTTTACTTTTAACTTTAAATAGATTTAATATTAAAAAAGCATTACCTTATTTAGTCGTTGGATTATTTTTATGGTTCTTTACCTATAAGTCTGGTGTACATGCTACTATAGCAGGTGTATTGCTAGCATCATGTATTCCTCACAGAAAAAAAGAGCATGATTTTTCCTTATTAGTAAAATTGGAACATAGTATTAGTCCTTATGTAGTTTATTTTATAATGCCACTTTTTGCCTTTGCTAACGCAGGTGTATCTCTAGAAGGAATTTCTGTGGACTCATTTTTAAAACCTGTACCATTAGGTATATTATTAGGGTTATTTGTAGGTAAACAATTAGGTGTTTTTGTATTTTCTTATATTTCAATTATTATTGGTGTTGCACAAATGCCAAGCAAATCTAACTGGATTAGTTTCTACGGAGTTGGAATATTAACTGGTATTGGTTTTACTATGAGTTTGTTTGTTGGTAATTTAGCTTTTGCTAATGACCTGCAATATATGGATGGTGTTAAAATAGGCGTTTTGTCCGGGTCACTTTTGTCAACTTTATTTGGTTATTTTTTATTGCTATTAAGCAATAAAAAGTAACTATGAACTTTTATAAAAAAAGTTATTTAATAATAGTAGTTTTTATAACAACTTTATTTTTAATGGAAAATTCAGTAGCTAAATACGAAAAAATATTTTTTGATTTTGATGTAACTGGTTTAGATGGTGAAAATATAGATTTATCCAACTATAAAAATAATGCAGTACTATTAGTTAATGTAGCGAGCAATTGTGGATTCACAAAACAGTATGGTGATTTACAAAGAATATGGGATCTATATAAAGATCAAGGATTAATAGTTCTGGGTGTTCCATCAAATCAATTTGGAAATCAAGAACCTGGATCAAATGAAGACATAAAGAAATTTTGTAAAGTTAATTTTAATGTAAATTTCCCAATGACCGATAAGTTAAATGTTAAAGGTGAAAATGCGCATGAAATTTATAAATGGGCAGTAAAAAATTTTGGGAAATCAGCAGAACCTAAATGGAATTTCCATAAAATTTTAATCAATAAAGATGGCAAAATAGTAGATACCTATTCTTCTTTTACAAAGCCAACATCTAAAAAAATTGTTAGTGAAATTGAAAAAATATTAAATATAAAATGATAACCCATCATAAGCTGGCGTTACATTTTTTGGAAGTTTTTTTTTAAGCTCAGAATAGTCCATCTCATTATTTAGGTTAGTTAAAATTGTTTTTTTTGGTTTAATAATATCAATTAATTTTAGTACGCTTTCTAAATTATAATGAGAATAGTGAAAAGAATATCTTAAACAATCAATTATTAGATATTTAAGATTTAAAAATTTACTTAAATCCTTATCATAAATTTTACTTACATCACTTGCGTATGCACATTTATTATTTATTATATAGCAAATACTATTAATTTTTCCATGTTTTACCGGAACACTTTGAATTTTTAAATTTTCATGATTAATTTGAAAATTATGAATTTTTTTTAATTTATTTAATTTCAATATTGGTGGGTATTCATTTGTATTTAAAAAGCAATATTTAAATGTTTTTAAAAGGTATCTAGTTGTATTTTTATCTGCATAAACTGGTAATCTTTTTTTACTTTTTAAATAAAAAACTCTTAAATCATTAATTCCATGAGTTTGATCACCATGTGAATGTGTGTAGAAAACTTTATTAATGTTTTTAACTTTATTAAAAATTAATTGTGATTTTAAATCTGGAGAACTATCTATTAAAATATTTTCATTTGAACTTGTAATTAATGCAGAGCACCTTGTTCTATAATTTTTTTTATTTTTAGGATTACATTTTCCAAAATATCCATCTATTCTAGGCACACCCATTGAATAGCCACAACCAAGAATAGTAAACTTTATAGACATTAATTGAAAAATAAATTATTAAAATTGTTACTTGTCACAGAATCTAATTCTTTTTGACTAATATTTTTTAAATTTGCTAATTTTTTTAATGTATGCTCAATATAACTAGGTTCATTTTTTTTACCTCTTAATGGTACAGGAGATAAAAAAGGACTATCAGTTTCTATCAAAAGTCTTTCAAGAGGAATTTTTTTAAAAGTATTTTGCAAATCAATACTATTGTTAAAAGTTATAATTCCACTTGCAGAGAAAAATGTGTTGTATTTAAACAACTTTTCAGCAAATTGAAATGATCCTGTAAAACAATGCATAATTATTTTTAAATTTTCTTTTTCGTAACTTTTTATAATATTAAATGTTTCTTCTTCTGCACTTCTTGAATGCACAATCAAAGGTACTTTTAAATCTATAGATGCCTCTATATGTTTTCTAAAACTATTTATTTGATCATCTTTCATGCTATTATTGTAGTAAAAATCTAATCCTGTTTCACCGATCCCAATAATTTTTTCATTTTGGTTAAATTTTTGAATTATTTCATCTTTTTCCAAAACATCATTGCTAGATTCATGTGGATGTATTCCAAAAGTTCCATAAATGATTGGATCAGTTTGAACTATTTTTAAAATATCATCATATCCTTTTTTTGTTGTGCAAATAGTTAAAAGTTTTTCTATACCTATAGACTTAGATCTCAAAATAACTTTTTCTAAATTATTTGACAAAGGTTCATGGTCTAAGTGACAATGTGAATCAATCATTTGTTTCAATTTTTTTAAAAAGAATATTAATTTTGCTTATTTTTGTTTTAGATTTTAAATAATCATTATCTTTAATTGATTTAAAATCAATTTTATTTTCATTTATACCAAAAATTTTTAACACTTTTAAAGAACTTTCTGGAATAATTGGATAAAGCATTATTGTAATTTTTCTTATTAATTCAAAAGAAACATACTGAATTGTATTCAATCTATTTACATCATCTTTTTTATTCCAGGGCTCTTCATCATTAAAATACTTATTAGCCGCAAAGAGCTGATCTAATATAAAGCTCACATATGAATTTATATTTTGATTATCTATGTAATTAATTAAATTATCATAATTTGATTTAAAAGTATTTAAAACTTTTAAATCACTTTCTGTAAAGTTGTCTTTCTTTGGAATTTCAAGATTAGAATTTTTTTCATTAAAAGAAATTACTCTTTGACATAAATTACCATAATTATTAGCAAGGTCACTATTTATACAATTTTCTAACTTTTCTTTAGAAATATTACCATCATTTCCAAATGACACTTCTTTAATTAAGTAATATCTTAAAGGATCAAGCCCGTATGTATTTATGATTTCAATTGGATCTAATATATTTCCTTTAGATTTCGACATTTTTTCATCTCCAGAAAGTATCCATCCATGACCATAAATTCTTTTTGGCGGTTTAATATTTGCTGCCAATAAAAAAGCAGGCCAATAAACTGCATGAAATCGTAATATATCTTTTCCAATAAGGTGAAGAGTTGCTGGCCAAAAATTTTTATATAAATCATCATTTTCATCAGGATAATTAAGAGCACTAATGTAATTTGTTAAAGCATCTAACCAAACATATATTACATGATCTTTATTTGATGGTACTTTTATTCCCCAAGAAAATGATTTACGACTTACCGATAAATCTTTTAATCCACTTTTTACAAAGCTTAGAACTTCATTTTTTCTACTCTCCGGCAATATGAAATCTGGATTTTCCTCATAAAATTTTAACAATGGTTTTTGCCATTTTGAAAGTTTAAAAAAATAAGACTCTTCTTCGACCCACTCAACAGCAGATCCTGAAAGTTTTGATACTTTCTTTCCATCTACATTTTCAATTTCATCTTCAGAATAAAAAGCTTCATCTGATACAGAATACCATCCTGAATATTTCGAAAGGTAAATTTCTTTTTTTTTTTCTAAAATGTTCCATAAATTCGATACAGATTTTTTATGTCTAGTTTCGGTTGTTCTAATAAAATCAGTATTTGATAAATTAAGCGTTTTTGAAAGATCTTTAAAAGTTTTACTTATTTCATCACAAAAAATTAAAGGATCCATATTTTTTTTTTCAGCGGCTCTTTGAATCTTTTGCCCATGTTCATCTGTACCCGTTAAAAAAAACACATTACACCCTTGAATCCTTTTAAATCGTGCAAAGAAATCAGCAATTATACTTGAATATGCGTGACCCATGTGTGGCTTTGCTGAAGGATAATAAATAGGTGTGGTGATATAATAATTGTTACTCATTTAATACTTTTAATTTAAATTCTAAAAATAAAGCTTCGTCATCTAAATTATATTTAAATGTATTATTAATTTTATAGATGAACTTTGTATATAAATTTAATATTTTATTTTTATTATTATCGTTATTAAAAATTTTTAAAAAATATAATTCAATTAAAACATATATATAAGATTTTACAAAAAAATTTTTTATATAAAGTTTTTCATTTATTAAATGTAGTAAGAAATCTTTTAAACTATATTGTGATAAATCTATATTATTTTCTTTTGCAAAATTTACGAGATTTACAAAATCACCAGGTGTAAAATAATGATTTATAAAGTCATTGTGTACTAAATTTAGTAAATTTTCGTTTAACAAAAGATTAGAAATATCCAATGTTTCATCGAATGAAAGATTTATTTTGTATAATAAACATCTTGATTTTAAAGTATCAGATATTTGTTTATTAATGTTATGAATAAATATAAAAGAAACATTATCACTAGGTTCTTCAACTACCTTCAATAATGAATTTAATGAGTTTTTATTAAGATTTTCAGCATTATCAATAAGAATTATTCTAGGCAATTCATTAAAACTTGATTTGTTAATATAATTTATCATTTCTCTAGTTTGTGAAATTTCTATATTTTTTTTTTCTTTAAGCAAATCCACTAAGAAAAAGTTAGGATGTGTATTGTTATTTATTAAAATAAAAGATTTATTATCTTTATTTATAGTTTTTTCATTATAGTTATATGAATATTTTTCATTTTTAGAAAATATATAATTAATAAAATGATACGCTAAGGTAGATTTTCCGCTTCCTTTAGGGCCGCTTAATAAAATTTTGCTAGGTAATTTTTTATTAATAAACAAATTAGACAACTCATCAAAAATTTTATTTAATCCGTAAAGTTTAGTTTGCAAATTGGGCTCCATCATCATTTATATGATTTGTTTAATTTTATTTAAAATTATTTTTTTATTACCGTTTATATCTAGATTTGAATTAATTTTTAAATATTTTTTTCTACTTTTATTAGATAACTTTATATAGCCTGCTTGAACTCTTTTATAAAAAATCATTTTAAACTTATCATATCTGTTAAGATTTTTTCTTCTTATCAATCTTTTCTTCATATTTTTAGGGTCAACTAGATGTAGAAATGTAAAATTAACTTTCATTTTTTTTAATAAAAATTTATTGATAGAATTTATGAACTTAATATCAATACCCATTCCATAATGCTGATAAGCAAGCGTAGAGTCAGTAAATCTATCTATTAAAATTATTTTTTTTTTAAAATTCTTATTGATTAAATTAACTATATTCTCATTTCTTGCTGCTGAATAGAGCAAAAGGTCTGTTGTCTTATGAAATTTGGATTTATTACTTAAAATTAATTTTCTTATTTTTTCAGAATTTTGATTACCGCCAGGTTCTCTTATTTTAATAAATTTTCTTCTTTTTTTTTTTAAATATTTGGCAACATTGCTAATATGAAATGATTTTCCTGATCCTTCTATGCCTTCAAATACTATGATTGGTGTTTTATACATCGCCCCAGATTAAATAATTAATTGACTGTATTAATCTGGAAAAAATATTAACTTTCTTAATATCTTCAAATGCTAATAAATCATATTCATTTATAAGTTCATCTTTAAAAAAAATTTTTAGTTTTCCAATTACCTGATCTTTTAAAATTGGAGCTTCAATTGGACCGTTGTACTCTACTAGAGCTTTTAAATATCTTTTTCTAGCTTTAGGTATAATTTTATATACATCTTCTTTAACATATGCGTTCACTTTATGTTTTTTTCCTAACCAAACATCCATGTCTGTAAAGGGGTTTTCTTTATTTGCTATTTGTATTAAATCAAAATGTGTTAATCCCCATACGTGCAATTTTCTCGACTCCCTAGATCTATCATTTTTAGTTTGGAAACCACTTGCTACAGCAATCAGCCTTCTGTTGTTTTTGAATATAGAAGATGCTAATGAATATTTTTCTACCGCTAAATATCCAGTTTTTATTCCATCAGCCCCGATATTTTTATATAATAAAGGATTACGATTTCCTTGAGTAATTGGATCACCACCAGTTCTGTCCCAGGTAAACTCTTTTTCTTTAAAATATTTATACTCTTCTGGATAATTTTTAATTAGATAATTCGACATAATTAAAATATCTCTTACTGTAGAATAATTGTCAGGATCATTTATGCCTGAAGAGTTAGAAAAATTAGAGTTTGTCATACCTATTTCTTTAGCTTTAGAAGTCATCATAATTGCAAATTCTTCTTCTGAACCAGCAATACCTTCTGCTAGAGCAACACATGCATCGTTACCAGAAGCTACAATTATACCTCTTAATAAATCTTCTACACTTACTTCATCGCCAACCATAATAAACATTGAAGAAAAACCAGCAGCTGATAAACGCCATGCATTTTCAGAAACAATAAATTTGTCATCAAGGCTTAAATCGCCTTTAGATATTAGTTCAAAAGCAATGATTGATGTCATAATTTTTGTCATAGATGCTGGATAAATTTCTCTATCTGCTTCTTTTTCAAAAAGAATTTCACCAGATAAATAGTCTTGAAGAATTACAGTTGATGCTTTTATATCGAAATTAGCATTTGCGGATGTAAAAAAAAATAAACCAACAAAAATTTTAGTAAAATAAATTTTAATTTTTTTTATCATTTTTTAATAATTTCAATGTTTTCGAATTGTAATATATTTATACTATTAAATCCTTTTTGTAGAGACTTTATGTCAGTATAAGGGCCTAAAAAAACTCGATATTCTGTATCCGAGCGCATTTGTATTTTAACGTTTTTTTCATTAGTTTCTTTAAGGATTCTGTTTACCATAGATTGAGCCGTATCTTTAAAGTAAAAGTCTGCAACTTTAATAATATATTTAAATTTAGCTTTTACAGGTTTAATCTTTTTTTCATCACTGGAATTAAGATCGTTAATATTTACACTATCTACTGGAGCTTTATTTGCAACTTCTTTTTCTTTCTCATAAATTTTTGCTTTTTTTGCAATAAATGTAGAATTGTGTATTACTTCATAAACTTCAACATAAGGTTCATTCAAATCTAAATCAATTTCCTTAGAAATTCTCTCGGTAACAACAACATTATTAAAAATGGGATAATCGGCTTTAGGTCCAACTTTGGCTAATATGGTTTTACCATTTAAAATATTTTTAATTCTTACAATTGTCCCCTTTTTTAAATTTTTTTGAAAAACTACCATTTCTCTATTGTCTATTTTTTTTGAAATTTGTTTAAGCTCAAAAAGATCGTCATTGTAAACAACAGCAAAACCTTTGTTAACAAAGTTTTTATTATTTATGTTTATTTTGTGTGACTTGTGATCTGTTGTTATACAGGATGTTAAAATTAATATTAATAAGATATAAAATTTTTTATAGAACATTTGAAAATTTATTTTTTAATGTACACGTAGCTATAGCAAATCGTAATGATCTATTCCATTTTAATATTAATTCATAATTATCAAATACAATATAAGCAGGATTATAATTATCAGAATTAGAAACAATATCTTTATCTGGAGTAATTATAGCTGCACTTGCGTTTTGTTTAATATTTAAATCATCATAATTTGCTATATATTTTTTAAAAAATTTGGCTTTTTTTTTATTTTTAATTTTTCTAGCAGAAGTATTTAAATATTTTGTAGGTATAGTCTTATTTAATTTTATTTTGTAAAAGCAAGGTTGATTTTTTTTCCAACCAATTTTACTTAGATAGTTGGCAGCGGAAGCAAATGAATCTTCTATAGTTTTAAGTTCTATTAAGTCGTTGGAGTCATGGTCAATTGCATATCTTTGAATTGTTGATGGCATAAATTGGAAGTTTCCAAATGCACCAGCCCATGAACCATAGAGTATTTTATAATCAATAATTCCTTCATCAACTAATTTTAAAACTGTTAATAATTCGTTTGTAAAAAAAGCACTTCTTCTTTTATCAAAACTTAATGTAGCAAGAGATGATACAATATCCATTTTGCCCACATAGGTTCCGTAATTAGTTTCTATGCCCATTAGCGCTAGGAGCAATTCCTTTTCAACAGAAAATTTTTGATCAATTTTATTAATTATTTTTTTATTTGATTTGTAAAGTTTAATTCCACTTTTTACTTTTTTATCAGATGTTCGTTTTGATACATATGTTGCTGTATCTTCATAAAATTCTGGCTGATAGCGATCATACTTTATAACTTTAGGTAGAAATTTTGCATTTTTCATAACATTGGAAAATGTTGTTTCAGAAATACCCTCGTTTAAAGCTTTAACTTTAAAAGTTTTTTTCCACTCTAAAAATTTTTCCTGATTTTCAGATAAAGCATTTGAAAAAGAAATTATAAAATATATTAAAACAATATTAATTTGTTTCATAAAGATCATTTAAATATATGATTACAGCAATCCAAATAATAATAAAACTTAGAAATTTAACTAATGAAAACTCCTCGTTGTAATAAAAATAACCTAAAATAAACTGTAATGTTGGTGTTATGTAAAAAACCATTCCAGTTGGACCTAAACCTATAAGCTCAACACCTTTCACATATAAAAATAAAGGAATCACTGTCATTGGTCCAGCTAGAATCAAAAATAAACTTAAACCAGGATTTGATAAACTAAAATCATTAGAACCATTTATTGTGATTAAATAAAAAACAGTTAATGCTAAGGGTAAAATAAATAAACTTTCAATTAATAAACCAATATCAGTATCAACGTTTATTTTTTTTCTAATTAAATTATAAAAAGACCAACTTAAAGCAACTATTATACCTACCCAAGGTAAACTTTTAAAATTAAAAAATATTAATATTAAAATAGATATAAAAACTAAAATAATGGAAAAAACTCTTTTTTTATTTAAAGCTTCTTTAAAAAAAATATATCCTAACATAACACTAATTATGGGCATTATAAAATAACCAAAACTTGCATCAATAATTCTTTCAGTTGCTACAGCATAAATCCAAACAGACCAGTTAATAAAAATTAACAAACCTGAACCAAACAAACCTATTAAATTTTTTTTATTTGATGAGATTTTAATAAAGTTTTTCCATTTTAAAAAAAAACTAGTTGTTAAAATCAACATAACAGCTGTCCATAAACATCTATGAACCACTAGTTCAATATGACCAATAAAAGAAACAGATTGAAAATATAAAACACCTATAAAACCCCACCAAAAAGAACCTAATGATGTATATAAAATACCTTTATTAAATTTAGAAATATTCATGTAATAAAAATTACTTAATTGCCATTATTTAAGATATTATACAATATTTGATTTAAAGAAATTTTATCTTTTATAATAGCTGAATTATCAGATTTACTTTTTTTATGAACAAATAAAACATTGTTAATACTATTACTGATAATTCTTGAATCGTGATCTGAAAAAAATATTATTTCTAAGTTGTTGAAAATTTTTTCTTTCTTTAATTTATTTAAAAAGTTGTCTAAATATACTGCTAAACAATATTTTTCTAAGTTGTGTCTTGATCTTTTTTCATCTGTTGTAATTTTATTATAATCAATTGATTTTGAACCATCATAATTGCACGAATTATCAAAACCATAAGGAATATGTGGAACAAGTATATGGGCAAATACTAAATTTGTTTTTTTATATTTTACACTCTCAAAAATTTGATCAAATATAAATTCAATAGCAGCTTTTTCTCCTTCTGGATCAAGTATACTATCACTAAATCTAAATTCTCGACTTAGTCTCCAAATGTAATTACTAAATATAGAGCCGTTATTTTTATAAATAGACACATATCTTGTAGTTCTAGTATTATTAAATCCTTTTAAAAATTTTAAATCTCGATTAAATGGATTAAATTGAAAACATTTAATAACTTTTATATGATTACAGAAATTTAAAAACATTGATTGATGAACAATTATGTTTTTATATTCGTCCATATCAAACAACTTATTTTTAGTTAATTCATTGACAATGAAATAATTTTTTGACTTTTTAATAAATTGCTTGGAATTTTTTGTATTTATATTTTCATAATCTTTTACATCAGTTATAAAATTTAAAGAAGAAGACATAACTTTGTCTGTTGAGAAAAATAAAGAGTAAGCATTGCTATATATATTAAAATTGTTTTGGATATAGAAATTTAGGATTGTATTATTAATATTGCTAGCATTTTCGACATTATTATCTTCGCTATTAAAACCTGACATTTCGTCAAAAACAATAATTAATTTTTTTTCACCATTTAATACATCTGCTTCATTAATTTCTTTATTAACCACTATTGGTGGAAATTTAGAATAATTTTTTGTGGAGTCTAAAGAATTAAATATAAATACTACTAATACAAAAGAAAAAATAATTTTTAGGCCATTTTTTTTTAACAATAAAAAAAATGTTGATAATAAAAAAATTGAAAATAATGAAAAAATAAGTGAATTTAGATAAGGTGTACCCGCATTAAATAGTTTAGTAATATTGCCAGAAAATATCCATAATCCTAAATTTTGATCTATTGAATAAAAACTTATAAATGCAAACCAAATATAAATTAAATAATCTTTCTTTTTTTTAATTAAAAAACTTAATAATTTAAAATGTACTAAAAAAGGAATTAATAAAAATAGAAAAAATAATATTAAAATATCAATAATACTAAGATTCCCTCTGAATATCCAAATCGGAAATAAGGATACCAAACCATAAATATTATAAAACCTTATATTCATAAATAACTCTATTTGAATTATGCAATTTATGTTTTTTTAAAATTTCTACATATTGGATTAAGTATTTTTCAAAATTTTCTTCAGTATAATCATTGTAAATATCTTCCTTTGTTGAGAGCATATCTTGTACAGTTTGATCATCCTTTGGAACAAATTCTAATAATCCAATTTCGCTAAGATTAACTAACCACATGATAAAATCTTTAATTGGAATATTTTTACCAATTACTAAATGATGTTCTAATGCTAAAGCTATCAAAGCATTGCATTTAAATCTTTCAACAAAGCCTTTTCTCTCTTTTTGATTCCACCCTTGATTAGGACTCGGATCTGATAGGTTTATTAACAAAGGTAAAAAATTTATATTATCCTTTTTAGCGGAATTATAACCTTCAGTTATTGCATTATAATCAAAGTCAACTCCTACAGCTTCTTTAGCACCGTTCTTTAAAGCAATTCTACTAAAAGACCCATTATTGCATCCTAGATCTAATATTTTAACAGGTTTAAATTTTTTAGAAAAATTTGCAATTATTGTTTCTTTCTCATGTAAACTTTTTTCATTGTAAGTGTTTTTTCTACTATAAGAACCCCAAATAGATTTTTCTTTTTTTAATTCAAGTTTTTGGATCCAAGATCTTAATTGTTTTAATAAAAAGAAATAAGAATTTTTTTTAAATTTTTTTAATTTTTTTTTTTTATCTCTTGTATAACGAGGGTTTTCTATAT
Organism: uncultured Pelagibacteraceae bacterium; assembly: GCA_902552985.1. GTDB lineage: Bacteria > Pseudomonadota > Alphaproteobacteria > Pelagibacterales > Pelagibacteraceae > Pelagibacter. Next base: position 113,229 of record CACDII010000001.1, read on the forward strand.
CTTTTTTTAAAAGATTTGATTGTAATACGACATGCACAAAAGTATTAAAAGAAAATTTGTTTTTCAAACTTAAAAGGTTGTTTAATTTTATAGTTTCTAAACCTTCAATAGATCCTCTAAAAAAATCATTATGATGTATGGATTTTAAATGACTTAAAAGTAAAGGATTTAAAAAATTTTCACAAAATTGCTTATATCCAATCCAATATTCTCCCTCCTCATAATTTTTAAGTGACAAAATATCAATAAATAATGGTTTACCTTTATAGAATTGAACATTAAATGCAGAAGAATCCCTTAATACACAGTTTTTATTCAATAAAAATATTTGAAAATCTAAATGATGTAAAGCCGCATCTTTTAATTGATCAAAAGTCCATTCATAAGGATAACTTATAAATGGTAACATTTCAGATTCTAAAATGATATTGTAATTTTTGAATTTCTCTGGAAAGTTATTTTTTTCTATTTCTTTAAAATTAATTAAATAATTATTGTTTATAGAATCAGTATAAATATTTTTTTTTTTTAAAGTTAAATAATTATTTTCTGCAACTGTATTAATTGTTCTTAGGATTTTATTTTTAAAAATATAAACAGAACCATGATTATCTCTATAAGAAGACTCTTCCTTATAAATTTCATTGTTTATCATCAGTTAATTTTTTTTTATTTTTAGTAAATATTTTTTTAATTTTAGTCCAATAAATGGAAGCTGTTGTACCTACAGCTGCAATCGCTCCAAGTATAGCTTGAATAATTATACTTCCTGAACCTGGATCAATATATGCATAAGCATTATTTGAAATGAACAAAATAAAAATATTTATGATAAAAAATTTTTTCATTAAATTATTATGAATAATTACTCTTATTGAATCAGGAAATCAAATTTTAATAGTCTTTTTTTGTTGAATTTAATTATTATACTAATAAAAACGTTGCTTACGGAGAGATGGCTGAGCGGTTGAAAGCACTAGTCTTGAAAACTAGCAAAGGGGCAACTCTTTCCTGGGTTCGAATCCCAGTCTCTCCGCCACATTTATTTTTTAAATTTATATTCTTTAAACAGTTTATTGATTTTATTATTTGGAATTTTAATTGATGTTTTTATATCACATTTAAATTTATAAAGATTATCATCATCTATATCTATTAGTTTATATAAATTTACCAAATCCTCATTATTCAAACTGTTGATAACTTTTTTCACAAAAGAACTTAACAAAGCATCCATTTCTTTACTTCCTCTATATGATGATCTGTAAATAATTTTTTTTTTTAACTCTTCTGTACTAATGTTCATAAAATTTAATATATTATATTAAAAATGAAAAATAATAATAATTACGAATATTTATTAAATAATCTTACAAAAATTAAAGGTGTTGGAAAAAAAACTACTGAAATACTAAAAAAAAAGGGTATCACAAACATATTTGATTTATTGTGGAGACTTCCTAAATCCTATATCGATAGATCTAACAAGTCTAAAATTAATGAGCTACAAATTGGACAAGTGTCCACTATAACAATAAAACCTATAAAATATTCTTTTCCCAGAATTAAAAACTTGCCAAATAAAGTAACATGTCAGGATGAAACTGGATACATAGATTGTATTTTCTTTAATAGTTACGAGGGGTATATAAAAAAGATATTACCTTTAAATGTTAATATAACTATAAGTGGCAAAATTGGTTATTACAAAAATAAATATCAAATTACTAATCCAACATATGTATCTGAAGATACGAGTATAATAGAAAAAGTTCATAACAAATATAGATTAACTGATGGAATTAACCAAAAATACTATAATAAAATAATTGAACAAATATTAAATAATTTACCTTCAATACCTGAGTGGCACAGTAATAAAATACAAAAAAAATTTAATAATCAAAAATGGAGAGAGTCAATTATCAAGCTACATGATGCGAAAAATATAGGCAATTTTCAAAGTGATTATTATAGAAGACTCGCATTTGATGAAATTCTAGCATCAATGTTAATTTCATCAGAAATAAGAAAAAAAATTAAAAAAATTAAGAAAGAAAATAAAATTTTTAAAGTTGATGAAGCTAAAACTATTTTTAATAATCTAGACTTTGAATTAACCAATGATCAAAAAAGAGCTTTAAATGAAATTAATCTCGATTTGAAATCTAAAAATAAAATGTTTAGACTTTTACAAGGAGATGTTGGTAGCGGAAAAACTATTGTTTCTCTTATTTCAGCTTTAAATGTTGTTAAATCAGATTATCAAGTCGCTTTAATGGCACCTACTGAAATATTAGCTAAGCAACATTATAATTTTGCTAAAAAAATATTTCCTAAAAATATTGAAATAGACATTCTATCTGGAAAAACTGAAATGAAAAAAAAAAAATTAATTTATGAAAAAATTAAAAATGGTAAAATCAAAATGATTTTTGGTACACATACACTCTTTCAGAAAAAAATGAATTTTAATAATCTTGGATATATAATTATTGATGAACAACATAAATTTGGCGTTAAACAAAGAAAGAACCTTTCAGACAAAGGAGGAAGCAATTGTGATGTGCTTTTAATGTCAGCTACACCTATTCCTAGAACACTTATAATGTCAATTTATGGAGATATGGATATATCAATAATAAGAGAAAAACCCAAAAATAGAAAAAGTGTGATTACTTATAGCAAACCTGATAGCAAAATAAATGATGTAATTAAATTTGTAAGAAAAGAAATCGATGATGGAAATCAAATATTTTGGGTTTGTCCTTTAATTGAAGATTCAAAAAAAATTGATCATGAATCGGCAATAAAAAAATTTAAATACCTTAAAAATATATTTCCTGACTCTGTTGATATTTTACATGGCAATATAGATAAAAATAAAAAAGAAGAAATTTTAAATAATTTTTTAAATAAAAAATTTAGTATTTTAGTATCAACAACAATAATTGAAGTTGGTATAGATTTTCCAAATGCCAATGTTATTGTTATCGAAAATGCAAACAAATTTGGTCTTTCTCAACTGCATCAACTAAGAGGTCGTGTTGGCAGAGGTCATAAACAGGCTAGCTGTATTTTATTATTTAAATCAAATTTAAGTGAAAATGCTAGAAAAAGAATTAATATTCTTAAAAGTTCAAATGATGGTTTTGTAATTTCTGAAGAAGATATGAAATTGAGAGGTTTTGGTGACCTCCTTGGCTTTAAACAAAGTGGTTTAAAAAATTATAAATTGGCTGACCCTATTCATAATGCAGATTTATTTAAACTTGGTGAAAATGAAATATTAAGAATTGAAAGAGAAGAACCTAATATTAAAAGATATAAACCATTGCTAAAATTATACGATCAAGCTGATATAATTAATGATATTATTTAGCCTTAGGGTTAGATGTACCGGCAGAGACTATAAATTTAGAAGCTTCCTCGAAGCTAATATCTAAATATATAACCTCTTCTTTCGGAAACATTAATAAAAAACCACTAGTAGGATTTGGCGTCGTTGGCACAAAGACGTTAACTAGTTCTTTATTAGTTTTTGATTGTATCTCACCTTTATTGTCTTTAGTGGCAAAACCAACAGCCCAAGTACCTTTTCTTGGATACTCAACCAGGACAACGCTTTTTTTTCCAGATTTGTTTTGGGTAAAAGTTTCCGTCATTTGAGTGAAGGCAGTATAAATGGTTCTTAAAATTGGAATTTTTTTAAATAAATCGTCAATAAATTGTAAAAATTTTTTACCTAAAAAAGATAACGACAGACCTCCAATAATAGTAATAAATAAAACTGTAAGTAATATTTCTACACCAGGTATATAAAAATTAAGATATGTATTTGGATTTATTTTATCTGGTAAAATTCTTGATGATAGATTTAATAATAATTTTGTAAGGTATAAAGTGAAAGCAATTGGAATTAAAACTATAACACCAGTAACAAAATAGTTTCTAATTCTAAGTGCAAATGATTTTTTTTTTATTTTAGTCATCAAGTTTTATTTACTATAGATTTTTTTAATAGTTAAGCTTTAACATGGAGATTACAACATCTTTTTTAGATAAAACCATGCAAATTAACTTATTTTATGGTATTAATTATTTATTAATACAATGAATAGAAGAAAATTTCTTAATTATGTTGGCTGCAGTTGTGGAAGCCTATTATTAGCTTCGTGCTCTACGGTTCCAATTACTGAAAGAAGACAGTTAAAGCTTATTCCTGAATATAAATTAAATGCACAAGCTGCACAAATTTATGAAAAAATTAAAAGTAACGAAAAACTAAGTGATGATAAAAAAAAATTGAATGAAATTAAAGAAATTGGAAAAAGGATGGAAGATTCTATAAGTGAATATTTTTATCAGTCAAACCTTCAAGATCCTACGACTCAATTTGATTGGGAGTATATATTAATTGATAATGATAAAGTTAAAAATGCTTGGTGTATGCCTGGAGGAAAGATTGCTGTTTACACTGGCATACTTGATGTTACAAAAAATACACATGGATTGGCTGCTGTAATGGGACATGAAATTGCTCATGCAGTTGCTAAACATTCTGTAGAAAGAGCAAGTAGAGCAACTCTTATAAATACAAGTACACAAATAATTGACATTGTTACAGGTGGAAAAATATCTCAAGTAAATAGAACTACAGGGATGAATACAGTAGGATTATTATCTCAATTAGGATTAATGAATCCTTTTAATAGAAAACAAGAAAGTGAGGCAGATTATTTAGGATTGGTATTTTCATCTTTATCTGGTTATGACATTAGAGAAGCTCCAAAAATTTGGGAAAGAATGAAAAAAGCAAACAAAGGTAAAGAGCCACCAGAATTTATGAGCACTCACCCTTCGTCTGCTAATAGAATAAAAAAATTAAATGGGTGGATGAGTAGTGTAATATTAGAATATCCACCTATAGAAATTTCATAATTGTAGGCAATAAAAATAAATGTAGTATTACTGGTGAGCCGTGCTGGATTCGAACCAGCGACCCATTCCTTAAAAGGGAATTGCTCTACCAACTGAGCTAACGGCCCAACGGAAATTCTTATAATGTTTTTTTAGAAATAATCAATGCGAATAAATTATAACTTTTTAATAAATTGATCATGAAATTCATCAAATGTGCCATTCTTAATGTTTTCTCTTATTGCTGACATCAATTCCTGATAGAAATTAATATTATGCAAAGTTAATATCATAGATGCTAGTATTTCATTTGTATTAAATAAGTGATTTAAATAGTTTTTTGAATATTTGTTTAGATTAAAATTTTTAGATTTTTGGTCTAATGGTTCATTATCCTTTTGATATTTAGAATTTCTTATATTTAAACGACCATTCCATGTGAAAGCCAAACCCGTTCTTCCTGATCTTGTTGGTAAAACACAGTCAAACATATCAATGCCTCTTTTAACGGCTCCTAATATGTCAGAAGGAGTTCCAACTCCCATTAAATATCTTGGTTTATTTTCAGGTAAATGATCTTTTAAATTATCCAAAACCTTAAACATTTCATTTTGAGTTTCTCCAACAGCCAAGCCTCCAACGGCGTACCCATCAAATCCTATTTTGACTAATTCATTTAGTGATTTAATTCTTAAATCATCAAATAATCCTCCTTGGACAATTCCAAATAAAGCTTTGTGAGGATTTTTTCCAAATTCCCTCTTTGACCTTAAAGCCCAATAAGTTGATAGATCCATTGATTTTTCAATTATTTTATAATCGTTTGTTTTTTTTGGACATTCATCCATAACCATTACAATGTCAGAATTAAGTTTTTTTTGAATTTGAATGCTGGTTTCAGGACTTAATATAATTTTTTTTCCATCAATATGTGACTTAAAAATTGCACCTTTTTCTCTGTCAATTTTGTTTAATTTGGATAAAGACATTACTTGAAATCCACCTGAATCAGTTAATATCGGCAAAGAACAATTCATAAATTTGTGCAGGCCTCCAACTGACGCTATTCTGTCAGCCCCAGGTCTCAACATTAAATGATAAGTGTTTGAAAGAATTATTTCAGAACCTGTTTTAATTATATCATCCATAAAAACAGCTTTTACTGTTGCTTGAGTGCCGACAGGCATAAATACTGGAGTTTTAATATTTCCTCGGTGAGTCTCTATTAATCCACATCTCGCATCTTTATTTTTTGATAGAACATTAAAACTAAAATTTTTTAATGCCATTATTTATAATTTACAAAGATTTGAAGCTAATTATTTTATCCGGATTTTCTACTGATCCATTTTGATTTGAATCACCCATTTTAATTTTATCTACAAATTCCATTCCTTCAACAACTTTTCCAAAAACTGTATACTGTCTATCTAGAAATGGCGCTGGTTTAAAACATATAAAAAATTGACTATTTGCACTGTTTGGATCTTGAGATCTTGCCATAGATAAAACTCCTCTATCATGTGGTAGATCATTAAATTCAGATTTAAGATCAGGCAAAGATGAACCGCCTGTGCCTACTCTTCTCAGGTCATAATTGTCATTTGAAGAATTTCCAAATTGTACATCACCTGTTTGAGCCATGAATCCTTCAATAACTCTGTGAAACACAACATTGTCATACTCTCCTTTGTCAGCTAAAAATTTAATTCTTTCAACATGTTTTGGCGCAACATCTGGAAAAAGTTCAATTTTCACATCACCATCTTTAAGTTTTAGTATCATCATATTTTCCTCTCCTATTATATAACTAGTAAAAAAAAAAAATAAAACTAAAATCTTGATGAACAATTTAGACATATTTTTCTTTTAAATACTTTATAGTGCTTTTTGTGGTAAATTTATTTATATCACCCCCCAAAGCTATAATTTCTTTTACAAATTTTGATGAAATAATTTGATTTTCCACGTTAGACATTAAAAAAATAGTTTCTATATTATTATTCAGTTTTCTATTCATACCAGCAAGCTGAAATTCATACTCAAAATCTGATACTGCTCGCAATCCTCTTAATATAATATTTGATTTATACTTTTTGCATAAGTTTGTTGTTAAAGTTCTGAAGGAAACAACTTTAATTCTATTTTTTTTAAATTTAAGGTCTGAAAATAATGCAGTTTTAACTATTTCAATTCTTTCATCTGAGCTAAAAAGATAATCTTTATTGCTAGTATCAGATATAGCAATTATCACAGTATCAACAATTTTTAATGCTTTTTTGATAACGTCTATATGACCATATGTTATTGGATCAAACGTTCCTGGATAAATTGCATTCTTTTTCATCAGATTAAATTATCATCAATTTTAATTGCTGAAACAACTTTTTCATCGCCTGATAACTTAATAATCCTTACACCTTGAGTATTTCTACCAGCTATTCTTATTTCTTTGACCGCAACTCTAATTACTCTTCCTTTGTTTGTAGAAATTAATATATCGTCTCCTTCATTAACTGGAAAAGTAGATGAAACGTTTCCATTTCTATCGGAGTTAATTATTCCTATAATGCCTTTTCCGCCTCTATTTGTTACTCTATAATCGTAATGAGATGTTCTTTTACCATAACCGTTTTCAGTTATTGCTAGTATAAATTTCTCTTTTGCCATAATTTCTGACTTGTTATCCTTGGTCAATTTGCCATTTTTTTTGTTAGAGGAATGATCAATTATAGACAATGAAACAATTGTATCTTTATCAGATAAATTAACACCCTTTATTCCTTTTGAAGATCTACCCTTAAAAACTCTTAATTTTTTAGATTCAAATCTTATGCATTTGCCATTTTTAGTTCCTAAAATTATATCTTGATCGTCTTTACATATTTTTACACCTATAATTTTATCATTACTATCAAGTTTCATTGCTATTTTTCCAGAAGCGCTAATAGAAGAAAAATCCTCAAGTTTATTTTTTCTAACCTTGCCGTTCATAGTAGCAAAAACTATATTTAAGTTTTTCCATTCAGACTCATTTTCAGGGAAAGGCATTATTGAGCTTATAGATTGGTGATTTTTTAATGGTAGTATATTAAATAATGATTTTCCTTTTGAAGAAGCAGATCCTTCAGGAATTTTCCAAGCTTTTATTTTATAAACTAAACCTTCAGTAGAAAAGAATAAAACTGAGGTATGTGTATTTACTGATAATGTTTGAACTACTGAGTCTTCATCTCTTGTTTTTATACCAGATTTACCCTTTCCTCCTCTTTTTTGTTTTTTTACACTACTTAAAGCACCTCTTTTAATATATCCTTGTAACGTAACGGTAATTATTACTTGTTCTTTTTGTATCGTTTCTTCGATATCATAATTTAAAACAGCATCAATAATTTGTGTTCTTCTAGGTACTGAAAACTTTTCTTTAATATTTTTTAACTCTTCACTTATTACTTTCAAAAGTTCTTTTCTTGAATTTATAATTTTCTTGTACTTAGTAATTAAATCAGAAAGTTTTTTAATTTCATTTTCTATTTCGCTGATACCAATTGCTGTTAATTTTTGAAGCCTTAGTTCCAAAATTGCAATAACTTGCGGTTCAGATAAAGCATAAACATTTTTCCCTTTTCTAGATTCTATAAAATTTATAAGCTTTAATGATTTTTTTATTTTCCACTTAGTATTAAGTAAAATCTTTTTTGCATCTTCAGGAGTTTTAGAATTTCTAATTATTTTTATAACTTTATCTAAATTTTCTACAGAAACAGATAAACCAATTAGTATATGTGCTCTTTCTTCAGCTTTGGTTAATTCAAATTTTGTTTTTTTTATTACTACATCTTCTCTAAATTTTAAAAAATTTTCTAAAAAATCCTTAAGATTACAAGTTTTGGGTTTGTTGTCGACAATTGCAAGAGTATTAAAACCAAAAGAAGATTCGATAGATGTATATTTAAATAACTGCCTTTTTACAGTTTCTGGTTCAACATTTGATCTTAAATCAATAGCTACTCGTATTCCTTCTCGATTTGATTCATCTCTTATATCTCTTATACCTTCAATTTTTTTATCTCTAACTAACTCAGCTATTCTTTCATTTAGTGCAGATTTATTTACTTGATATGGGATAGATGTAATAATTAAACGTTCTCTATTATTTTTTGTTTGCTCAATTTTTATTTCTCCTCTGATTTTAAATGAACCACGACCAGTTTTATATCCTTCCTTAATAATATTTTTTCCTATTATAATTCCTCCTGTAGGAAAGTCAGGACCAGGTATATGTTTCATTAATTCGCCAACTTTAATTTCTTTATTTTCAATTAATGCTAAGGTTCCATTTATAATTTCGCCTAAATTATGAGGTGGTATGCTGGTAGCCATACCAACAGCTATACCACCAGCACCATTAACCAGTAAATTTGGATACTGAGCTGGTAAAACCGATGGTTCTTTTTCTGTTTCGTCATAATTACTTTTAAAATCTACAGTTTGTTTTTCTATATCATCAATCAAGAATTGTGATACTTTTGATAATCTAGTTTCAGTATACCTCATTGCTGCAGGAGGATCCCCATCGACAGAACCAAAATTTCCTTGACCTTCTACAAGAGGTAAGCTCATTGAAAAATCTTGAACCATACGAACTAACGCATCATAAACCGATTGATCTCCATGTGGATGATACTTACCTATTACATCACCAACAATTCTTGCAGATTTTCTAAATTGTTTAGACCAATCAAAACCACCTTTGTACATTGCATAAAGTATCCTTCTATGAACGGGTTTAAGTCCATCTCTTATATCAGGCAACGCTCTACTTACAATTACGCTCATTGCATATGATAAATATGATGAACTTATCTCATCATGCATTGAGATTAACTTAGCTTTTGACTCTTTAGAAATTTCGTTTTTTTGCATAATAACTAAAATGGAATATCATCATCTAAATCATTTTGAGGTATATCTGTTATATCGTCAGTTTTTTTTGATATAGATTTAGATGAAGGGTCATTTTGTATGCCTCCACCACCCCCTAACATTGTAAGTGATGAATTATAACCTTGTATTATAATTTCTGTTGAATATTTATCTTGCCCAGACTGTTCGTCCTTCCATTTTCTTGTGGAGATTTGACCTTCAACATATATTTGAGCACCTTTTTTTAAATATTGTTTAACAACATTAACTAAGCCTTCATTAAATACAACTATACGGTGCCATTCAGTTTTTTCTTTTTTTTCACCAGTATTTTTATCTTTCCAAGATTGGCTTGTAGCTAAACTTAGTCTAGCGACATTTTTACCATTAACCATTTGCTTAATTTCAGGGTCAGCACCAAGACGGCCTATTAATAATACTTTATTTAAACTTCCTGCCATAATATTTTAAGATTTTTAATTTTAATAATATATATTTATATCACAAATTTGATTTGAATATTAATTTTATTAACCTAAAGCAACAAAAATTATGCTTAAAAAGATAGTTATTAAGGGCGCAAAAGAACACAATTTAAAGAATATTTCTTTAGAAATTCCTAAAGACCAGTTTGTGGTTATAACGGGTCTTTCAGGTTCAGGAAAATCTTCTCTCGCATTTGATACAATCTATGCAGAGGGTCAAAGAAGATATGTAGAAAGCTTGTCTGCCTATGCAAGACAATTTTTAGATAAAATGAAAAAACCAAAAGTTGATTTAATAGAAGGTCTTAGTCCAGCTATATCTATAGAACAAAAAAATACATCAAAAAATCCACGTTCAACAGTTGCTACAGTCACTGAAATTTATGATTACATGAGAGTTTTATTTGCACGAGCTGGAATTCCTTATTCTCCATTTACAGGTAAACCTATTCAATCACAGACTATAACTCAGATAGTTGATCAAATAAAAAAACTACCTAAAAAATCAACAATTTATATTTACGCTCCTGTAGTGCGGGGTCGTAAGGGTGAATATAAAAAAGATATACTAAATTACAAAAAAAGAGGATTTAGAAAGATAAAAATTGACAATAAATTATACGATATAGATAAAATTCCCGAGCTAAACAAAAAAATTAAACATGATATTTCAATTCTTGTGGATAGAGTTGTTTTAAATTCAAACTTAGGAAACAGATTAGCTGAAAGTGTAGAGACATCTGTAAATTTAGCAAATGGACTTATATTCATAGAATATGAAAATGAAACATTACCAACAAAATATAGAAAAATTGAAAAATTAATTTTTTCAACAAAATTTGCGTGCCCAGAAAGTGGTTTTACTATTGAGGAAATTGAGCCAAGATTATTTTCTTTTAACAGTCCATATGGAGCATGTGAAGAATGTGAAGGTATCGGAGTAAAATTGAATGTCGATCCTAAACTTGTAGTACCTGATGAAAAAAAAAGTATAGGTGATGGTGCTATAGAACCTTGGTCGAAATCATCTACTTTATATTACGCACAAACATTAGCTTCTTTAGCAAAACATTACAATTTTTCTCTTGATGATAAATGGAAAAAATTGCCACAAAAAATTAAAGATATAATTTTATTTGGATCGGATGATGAGGAAATAAGATTTTCGTACAATGATGGTTATGAAAAGTACTCACATAAAAAAACATTCGAAGGTGTTGTAAATAATTTAGAAAGAAGATACTTGGAAACTGACAGTGATTGGAAAAGAGAAGAAATTGCCCAATATCAATCTGATACAAAATGTGAAAAATGTAATGGGCATAGACTAAAAGATGAGGCTTTATGTGTAAAAATTGATAAATTAAATATAAGTCAAGTAACTGAAAAATCAATTTTAGAAGCAAAATCATGGTTTAAAAATCTTGATTCAAATCTTGATAAGACTCAATTAAAAATTGCTGAACATATTTTAAAAGAAATTAACGAAAGATTAGATTTTTTATTAAATGTTGGTCTTGATTACCTAACATTATCGAGAGAGTCTGGAACATTATCAGGAGGAGAATCTCAAAGAATACGACTAGCATCACAAATAGGATCTGGACTGACTGGAGTTCTCTATGTTTTGGATGAACCATCTATAGGATTGCATCAAAAAGATAACATCAAACTTATTAATGCTCTTAAAAGATTACGAGATTTAGGAAATACTGTAATTGTAGTCGAGCATGATACTGAAACAATGGAAAATGCAGATCATATTATTGACCTTGGTCCAGAGGCTGGTAACAATGGTGGTCAAGTTGTTGTTCAAGGATCGTATAATGATATTTTAAATAATGAAAATAGTATTACTGGTAAATATTTATCATATAAAAAATTTATTCCTATACCGAAAAAAAGAAGACTAGCAAAAAATGGTCGTTTTCTTGAAATATCTGGCGCATCAGGAAATAATTTAAATAATGTAAATTTAAAAATTCCTCTAGGAACTTTTTCTTGTGTCACAGGAGTATCCGGTAGTGGAAAGTCTACACTAATATTACAAACTTTGTTTAACGCTTTGAATTTAACTTTAAATAATAATAAATCACGAAAAATTCCTAAACCATTTAAAGGTTTTAAAGGGATTGAATTAATTGATAAAGTAATTGACATAGATCAATCGCCAATAGGCAGAACGCCAAGATCAAACCCTGCAACATATACTGGAGCATTTGGACCCATTAGAGATTGGTTCACAGCTTTACCTGAATCAAAAAGCAGAGGATATAAACCTGGAAGATTTTCTTTTAATGTAAAAGGAGGTCGTTGTGAAGCCTGCGAAGGAGATGGAGTTATAACATATGAAATGCACTTTTTGCCTGACGTTTACATAACTTGTGATGAATGTAAGGGATCAAGGTATAATAGAGAAACGTTAGAAATTAAATTTAAAGAAAAAAGTATAGCTGATGTTCTTAACATGACTGTTGATGAAGGTTGTGAATTTTTTGAAAATATATCTAATATTAGATCTAAACTTTTGACTTTAAAAAAAGTAGGTCTTGGTTATATAAAAATTGGGCAGCAAGCTACTACACTATCTGGTGGAGAAGCTCAAAGAATAAAACTTGCAAAAGAACTATCTAAAAGATCAACAGGTAGGACTTTTTATATTTTAGATGAACCAACGACAGGTTTGCATCAACATGATATTAAAAAACTTCTAGAAATACTACATACATTTGTATCCTTAGGAAATACAGTTGTTGTTATAGAACATAATTTAGATGTTATTAAAACAGCAGATCATATAATAGATATGGGCCCAGAAGGCGGTGTAAATGGAGGTAATATAATAGCTGAAGGCAAACCTGAGACAATTTGTTCAAATAACAAGAGTTACACGGGCAAATTTTTAAAAGACATTTTGTACAAAAAATTTAAAAAAATAGCTTAATATTTTCTAGTAGATACTATATAGTTAAATTATGGGAGAAATTCTTAAATCACTTTCTAAGACAATTCATATTTCACTTGGTTTGTCCATACTATTGTTTGTAGTACTTTTTTATGGAAATGGTGGATTTGACTTTGATGCATTGTTTTGGAGCTGGTTTTTCAGATATTTACATGTTTTAGCAGGTGTAATGTGGATTGGTTTGCTTTGGTATTTTAACTTTGTTCAAATACCTAATATGAGCAAAATTCCAGATGAACAAAAACCGGCGATAGGTAAAGTAATTGCCCCGGCAGCACTTTTTTGGTTTAGGTGGGCGGCATTTGCAACAATAGTGACTGGTTTAATAGTTGCTTATTTAAATGGATATGTTCATCAAGCTTTAATATTAGATATAGGAAATGGCTTTACCAAAAATACTACGATTGGAATTGGTATGTGGTTAGGTATTATTATGGCTTTTAACGTTTGGTTTGTAATATGGCCAAACCAAAAAAGAGCTTTAGGCATTGTTGAATGTGACCCTGATTTAAAAGCTAAATCAGCTAAAACAGCAATGTTATTTTCAAGGACAAATACTCTGTTATCTCTTCCTATGCTGTTATCAATGGTAGCAGCGCAAAATTTATATTAATTTTTATCTTCCTTTAATATAGTTTTTTGACTCACGTTTAGTAATATCAAAATTGGATTTGCAATATATATAGATGAATATGTACCGAACAACACACCCAAGATCATTGCTAGAGAAAATCCTTTAAGAATTTGACCACCAAAAATATAAATTGAAAGTAAAGCAAGAAGTGTAGTAATCGATGTAATAATCGTTCTAGATAAAGTTTCATTAATCGATTTATTAGTTAAATCAAAGATTTTAATGTCAGCAAATTTTTTTAAATTTTCCCTCACTCTATCAAATATAACAACTGTATCATTCATAGAATATCCTACTATAGTTAAAACGGCGGCTACAATTGAAAGATTAATTTCAAGACTAAAAAGTGAAAAAACACCAAGTGTCAAAATAACATCATGAAATAAAGCCAATATAGCTCCTAAACTAAATTGCCACTCAAATCGAATCCAAATATAAATTAACATTGCTGTTAATGCTAATAAAATAGCCAAAATTCCAGATTTCAATAATTCTGAACTTACTTTTGGTCCTACATTCTCAACTCTTCTAAAATCAAATCCTGGACCAACGCTTTGTTCTAAGTTTTTTTTAATTTCATTTATAAAATTTGAACTATCATTTTTTTTTTCAAATTTAATTAAAAAATCATTTTTTTTACCAAATTCTTTTATATTCACATCTCCTAAGTTCATACGATTAAAAGATTGTCTTAGTTTACTTATAGTAATTTGATCATCCGTAGATCTTAGTTCTATTAAGGTACCACCTTTAAAGTCTACCCCAAAATTTAACCCTTTAAATATAATTAAAAGTATTGAAATAATTATTAATGATATTGAAAAAAGATTAAATATTTTTAAATATTTATTAAAATTTATATTATATTTTTCCATCATATAAGTTTCTCTTTGTCTTTATTTTTTGTCACATAAAGTGAAGTTAAAAGTCTAGCAATAAAATAAACTGAGAATAAGGTAGAAAAGATACCTACTCCTAAAGTTAGGGCAAAGCCTTTAATTGGACCTGATCCTAAAAAAAATAATATAATAGCTGATATTAAAGTAGTAATATTTGCATCTATTACTGCAGTTTTAGATCTATTGTATCCGCTATCAAAAGCTATAATACTATTTTTTTCAAATTTAATTTCTTCTTTTATCCTTTCAAAAATTAAAACATTGGCATCGACAGCCATACCAACTGTTAAAATTATACCTGCTATTCCAGGCAAGGTTAATGTTGCTTCAAATAAAGTTAAAATACCTACTAATAAAAATAAATTACTGATTAGTGCAAAATTAGCTATTAGTCCAAAGACTTTATATTTAAAAAACATAAAAATTATTACTAAGAAAAAACCAATAATTAGAGCAAGTATTCCAGCATCTATAGAATCTTGACCTAAATCTGGACCTACTGTTCTTTCTTCAATAATATTTAAAGGTGCTGGTAGAGCACCTGATCTTAAAAGCAAAGCTAAATCTGTAGCAGATTGAAAAGTAAAACCACCTGTAATTTGTCCAGATCCTCCAACTATAGAGTCTCTTACTACTGGAGCACTGATAATTTTACCATCTAAAACAATTGCAAGTCTTTTTCCTATGCCAGATGATGTTGCTTTACCAAATCTTTTTGCTCCAACTCTATCCAAAGTAAATGTAACTACCGTTTGATTGGTTTGATTGTCCATATTTGGTTTAGCATCAACAAGATTTTCACCACTTATAATTATTCTTTTACTAACAATTAATTCTTCAGACCCATCTTCGAACTGAATAATCTCAGTTCCGAAAGTAGATTCTTCATTTTGAGATACGAATCTAAAACTTAAATTTGCAGTTTTTCCCAACAAAGATTTTATTCTCATTGGATCATCTAAACCAGGAAGCTCAACTAAGATTCTGTCTTTACCTCTTCTTAAAATGTTTGGTTCATTTGTTCCAACTTCGTCAACACGTCTTCTTACAATTTCTATAGCTTCCTCTAAAGATGAATTTTTAAGTTCTACCAAACCATATTTAGAAAATTTAAGAAAAAATATATTATCTTTAACCTCATAATCATATTTATGTGATTTAAATCTTTGATAATAAGGATTTATATCACCTTCTTTGTCTTGAAGATCAGATTCAAATTTATTTACAAACTGATTTCCAAGTTCAAAGGATATTGTATCGTTATTTACAATTTTAAGATTTTTAAAAATTATATTTTCATTTTTAAAAAATTTTCTAAGTGAAGAAAGTTTATTTTGTAATCTCTGTAAAATTACCGGACTGTTATCTATTTCTAAGAGAAGATATGAGCCCCCTTGGAGATCTAATCCTAAATTAATTTTTTTGTCTAAGTAATTATCATCAAATTTTAAAAAATTTGATGTTGTTAAATAAGCAAATATAATTGTAAATATTGCTATTAATATAATTCGAAATTTAGAAAAATATAACACTGAAAGTTAAATGTTACTTTTTGGTTTCTTGATTATTCATTAAACTTTGAACGCCTGTAGATCTAATGATTTCAACTTTTGTATCGTTACCAATTATAATTTCTGCTTTATCATTTTCCATTACTCTCTCAACTGTTCCTATAATTCCACCAGAGGTAATAATTTTATCTCCTCTTTTTAAACCCTCTACCATTATTTTGTGTTCCTTAACTTTTTTTTGTTGAGGTCTAATTAAAAAGAAATAAAAAATAACAAATATTAATATTAAAGGTATAAATTGACCTATTCCTGATCCTGACATTTGGCTCCTTAAGTTTTTTTAGTATTTATACTATCTATATAAAGTAAGACAACTCTTTAATTTCTAGTTATTTTGTCTAAATTGTTCATGTAGGGTTTTAGTATATTTGGAATTTTAATTGAACCATCTTTATCCTGATAGTTTTCCAATACAGCTATCAATGTTCTTCCTACAGCTAAGCCGCTTCCATTTAAAGTGCCTAAAAAATTTGTTTCATTATTATTATTTTTATATCTGGCTTTCATTCTTTTTGCTTGAAAAGTTCCACATGAAGAACAGCTTGATATTTCTCTGTATTTATTTTCTGATGGTAACCAAACTTCTATATCATAAGTTTTTTCTGCACTAAAACCCATATCTCCAGATGATAAGATAATTTTTTTATAAGGTAATTTCAAATCATCTAAAATTTTAGTTGCACAATTAGTCATTCTTTCTAGTTCATCTAAACATTGATTAGGTTCTACAATACTAACAAGCTCTACTTTATAAAACTGATGCTGTCTAATCATGCCTTTAGTATCTTTACCATAACTTCCAGCTTCTTTTCTAAAGCATGGAGTAGAAGCAACTAAACGCATGGGAAGATCTTTATGATTAATAATTTGTTCTTTAACCATATTTGTTAATATGACTTCAGCAGTTGGAATTAAAAATTTTCTTCCGCTAGATTCATCAAATTTAATTTCAAATTGATCATTTTCAAATTTAGGTAGCTGTCCAGTACCAAACATAGAAGCATCTGAAGCCATAAGTGGAGGAGATATTTCTTTATATCCATTATTTTTTGTATGTGTATCCAACATAAAGTTTGCTAACGCTCTTTCTAATTGGGCTAGTTTATCTTTAACAAAAACAAATCTTGAACCTGTAGTTTTAGTTGCTAAATCAAAATCAAGCATTTTAAGACCTTCCCCAAGTTCATAGTGAGATTTAGGTTTGAAAGAAAATTCTGGTATCTCTCCTTTTTTAAATATTTCTTTATTAAAACTTTCATCTTTGCCAATCGGAACATCTTTTAAGGCTATATTTGGGATTGAACTTAAAATACTTTCAAGTTCTTTTTTAATTATTGATTGTTCATCATTAAATTTGGAAATTTTTTCTGATATTTGTTTTGATTTTTCAAATAAAGATTTATCTTTTTTCTTTGATATATCTTTTTTTTCTTTTTCTAGAGTTTCTTTTTGTTGAATTAGTTTTCTATTATTTTCATCGAGCTTAAGAATTTTTTTAAGATCTATATTTATAAATCTTTTTTTTATATTTTCTAAAAAAAGATCAGGATTTTGTCTTATATCTTTAATACTATGCATCTAATTTATTTTTTTTCTCAATTATACTTACAGAAAATATTGACAATTCATATAAAATTAAAAGAGGAATTGCCAAACCTATTTGCGTAATTGGATCTGGAGGAGTTAATATTGCTGCAGCTGCAAAAATAATAACTACCACATATTTTCTTCTAGTTTTTAAAAATACAGAATCGACAACACCTATTCTTGCTAATAGACTAAGTACCACTGGTAATTGAAAACTCAAACCAAAAGCAAATATTAACTTCATTATTAATGAAAGATATTCATTTACCTTAGCTTCTAACTGTATAGGTAAGTTTGTAACAATACCTGAGCTTTCAAATGACAGAAAAAATTTAATCGCCAGTGGCATTACCAAATAATAAACTAGAGCACCTCCTAAGAAAAAAAGTATTGGTGTCACAATTAAGTAAGGCATAATTGCAGATTTTTCGTGAGCATAAAGACCTGGTGCTATAAATTTCCAAATTTGGATTAAAATAAAAGGACTTGTAACAAAAAATGAAGCAAAAAAAGCTACTTTTAAATATGTTAAAAAAGTTTCTTGTAAAGCTGTAAAAATTAATCTTCTTTCTACTCCATCATCTTTAATTGCTTTAGCATAAGGTTCAACTAAAAAACCATATAGATATTCGGCAAAAAAATAACTAACTATAAAAAAAATTAAAAGAAATATAAAAGAATTAATTATTCTGCTTCTTAATTCAGTTAGATGACTAATAAATCCTGATTCTTTATCATTTTTCATTATTTTCTTTTTTTTTTACTTTTACATCTTCAGTATTAATATCAAAATTTTCATCTTCAATTTTTGTAACCTCTTCTTGAAAATTGTTAACAGATCTTTTGATAGATCCAATCCATGAACCAATTTTTTTTAAAACTAATGGGAAATCTTTTGGACCTATAACTACTACTGCTATAGCAACTATAATTAATATTTCAAACCAGCCAATTTGTGGCATTTGAATTATTCTTTATTGTTAGAATCTTGATTATTTTCAGAAATATTTTTTGGCTCAGTATCTTCGCCTGGATCTGTAGACATGCCCTTTTTAAAACTCTTAATACCCTTTGCAACATCACCCATTAAGCTTGATATTTTTCCTCTTCCAAATAATAAAACCACTAGGATAACTACTATTGCTATTTGCCAAAAACCTATACTCATAATTACCTTATAACCTTTTTAAATTAATAATTAAAGTACCTTTTTATTCTACTCTTCATCATTTTTTAATGTACTGCTTAACATTTCATCTATGTTTGAATATATATTCTCGTTTTTTTCTTCTTGCTTCTCTTTATAAAATTTTCCTGTACCAAAAATAGAGGAATCAATATTTCCACTATCTATAAGTCCTGCTGAACCTAATTCGTCAACGGTAGGTAAATCTGACAATTTTTGGATATTGAAATGACTTAAAAAATCATCAGTTGTGGCGTACTGAATTGGTTTACCAGGAATATTTTTCCTTCCTGTTGGTTTAACCCAATTTAATTCCATCAGTATATCAAGGGTATTAGTTCCAAAAGCTACTCCTCTAATTTCTTCAATCTCTGCTCTTGTTACAGGTTGATGATAAACAATAATAGATAATGTTTCAATTGCTGCTTTAGATAATTTTTTTTCTATTGATTTTTGTTTAGACATTAAGTTGGATAAGTCTTTAGCTGTTCTAAAGGACCACTTTTTAGATATGCAAACTAAATTTATTCCTCTTGCAGAATAAAAATTTTGAATCTTCTCCAAAATTTTTAATATATTAGTTTTTTTAGATATTTTAGATTCAATCGTATCTACATCTAAAGGTTCGGCTGCAGCAAAAAGAATTGCCTCAACTTCCCTTTCTTCATTTGATAGTGATGAAGGAAAGTTAACAACGTTACTTTTTTTTATCTTTTTCATTTATTTTCCTTAACATAAACATCTTCAAATAATTTATCTTGTTTGATTTTTAAATTACCTTCTTTAACCAATTCAAGTGAACCAGCAAAAATTCCAGCCTTACCTGTTCTTTTATAATTTTTTAATTTAAAATTTTTTGGGATTAAATCTTCAATATTTTTCCAATCAATTAATTTGCCAAAAAATTCTTTTATTCTATGAATTCCATCTTCTGTAGTAAATACTGGCAACTTCGGTATATTTATTCTTTGAAAGTCTTTTGTCATTATAATAGTAGAGTACGATTTGAGTAGTTCGTATAAAGAAACAGAATATTTAGAACTATAAATAGATCTTATACTTCCTTTCATTCCTCTCATAAACACATCTTTACCTAATCTTTTTCTCTTTAGCATTTGATCAGATAGTAATCTTATTAACTCTAATTTTTTAAGTTGAAGCTTTAATTTTTCAGCAACCTCTAAAGCTTTGAACTCTTCTTCGTCGGTTTCTGGGAGCAATAACTTAGATTTCAAATATGTTAACCATGTTGCCATCAATAAATATTCAGAAGCTATTTCTAAATTGATATTTTGTGCCTTAGTTATGAACTCATGAAATTGATCTGCTAATTTAGTTACTGAAATATTCTCAAGATTTACTTTTTGTGATTTAGCTAAATCTAAAAGAACATCAAGAGGACCATTAAATGCTTTTAAATTTACATTAAATTGATTTGAATCTGGTATTGTCGACATTTCAAATATTAACTTAAAATTTTATGAAATTGTGATGTTTTTTTCATAATAAAATCATCAATTATAGGCGAATTTTTAGCTACTGTGAGCATTTCACTATAGTTTCCATTGCAATGTAAAACCAAATTACAACCCGCTTTAAAAGATTGAATGGTATTTTCTTTAATTGAGAATTTCAAACTTTTCATAGAAATATCATCGGTCATTATTATATTTTTAAATTTAATTTTTTTTCTTATTATATTGATAATTTTTTTTGAGTGTGTTGCTGTAAATGATTGATCTATATCATCATAAATAACATGGGCAGTCATAGCAAATAAGCTTTTTTTATTGTTAAAACATTTGAAATCATTTTTGATTAAAAAATTAGTTTTTTTTTTAACAACTGGTGTGTATTTGTGGCTATCAACCTTAGCTAAACCATGACCTGGGATATGCTTAACAACTGTTGCTATATTATTTTTGTGAAACTCCTTTATACAAAAATTTCCAATTTTGCTGATTATTTTAATATTATTACCATAGGATCTATCATTTATTACTTTGCTAGAGTTATTATATTTTATATCAAGAACTGGTACTGTGTTAATATTAACTCCAATTGTATTTAAGAGTGATGCATTTTGTTTAATAAAGATTTTAAAATAAATATCGAACTTTTTTAAATTCTTTCTAAACAAGTTGCCAAAAAATTCACCAGTAAATGGTGAAGTTATAATAAATTTTTTGAGTCTGTTAATAGAACCACCTTCATGATCAATCAAAATTGGGTATTTTTTATCATTAAAAATTTTTTTAATTTCATCTGTCATCTCTTTAATTTGATTTAATGATTTAATGTTACGTGAAAAAAGAATGACACCCCAAGGTTTATATTTTTTTAAAAATTTTCTTTCTTTGGAAGATATTTTTGTTGATTTTAAACCTGTTATAAATGAACGTCTATTTTTCATCATTAAATAATAATTCCCAAAAATGGTATTTTTTTTTGCTTTCATTATTAATATTTTTTACATATTCAACAATATTATCAGTATCGTTTTTTAATACAGGCAAATTCTCTGAATAAGTAACAATTTTTTCTTCAATAGACTGTACTGACCTATAAGATTTTTTTTTGTGTGTATCAGAAAAATAATGTTTAATTGTGAAAAAAGTAAATAAAATTATAGTAAGTACATATAAAAAATATTTTATTTCCTTTATCATTACATTTTTTCTGGAGTACCTACACCAACTATTGACATACCCTGTTTAATTACATTTGATACAGCTTTTAAAAGTGCAATTTTTTCATCAGAAATATTTTTTTTTTCATTAATAAATCTTTTAGATTCATCATCTTTTCCTAAATTCCAATATGAATGAAATTGCGAGGCAAGTTCATATAAATAAACTGGAACTCTATGTGGTTCTAGTTTTTTAGATGATATCTCTATACATTTGGGCCATTGTGAAATTTTTTGTAAAATTTTAATTTCATCTGATGAATAATTGAAGTCATATGATTTTATATCAAATTTATCATTTACGTTTTTGCCAATATGTCTAAATACAGAAGAAATTCTTGCATAGCAATACTGGACATAATAAAGCGGATTGTCTTTTGATTTTTCTTTTACTTTCGCAAAATCAAAATCTAACTCAACATCACTACTTCTGCTTAACATAATAAATCTTGTTGCGTCTTTTCCAACTTCGCTAATTAGATCTTCAACTGTAATATAGTCACCTTTTCTTTTTGACATTTTAAATGGTTTGCCATCTTTTATTAATTTAACTAATTGACTTACCTTACAATTTAATTTGTTTTTTTCTCCAGACATGGCCTCAACAGAAGCTGAAATTCGCTTTATATATCCAGCATGATCAGCACCAAGAATATTAATCATTAGATCAAAATTTCGATTTAACTTATTGTAATGATAAGCAACATCACTTGCAAAATAAGTCCAAGATTTATCAGATTTTTGTAAGGGCCTATCTTTATCATCGCCAAAATCTGTTGATCTAAATAAAAGTTGTTCTCTTTCAACCCAATTACTTTTGCTTTCGTCTATAGGGGCTTTTATTTTACCTAGATATACAAAATTTTTTTTTTTAAGAATATCTATTACAGTTTCTACTTCCTTGTTTTTAACTATTTCAGTTTCGCTTTGAAAATTGTCATGAGTAATACCTAAATTTTTTAAATTGGTTTTTATTAGTTTAAGAGATTCAGAAACAGCTAAGGAAGTAAGTTTTTTTGTAATTTTATCAAAATTATTAAAATCAACATTCTTATTATCATTAATAATATTTTTTGCTATTTCTATAATATACTCTCCTGGATATAGATCCTTATCTTCTTTTGGAAATTTTTTATTTTTAGTAATTTCTAATATTCTGTAATAAACAGATTTAGTAAAATTTAAAATTTGGTTACCATGATCATTAACGTAATACTCTTTTGTAACTTTATGTTCATTAAACTTTAAAATATTAGAAATAACATCTCCTAAAATAGCGCCACGACAATGTCCAACATGAAGAGGTCCAGTGGGGTTAGCTGAAACAAATTCTACAAGGTATTTTTTTTTATCTTCATTTTTATTTATGCCAAAGTTTTTATGGTTAGAAAGAATATCTTTGAGGAAACCATTCCAAAAGTTTAATTTGAATTTGATATTGATAAATCCAGGTTTTGCTATATCGATCTTTTCTATGTTTTTGTCATTTTTTTTAAGCTCATTTACAATTGTTTTTGCTAATTCTAATGGGTTGGTTTGATTTATTTTTGCCAAAACCATAGCTACATTTGTTGATATATCGCAATCAAATTTTTCTGGGGGTACATCTACATTAATTGAACTTAAATTGCTTGGAATTTGAATTGAATTATCTTTGTTTAAAGACAAAACTAATTCTTTAATTTTATTTAAGTAAATTTCAAAAATATTCATTTTATTTTTTTGTATAAATTAATTGCATATCTATCTGTCATTCCTGAAATATAATCGGCTATAGCTCTATGTTTATCAAATTTTAATTGTTCTTTATTTAAAAATTTTCTTGGATTTTTGTCCATTATATTGAACAATTTTTTAATAATTTTTTTTCCATTGTTGTTTTTAGCCTGGACATTCTTGTTGTTATACATTTTGATTCTTAAAAATGACCTCACTTCATGTATAATTTCTTCAAATTTATTCGAAAAATTAACTAAATTGCAATTAGTATTTAAAACTTGGTTTAATTTTTTAACTTTGCTTTTTTTAATATTTGCCAAAGTATTACTGATTAAGTCTTTGACCATTAGGTTGATTGAGTCTCTTATAACTTGATATATCAATATATCTTTATTTGTTTGTTTCAATTTTTTTGAATATGATCTTTGAATATTTTTAAAAAAATTAATTTCTAGCAAATCATTAAAATTAAACAACTTAGATCTTATACCATCTTGTATGTCATGATTGTTGTAAGCGATGTCATCTGAAATTGCAGCTATTTGCGCTTCTAGAGATGGAAATTTTAGAAAATCAATATTCCCTTTTAAATTTTTTATTCCTATTAATTTATCAATTTTATTTTTTTGAAGAATGGGACCGTTGTGTTTTAACAATCCATCAAGTGTTTCTATAGTAAGATTTAATCCTTTAAATTTTAAATATTTATTTTCAAGAAACATAACGATTCTTAAAGTTTGAAGATTATGATCAAAACCTCCGTATAGACTCATGCAATTATTTAAAGAATCTTCGCCAGCATGGCCAAATGGTGTATGACCAAGATCATGAGCTAAACTTAAAGTCTCAGATAGTTCTTCATTTAATTTAAGATATCGGGCAATAGTTCGGGCTATTTGAGCTACTTCTATAGAGTGAGTAATTCTAGTTCTGTAATGGTCACCTTCTGTATTAACAAATACCTGGGTTTTGTGTTTAAGTCTTCTAAAAGCATCGCTGTGAATTATTCTATCTCTATCTCTTTGAAAGGGTGTACGAAATTTATTATTCGATTCCTTGTATAATCGACCCTTACTTTTAAATAATCCTAGTTTGTTGAAGTTTTTCATGCTTTAAAATTTAAAAAAAAATATTATATTAGTAATATCAGTGTTGTTATATGATTAAAGAAATTAAATTTACAGACAAAGCTATAAAAGAGATTAATAATTTATTGTTAAATAAGGACAAAGGTTCTTTTTTTAGAATCGCTATCAAAGGTGGTGGTTGCTCTGGCTTTCAATATGATTTTTCTATTGATAATAAACAAAATAAAGATGACTTAAAGTTCAACAATATAATTATAGATAATGAATCGGCACAATTATTGAAAGGTTCTGAGGTTGATTTTGTGTCTGAACTTATAGGTAAATCATTTAAAATTTCAAACCCACAATCTAAATCATCTTGTGGGTGTGGTGTTTCATTCTCACTTTAATGCTGATTAGCTCCTGGAATGTTAACTCTGTAAGAGCTCGAATTGAAAATATAAAAGAATATTTAAAAAAATTTTCACCACATATATTGATGATGCAGGAAATTAAAACCCCAAATGAAACTTATCCTTATGATGATTTTAAATCTTTAAGCTATGAAAACTATGTATTTGGACAAAAAAGCTATAATGGAGTTGCCATTGTTTCAAATAAAAAATTAGCTAATATTCAAAATGATATATTTAAAGACAAAAATAAACAATCAAGAATAATTTCAGCTGAGTTGAAATACGGTAAAAAGAATATAACATTAATAAATATTTATACTCCAAATGGAAATCCAGTAGATACGGACAAATATACTTATAAACTTTATTGGCTAGATAGTTTAATTAAAAAATTGAAATCCTTATCTAAACGAAATGAAAATATAATTGTTGGAGGTGATTTTAATATAATTCCTTCAGAAGAAGATGTTCATAATCCTAAAAATTATGAAAATGATGCATTGTTTAGATTAGAGATAAGAAAAAAATTAAGAGAATTAATTAACTTGGGTTTTCATGATGCCTATAGATATATTCACCCTGATAAAGAAGGATATACATTTTGGGATTATACAAGTGGTGCATGGCAAAAAAATAATGGGATGAGAATTGATCATTTCTTGGTATCAAACTCATTAATTGACAATGTCAAAGATGTCAAAATTAATAAATTCCCTCGTGGAAGACAAAAACCATCAGATCATACACCTATTGAAATTGAATTAGCTTAAAGATTTAATTTTTTTAATTAATTCTTCGTTTATATTTCTTGGACCTTTATCTAATCTATTTTTGTGACGTCTTTCTCCTGGAAGTCTAACACCTTCCATTGATTTCATCTTGTTAAAAAATTCATCTGAATGTTTGGCCCAATCTTTTCCAGAAGTTTTTTCTGGAGAAATTGCTAAAATAAATTCACCTCCACTTGGTGGACCACCATCATTCGTATCTTTTGCTGCAGTTTCAAAACTAAAATTATCACCAACTAAAGCACCTGCCATTAATTCAACCATCATCGCAATAGCGGAACCTTTATAACCTCCAAAAGGTAACAGCACTCCTCCATCTGCTATTGCTCCTGGATCAGTAGTCTCTTTACCTTCTTTTGTTAAACCAGTTCCTAAAGGAACTTTATGTCCTTCTCTTTTAGCAACTTGAACTTCTCCCATTGCCATAGATGCTGTTGCCATATCATATACAACTGGAGTTTTTCCAGGTCTTGGCCAAGCAAATGAAATTGGGTTTGTACCAAACAATGGTTTAATTGCACCTGCAGGAGCTACAGCTGGTTTATAAGAAGTACAAGCGAAAGCAACTAAACCTTCTTCTGCTAATTTTTCTGTTTCAGGCCACATCGCAGCCATGTGATGAGAATTATTAATTGCAAGTACAGCAACACCGTTCTCTTTAGCAGCTTTAGCTAATTCAGGTAATCCTTTATTTAAAACTACTGGAGCTAAACAGTTATTTCCTTGGACTTTAATTACAGATGCTGAAATCTTTTTAACTTCTGGTTTTCCTTTACCATTAATTTTGCCACTTTTTAAACCACTAACATATGCAGGTAATCTAAATAAACCATGGGATAAGGAGCCATCTCGTTCTGCATTTCTAATAAGATCGGATAAAATAGATGCAGTTTCATCGTCACATCCATTTGCTAATAATGTCTTTTTAGCTAAATTAAATATTTCATCTAATGTAAGGGAAACTGTACTCATTCCATTATTAGATATTATTTATGACTAAAGATCAATTTTTATTTAACAACCTTTAAAAGATTTTGACATGTTGCCAATTAAATCAAAATAAAGATCTTTACCTGGATTAAGAGTTGCTCCTAATGGATCTATAACTCCTGTTGCAACATTGGTATCTTTTGCTACAGCCTTAATAATATCAGGATTAAACTGTGGCTCTGAAAATATACAGCTTACTTTATCATGCTCAATTATTTCTCTTATTTCAGCTAATTGTTCAGCACCAGGCATTACATCTGTATTTACAGTGAATGCGCCAAGAATATTAATGCCAAATCTTTTTTCAAAGTATTGATATGCATCATGAAAAACAATTGATTTGAAATCTTTATTTAATTCAGATTTTACTTTCTTAGTAAGTTTATCTAAATCTTTATGTGCTTTTTTTAAATTTGCTTTATATTTAGCTTCATTTTTTGGATCATTCTCGATCAAGTGCTCTGCCATTTCACTTAAAATCACTTTTGCATTCATTGGATCTAACCAAATATGTGGATCATATTCACCGTGTGCATGTCCTTCATGACCATGCTCATCGTGACCATCTTCTTTATGCTCATCGTCATGTCCATGATCATCGTGACCATCTTCTTTATGCTCATCGTCATGTCCGTGGTCGTCATGATCGTCTTCTTTTTTAGCATGATCATCGTGGTCATCTTCTTTATGGCCATGATCATGTTCTTCAAAAATATTTCTTTCTCTAAATTTAAGTTTAGTTAAACCTTTGATTTCCATTAACTCAATTTTCTCAGCTTTTTTCGCAACAGATTTTAATGGTTTTTCTAAAAAATTTTCCAAATCCTCACCAACCCAGAATATAAGATCTGCATTTTGTAACATTTTTGCATGAGATGGTTTTAAAGCAAATCCGTGTGGAGAAGCATAGCCATCTACTATTAAATCAGGTTTTGCTACACCATCCATTAAATAACTAGCTAATGAATGAATTGGTTTAATTGAAGTAACTACTTTAATTTCTGCATTTGCGGGTACAAAAATAGTTAAGAATGATAGTATTGATAAGATAAATGGTAATTTTTTAATGTTTTTCATATGTTGTATATTTAAATTGTTATAATATAACACTATGTAATAATATAACATTTATTAGTCAAGGAATAAAATGAGCTCAGACCAAAATATACTTGTGAAATTAAATAAAGCTGGTTTTAGTTTAAATAATAAATGGCTTGTTAAAGGAGTATCACTTCAAGTTGAAAAAGGTAAAATAGTTACTCTTATTGGTCCAAATGGATCGGGAAAAAGTACAACAGCCAAAATTGCTTTAGGTATTTACAAAAAGATTGATGGTTCAGTCGAAAAATACACAAATAAAGTTGGATATGTTCCACAAAAAATTTCTATTGATTGGACATTGCCACTAAGAGTAAATGATTTCATGGTGTTGACAGAAAGTCTTGATGAGAAAACAATAGATGAGGCTTTGTCATTAACTGGTGTAATTCATCTTAAAGATAAAAATTTGGGTGATTTATCTGGTGGAGAATTTCAAAGAGTATTACTTGCAAGAGCTATTTCAAAAAAACCAGAGTTACTAGTATTAGACGAACCAGTACAAGGAGTAGATTTTACTGGAGAGATTGCTTTATACGAACTAATTAAGAAAATTTCTGATGAATTAAACTGTGGGATCTTATTAATATCTCACGATCTACATACTGTAATGAGTGCTACAGATCATGTGGTTTGTTTAAACGGTCATGTTTGTTGCTCAGGTTCTCCAATGGATGTTGCAAAAAATAATGAATATAAAGCTTTATTTGGTGAACAAGCATCTCAAATATTATCAAGATATGAGCACAGACACGATCATATCCATACAAGTGAAGGTGAAATAAAGAAAAACTAAATGTTAGATGATTTTTTTATAAGAGCTTTAATAGCAGGTATTGGAGTTGCCATAGTCACTGGACCTCTTGGATGTTTTGTTGTTTGGAGAAGATTATCTTATTTTGGAGATACTCTAGCCCACTCTGCATTACTTGGAGTGACATTAGCTTATTCAATGGAATTTAATATAGCATTTTCTGTATTTATAATTTCATCTTTAATAGCCCTAATTTTAATACAACTTCAAAAAAGAACCAATTTACCAGGTGATGCTTTACTCGGTCTCTTGGCTCATTCATCGTTAGCTGTAGGACTAGTGGTTATAGGTTTTTTATCATTTATTAGATTTGATATTATGGGATTATTATTTGGAGATATATTAGCCGTTACTGTTGATGATCTTTTAATAATATGGATTGGAGGAGCATTAATCCTCTTAATTTTAAAATTTATTTGGAAACCTTTGTTTGCATCAACTGTTAATTATGAATTAGCTGAAGCAGAAGGATTAAATCCTGATAGAGCAAAGGCTATATTTACAATCTTGATGGCAGCAATCATTGCAATATCAATTAAGATGGTTGGCTTATTATTAATTACAGGAATGTTAATTATACCTGCTGCAATGGCTAGAAATATTTCATCAAGTCCTCAAAAAATGGTAATCTATTCAATTATAGGTGGTTTGTTATCTGTGATCTTAGGATTATTTTCTTCATTGGAATTTAATACTGCTTCTGGACCATCAATTATAGCAGCTTCTTTGTTCTTATTTATCTTGTCATTATTAAACATTAAGCAATCGATTAAATTGAAAAATTAATGAGGAATCGGTAGAATGAATAAAATGCAAACTCTTTCAAAAAATCAGCAAATCATTTTTGATTTAATTCATAAATCACCTGAACCAATGAAGGCTTATGCAATACTTTTCAATGTTCAAAAAAAAGGTATTAAAGCTCCATTACAAGTTTATCGAGCGTTAGATAAACTGGTTGAAATAGGAAAAATTCATAAAATTGAAAGTAGAAATGCCTTTATTGCCTGTCATAATTCGAGTTGTCAGGTATCAAAAGCCACTGCATTTTCAATCTGTGAGATCTGTGAAAAAGTAACAGAAATTAGCAGTACAAGTCTTTCTAAATACTTAACTAATTTCAAAGACAAAGATGGTATGAAATATAGTAAATACAATCTTGAGTTTTTTGGATTATGTAAAAAGTGTAGATAAGTTATTATCTAAATTAAAGAATAACCCGAGGCTCTAACTGTTCGAATTAACTCTTTTTTACCTTCAATATTGATTGATTGTCTTAGTCTTCGTATATGAACGTCAATAGTTCTGCTTTCTACGTTTACATTATTAGGCCAAACTGTTTCTAAAATTTGATCTCGTGAATAAACTCTTTTGGGATTTGTTAAGAAAAATTCTAATAATCTAAATTCTGTAGGGCCAAGTTGAATTTCTTTATCTGATCTAAAAACTCTTTTTTCTATTCTATCTAATTTTAAATCCTCAAATGTTAAATTATTAGCAACAATATTAGGATCAGATCTTCTCAGAACTGCTTTTATTCGAGCAGATAGCTCATTAAAACTAAATGGTTTTGTAATGTAATCATCTACACCGCTTTCAAGACCTTTTATCTTGTCTTCTTCCTCACCTTTGGCTGTAAGCATAATGATAGGAAGACTCTTAAAATTACTGTCTCTTCTAATATTTTTACAAATATCTATCCCTGATAAATCTGGTAGCATCCAATCTAATAATAATAAATTAGGTTCAAATTTTTTTAATTCTTTTAAACCTTCATTTCCGTTTAATGATGAAGAGACAACAAAACCCTCCTTTTCTAGATTATGTTGGACTAATTGAACTATTGAAGCTTCATCTTCAATAATAAAAATTTTTCCTTTCATCTAATTATTTTTGGATTACTTTGCCCTTAGGTCTACTACCTTTTAAATATTCACCTTTTACTAAATAACATACTGTCTCTGCAATATTCGTTATATGATCACCTGCTCTTTCAAGATTTTTTGTTGCAAAAATTAAATGTGTAGAAAAATCTAAGTTTTTTTTATCTTTAGATAAAAAGTCTATTACACTTTCCATTGCAATATAAGTTAAGTCATCAACTTGTTCATCTTTTTCCCAAACTTCTTTAGCTTTATCAAAGTTTTTGTTTACATAGCTATCAAGAACATCATTTAGTTGTTTCATAACAAGTTCTCCCAGTCTTTTTAAATTTCCTAATAATTCATCAGGCAAATCTAGGGGTAAAGGCTTAACTTTTTTTGCATTACTTTTTGATAGATCCCCTATTCTTTCTAAATCTTGTGAAATTTTTAATGAACTTATGGTCTCTCTTAAATCAATTGCCATAGGTGCTCTTTTAACCAGTAAATTCATTATTTGAGTATCTATTTTAGATCTAAATTTATTAATTTCTTCATCACTTTTAATGATTTTATCAATTGAGTCCTTATCAACTTTAATTACAGCATCCATTGCGTCATTCAATTGGGACTCGGTTAAACTTCCCATTTTTATTAAAGAGTCCTTAAGAAATTGTAGCTCTTCTTCGTATGACTTTACTGTATGTTCATTGCTCATAATTTATCCAAATCTACCTGTAATATAGTCTTGTGTCATTTTATTGTCAGGATTTTTAAAAATTTTCTCAGTTTTTCCAACTTCAATTAACTTTCCTAGGTGAAAAAACCCTGTTTTTTGTGAAACACGTACAGCTTGAGCCATTGAGTGTGTCACTATTACAATCGTATAAGTTTTTTTTAATTCATCAATTAATTCTTCAATTTTTGCAGTAGCAATTGGGTCTAATGCTGAACATGGTTCATCCATTAAAATCACTTCAGGATTAACAGATATAGCTCTCGCTATACAAAGTCTTTGTTGCTGTCCTCCAGATAAACTTGTGCCTGGTTCATCAAGTCTATCTTTAACTTCTTCCCATAAAGCAGATTTTTTTAAACTTTTTTCAACAATTTGATCTAATTCGCTTTTGGTTTCACCTTTTCCATGTATTTTAGGACCATACGAAATATTATCATATATACTTTTTGGAAAAGGATTTGGCTTTTGAAAAACCATTCCAACTTTTTCTCTCAATGAGACAACGTCTAAATCTTTATCATTAATATTCATACCATCCATTTCGATATTTCCAGTAACTTTACAAATATCAATAACATCATTCATTCTATTAATGCATCTTATGAAAGTTGATTTACCACATCCTGATGGGCCAATTAATGCAGTTACCTCTTTTTCATTCAAATCTAAATTCACATCAAACAATGCTTGTTTATCACCATAATAAACATTCAAGTTTTTTGATTTTATTTTAATGTTGGTCATTTAGTTCCATCGTTTTTCAAATTTTTGTCTTAAGTAAACTGCAATAAAATTCATTACAATTAAAAAGCTTAATAGCATCATAATAGTTGCTGAGGTTTTTTCAACAAAACCTCTTTCTGCAGACTCAGACCATAAATAGACTTGAACAGGTAAAGAAGATGATGGATCAACTGGACTTGACGGTATGTCAACTACAAATGCCACCATACCAATTAATATAAGTGGTGCTGTTTCACCTAATGCTTGAGCTAAACCAATTATAGTTCCTGATAAAGTGCCAGGCAATGCTAAAGGTACTACATGATGAAAAACAGATTGAAATTTAGATGCGCCGACTGCAAGAGCACCCTCTCTTATTGAAGGTGGGACAGCTTTTAATGAAGCTCTACATGGGATTATAATCCTAGGTAAAGTCATTAACGCTAAAGTTATTCCAGCAACTAATGGTGTAGATCTTGGTAATTGGATAGTTGCAAGCAAAATTTGTAGAGCAAGTAAACCGTAAACAATTGATGGCACTGCTGCTAAATTGTTTATATTGATTTCAATAAAATCTGTAATTTTATTTTTTGGAGCGAACTCTTCCAAGTAAATTGACGCCAGAAAAGCAACAGGAAAAGCTAATAATAAACAAATTAAAATACTATAAAATGATCCGACTAAAGCTCCACCTATACCTGCTAGTTCTGGATCTCTAGAGTCTCCATTATTAAAGAAATAATTATTAAAATTTTTACTTATCTTTTTATTTTCAACAAAATAATCGTATATAACTAATTGAAAATCAGAGATTCTTCTTCTTTCTTCGGGAAGATCTCTTGGATAATTACCTTTATGCAATTGATCTATATCATCTGAGGCTGTTAAATCTAATGTAATTGTTTTACCTAATAAATTATTATCTTTTAAAAAAGCTTTTTTAATCTCGATTTCTGCATCACCACTAAATAGTTTTAATAATTCATCTTCTTCAGCTCTATCTTTTGCTGGATAAGCTTTTATTAAATTTTCTATCATTACATCATAAAAATCAGCTTCCATTATTTCTTCTTGGGATGCACCATTTTGAATTTCTAATAAATCCTGATCAAAAAAGATTTCAGTGGTAATTACTGTTTTTTTAAAAGCTGAGCTTCCTTTTGAGAAAATATTTTGAACTAGAATAACTACAAATAACAATGCAACTAAAATAGATACTAAACCATAAAATCTAAATCTTTTCTCTGCTCGGTGTCTTTTTTTTAATCTTTCTTCTTTAGTCATACTTTTCTCTATATTTTTTGACTGCTCTTTGAGCTATATAATTCAATATTAATGTTGCTATAAATAATGTAAGTCCTAAAGCAAAAGCAGACTGAGTTTTTGGACTATCAAATTCTTGGTCACCAACAAGTATCATTACAATTTGTGTTGTAATTGTTGTGGTAGACTCTAAAGGGTTAATTGTAAGATTTGCAGCAAGACCAGCAGCCATCACAACTATCATTGTTTCACCTATCGCTCTTGATACTGCTAATAAAACTGATCCTATTATCCCTGGAAGAGCTGCGGGTATTACGACTTGTTTAATAGTTTCTGATTTTGTGGCTCCAACAGCATATGAACCGTCTCTTAATGATTGTGGGACAGAATTAATTACATCATCAGATAAAGATGAAACATAAGGAATAATCATTATTCCCATAATTAATCCTGCAGCTAAAGCGCTTTCGGATGAAACAGTTAAACCAAAATTTTCACCTATTTGTCTAAAAAAAGGTCCAACGGTTAATGCAGCAAAGAAACCATAAACTACAGTCGGTATTCCTGCTAAAATTTCAATAATTGGTTTTGAAATTCTTCTAACTTTAATTGAAGCATATTCAGCCATGTAAATACCTGAAAATAGACCAATAGGAACAGCTACTAACATTGCAATAAAAGCTATAAAAGATGTCCCTGCAATCAATGGAATAAAGCCAAAAGCATCTTTTAACTCTTCTAATTCAGCTGCGGTTATTGATGAGGCATCTCTAACAAAGGCTCTTTGAGGACTCCAATTTGTACCAAATAAATAATCAAAAACATTAATGACTGAAAAAAACTTTATACTTTCAAAAAGTAGTGAAAATATTATTCCGATAGTAGTTAGAATTGCTATTAGGGAAGATACAAACAATAAACCCTTTAATATAACTTCCACATCGTCTCTAGCTTTATTGTTATTCTTTATTTTTTTTAGAGAGTAAATAACTGAGGCTATAATTATACCAAAAATTAAAACTACTTTTGAATTTGTAAAAAGATTTATAAATTTTGCATACGCAAGAGCACTTTCTTTCAATATACTATCTATATCTCCAAAATAAGTACCTAAATGAATAGCTTTAATTTTTTCATAAATTAAGTTTGCTTCATTTTTGTCATTAAATGTTGCACCTTGATTTGCAGCTGTTTCAATGATTATGGATTTAATAATTACAGGTTCAAATAATGACCAGACTAATAAGAATACTAATGCTGGTATTGAACACCATAAAACAAGATAGTATCCATAAAATTTTGGTAGTGCATTTAATTTGATATTATCTTTGATAGAAATAGTTTTAGATTTTGATTTTCCATAGAAGAACAAAGAGATGGAAAATATAGTAATTAAAAATATTAGAACGATGTTCATTTGCCCTGAGTGATATATTCTTAATGTTACAGAAATATTACAAATTAAATCTAAGATTGAATCAATAAAAAGGCCAGTTATTACTGGCCTTTTTTTGGGGATAAATTAAAGTTATTTTAACTTGATTGTATTCAGATCTACTGCAGCAGTTCTAGTAACTTTGTATTTATCTGAAGCTAAAGGAACAAGTCCTATTTCAGCTAAATAACCTCTGTTACTCATTGCTTTTTTAGAAGTAAATTCTTTAAGAAACTCTTTAATGCCCGGAATTACACCAATGTGAGCTTTTTTTACATAAAAGAACAATGGTCTTGCAATTGGATAAGAATAATCCTGGATACCCTCTAATGATGGCTGAACACCATTAACAGATGATGCTTTGATCTTATCTTTGTTGGCTACTAAGTAACTATAACCAAAAAAACCAAATGCATCAGGATTAGATGAAAGTTTTTGTACAATTAAAGTATCATTTTCACCAGCTTCAACAGCGTATCCATCTTCTCTAATTTTAGCACATTCCTTTTTAGCTTTTTTACCTTCAGCATCATAAAGAGATTTGGCTGTTTTAGTGCATCCTTTAACCATAACTAATGAATTCCATGCATCTCTAGTACCTGACGTTGGAGGTGCAACTAATATTTCAATCTTTTTATTTGGAAGACTAGCATCTATATCACTCCAATTTTTATATGGATTTTCAACAAGTTTTCCATCGATGTCTACTTTAAGTGCTAAAGCTCTCCACAATTGTTCTTTTGTAAAATCTGCATCTGGAGCATCCACTGAATGTGCAAATGAAATACCATCATTACCTATTACTATTTCAATAATTTCAGCAACTCCATTTTTCTCACATAAAGCTTTTTCTTTTGTTTTAATTGCTCTTGATGCATTTGTTATATCAGGATGATTTGCTCCTACACCTGCGCAGAACAATTTCATTCCTCCACCAGTTCCTGTACTTTCGATTACTGGTGTCTTGAATTTTCCACTTTTACCAAACTTTTCAGCTACAACTGTAGCATATGGGTAAACAGTAGAAGAACCTACGATTTTTATTTGATCTCTTGCGTAACTAGTTGTTGTAAAACTAAGAACTAAAAGAAACCCTAATAAAATTTTTACTAATCTATTCATATTTCTCCTTTTTTAGATTCGTTATGCATCAATAATTAAATCTAAATCTTAAATATTTTATTAAAGGAAAGTTAAAGTTTTGTTACAAAGACTAACTTTTTAGTTGAATCAAATTGAATTGAATTTCAGATCTATTGTAGTCCCTTGATTTTCTTCACTATTAATAATCATTTCACCTCTATGTTGAGAAACAAGGTGTTTAACAATAGCAAGACCTAAGCCTGTTCCACCAACACTACGACTTTTGCTAGGATCAACAGTGAAAAATCTTTCAGTGATTCTATGTATAAATTCTTTAGGAATTCCTACCCCTTGATCTGATATCGAGACAATATTTAAATCACCCTCTTTTTTCGTAGCAATTTTAATTTCTTTACCCTTCTCACTATATTTAATTGAATTATCAATGAGGTTAGTAAAAATTTCTATTAATTTATCTCGATCACCAATGATTTTAAAATTCTCAGTTTTTTGTAAATTTAAATTTATATTGTTTTTTTTAACAATATTTTCATAAGTCTTCATTACATAGTTAAGTACTTCAATTAAATCTATTTCATGAGTTGGTCTTATATGTTCTTGTAACTCAATCTTTGAAAGAGATAACAAATCTCTGATTAAATTTTCCATTCTTTCAGATTGGGAGGTCATTACTGGTAATAAATTAGTAACTTCAGAGTTCTTTTTTAAATCTACATTATTTTCAAATGTCTCAAGTCCCATTTTGATAGATTGCAGTGGAGTTCTTAGTTCGTGGGAAACATTTGCAACAAAGTCTGATTTTAATTGTTGAAATTTATGAAATTCAGTTAAATCTCTCATAAAAAGCAAGCAAGATGGCTCATCAAAGAATAAATTATGATTATCTTGGTAAATTGTTACATTCATTCTAAGAACTGAAGGATTTCTAAGTTCTATTTCAAGATCATTAGAATTTTCTCCATTGAATGCTTTCTCAATTGAATTTAACAAGTCGGGATTTCTTAAAAATCCACTTATATTTTCATTCAACTTTGTTTGAAATCTTTTACTGGCTGAACTGTTGCTGAATATTATTTCCTTAGATTTATTTAAAATTATAATTCCTTCAGGTATATAATTTAAAAGATTATAAATAGTTTCTCTGTATTTCTTACTTTCATCTTCGTCTAACTTATTATCTTCAATTTTAACTTCTGTATTAATGCCTAGAACTCTTTCTTTTTTTAATAAAAGAAACAAAAGTAATGCTATAATTCCTATTAAGATAAAAGTTAAAAGTTCCATATAAAATTATCTCATTTAAATGTTACAGATTTGTTAAAATGTTTTAAGAACTTTTATTAAACTTTAGCCCAATTACGTAGACAAATATAATTGCATACATAATTAATGCATATGTAGCTATTGGAACTAAATAAATAGGATCGTTAAATATTAAGCTAGTTACCACAATGGCTAAAGTTCCATTCTGCAAACCTGTTTCGATTAATATTGTTTTTTTTGAAGCGTTATCAACGTTAAAGATACTACATAAGAGAAATGCAACAACTAAAACAACTAAATTTAAAACCAATGTGATCAATCCACTTGCTTTAAAGTAGCCAGCTATATTTTCAAACTCTTGATAGATTGCCATAAATAAAAAAAACAAAAATAAAATAAACGAAAAATTAACAAAAAATTTAATAAATCTTTCAGTAAAGTTAGGTAACAAAGATTTAATAATCATTCCTAAAATAACTGGAATTGTTGTAATTAGGAATATTTGAACAATAATATTTCCAATAGAGTAATCAAAAGGTAATTTTTCTCCAGTCACAATTGGATATGATAATGAAAA
The DNA here is from genome assembly GCA_902552985.1 of uncultured Pelagibacteraceae bacterium. Taxonomy (GTDB): domain Bacteria; phylum Pseudomonadota; class Alphaproteobacteria; order Pelagibacterales; family Pelagibacteraceae; genus Pelagibacter. The sequence goes on from CACDII010000001.1 coordinate 150,949, forward strand.
AATTAATGGAATTGTAACAAAACAAAGTAAACTTATTACTGCTGTAAGTGAAATTGATAAAGCTACGTTTCCGTCAGCATATTTAGTAATTATATTTGTTGTAACTCCACCTGGCGCTGAAGCTAACAACATTAAACCGACTTTTAATTCTACAGGTATTGGAAAAACAAAAGCTAAAATTAGAGCTAGTAATGGAAAAAGAATAACTTGAGATAATGCTCCTATAAAAAAATCTTTCGGGTAACTAACAACCTTTTTAAAATCATCTAATGTAAGCCCCATCCCTAAGGTTAACATTATAAAAGCCAAAATTAATGGTCCAGCAAGTTTAACTAATTCCATTTGATTTACTCCCCAAAATGGACAATAATAAATTTTAAAAAAAAAGCAATGAAATTTAACGAAGAGACAGTAACTACAGCAGTAGATAAAAATTTTTCAATTCTTATGCCTGTTTTTTATGAAATGCAGACAGAGTATTTAGCTTCATTAAATTTAATTTATGAAGATTTGGATGCTTCATTAGTTGGAATGGTTTTAACCAATAAATTGTACAAAAAAAATCTATTAAATAATGGTACTGACGATAGCCTAGGTTTTAATAACTTTTATAAAAAGGATCGGTTTACAGTACCGTCAAACGAAATAAAAATTAATCAAATATCAAATCAAATTAATATTCCAAGAGAAACCGTTAGAAGAAAAAGAGACAAATTGATTAAAGATAAAATATTAATCCTAGATAAGAAAAACAAATCCATTTCTCTTAATGTTGATAAAATAGATAAGAAAATATTAAAATTACAAATTGATAATTTATCAAAGTTTTTATACAAATTTACTACATATTTTGTTGAAAATAATTATATAAATCAAAAAATTACATCTGAACAAATCAAATCTAATATAAATAGTAAATTTTTAGTTTACCTAACAAAATATTTAGATTTTCAAATATTATATTTTTCAATGTTTAAAAAAATATTAGATATAGAAAGTATATTTATTGTTATGTTGTGTACTTTAAATATTACATCCGATCTCAGAAAACAAAATAAAATTATGGATGATAAATATATTTTAAAAAATATTAAGTTTATGTATGATTTGCCAGGACTTAATGTTTCATCAATTGCTGAAATAACAAAGATACCAAGAACTACTGTAATACGAAAAATTAATAAATTAGAATTAGACGGATTTGTAACAAGAGATAAAAACAAAAGATATTATACAGCAGATTTAACGAAGAGTGTTAAAGGTCGACAAGCAATGCCATATATAGACAATAATAAAAAATTAATATCTAAATTTTTTGTTGATTGTTTTAATTATCTTATATTTAAAAAATAATTATTTTATACGTCCATAAATATCCTGAAATCTTACAATATCAGTTTCTTTAAGAATAGGTCCTGTTTGAACTTCAATAATTTTAACTGGTTTTTTAAAATAATTTTCGATCCTATGTACTGCACCAGTTGGTATAAAAATAGACTCTTCAGGTTTTTTAAAAAATTTCTTATTATTTAAGGTAATTTTAGGTTTTCCATGTGTGACCATCCAATGTTCAGATCTGTGATGATGTTTTTGCAAACTAATTGATGATTTAGAATTTACAGTAAGTTCTTTAACTAGAAAATTTTTTCCTTCAAATAAATTAACATATCTACCCCACGGTCTGTAATAAACATTCTTTTTTTTAAAATATTTTGCTTTATTTCTTTTATAGATTTTAGATATTTCTCTCCAACTTCCAAGATCAGACCAGGGTATATCTAATTTAATAGCGTTAATTTTTTTTGATTTTTCTAAAATTGCATAATCGAACGATTTTTCTATCGATTTCGAAAATGATCTTTTGTTTAGATAATAGGTGTTGTTTCTATACTTTGCTTTATTTACTGCTTCTAAACAGCTTTTATAAGTTTTATTTTGATATTTTTTGAAATTATTGATTATTGAATCTTTTCTCAGATAAAACATTCCTGAGTTCCAATATCCTTTGTTTTTAATAACTTTTTTTGCTTTGGAAGCTTTTGGTTTTTCAATGAATTTTGTAACCTTGTTTATATTTTTTTCAATTTTCTTAGTTAAAAAATAACCATATTCACTTGATGGATTAGTGGGTTTGATACCAAATATAAACATATTTTGATCATCCAAATTAGATTTATTTTTATTAATAGATCTATTTAAAATATGAGACTTTTCAATTAAATGGTCTGCTGCAAAATACATTAAAGGTTGTTTTAATGGTATATCTTTAATTAATGCTGAGGACAGAATTGCAGGTCCTGTATTTTTTTTTGCTGGTTCTAAGACTATTTTGTATTTTTTAACTTTATTTTTTTTAAGAGATTTTCTAACCTGTTTTAAGTATTTTAAGTTAGTACTTATTATAGGGTAGTCAAAAACAGGTTTTTTAATTCTTTCTAATGTTTTTTGGATTAGTGACCAACCTCCAAAATCTATAAATTGTTTTGCTTGGTGATTTTTTTGGTTAGGCCAAAGACGTGTTCCAGCTCCACCACAAAGAATAACTGGTCTAATTTTCATCAAATATCTGCGTATACTTTCACTTCGTTTTTGCCACCTGGATGTGTGGGTGCACCTAAATAGGCAGGACCAACTGTTTGAGCATATTTCCAAAGTGTGCCATTACCAAAGTTTATTTTTTTTGGTCTCCACTTTTTTCTTCTTTTTGCTAGTTCCTTTTTTGATAAACGAACATGAATAGTTCCTTTTTTTGCATCTAAATCAATTATATCTCCATTTCTAAGTAGAGCTATTGGTCCTCCCACTGAAGCTTCTGGACCAACGTGACCAATACAAAATCCACGTGTTGCTCCTGAAAATCTTCCGTCAGTTATTAAAGCTACCTTCTCACCTTTTCCTTGACCATAAATAGCTCCCGTTGTTTGAAGCATTTCTCTCATACCAGGACCACCTTTAGGTCCCTCATATCTAATAATTATAATATCACCATCTTTATATTTTTTATTTTTAACTGCTTTATAAGCAGACTCTTCTGTATCAAAACATCTTGCTCTTCCGGTAAATTGTAATTTTTTTAATCCAGCAATTTTCACAATTGCACCTTCTGGAGCTAAGTTTCCTTTTAAACCAACTACCCCACCGTCTTGTGATAAAGGATTATTATATTTACGCATAACTTTTTGATTTATATTAAATTTAACTTTTTTTAAATTTTGTCTCATAGTTTTTCCAGTTACAGTCATACAATCACCATGGATATAGCCACCATCCATTAGTGTTTTAAGCAACATCGGCACACCTCCAGCTGCCCACATGTCTTTAGCAACATATTTTCCACCTGGTTTTAAATCAGCTAAGTAAGGTGTTTTCTTAAATATTTTAGCAACATCCATTAAATCAAATTTGATTCCAATCTCATTTGCTATTGCAGGTAAATGTAAAGCTGCATTAGTTGACCCACCTGTTGCAGCAACTATTGTTGCAGCATTTTCTAAAGATTTTCGAGTTACAATTTGCCTTGGTCTAATATTTTTTTTTAATAAATTCATTACAGCCTTACCACTTTGTAAAGCATATTTATCTCTTTGTTCATAAGGAGCGGGTGTTCCGGCTGAATAAGGTAAAGCTAATCCAATAGCTTCTGATACACATGCCATTGTATTAGCAGTAAATTGTCCTCCACAAGCACCAGCACTTGGACAAGCTACTAATTCTAACTTTCTTAAAGCATGCTCAGTCATTTTTCCTGATGAATACTTCCCAACTCCTTCAAATACATCTACAACAGTTACATCTTTTCCATTAAATCTTCCTGGAAGAATTGATCCACCATAAATAAAAACACTTGGAACATTTAATCTAACCATAGCCATCATTAATCCGGGTAATGATTTATCACAACCAGCAACTCCTACTAGAGCATCATAACAGTGTCCTCTCACAGTTAATTCTGTTGAGTCAGCAATAACATCTCTTGATACAAGCGAAGATTTCATTCCTTCATGACCCATAGCAATTCCATCAGTAACAGTGATTGTGCAAAATTCCCTCGGAGTACCTCCTGAAACTTTTACTCCTTTTTTTACAGACTGGGCTTGTCGCATTAAAGCGATATTACAAGGTGCTGCCTCATTCCATGTTGAAACAACTCCTACAAAAGGTTTAGCAACATCTTTCTCTGTTAAATTCATTGCGTAATAAAATGATCTTTGAGGAGCTTTGTCTGGCCCTAATGATGTATGCCTACTTGGTAACTTTTTTTTATTGAATTTTGTCATTATAAACTTTTTACTGTTAGTGATATTTTTTTAATATCATTTTTTAAATTATTATAGTTAGTTTTTTCCTGATCAACAATATGTTTTGGTGCTCTAGACATAAAATCTTTATTATTAAGACGAGAATTTATCTTATCTATTTCACTTTGGTACTTATGTTGTTTATTTAATAAATTTTCTTTTATTACCTTTAAATCTACATTTTCTTCAAAATAAACTTTAAACACATCCCCAGAAATAACCATAGTTGCTGAGGACTTCTGTTTATCCTTATCAAAAAAATTATTGATTCTGCCCAATTTTTTTAAAATGGTATGATTGTTTTTAATAAATATTTTACTGTTTTTATTAATCCTACTTAAAGATATATCAACAAATGAACCTGGGCTTACATTTAGTTCATTTTTGAAAGATCTTAACTCTGATATTATGTTAATAATTTTTTCTACTTCTTTGAAATCTTTGTCCTTTTTAGAGTTCCCAGAGATCCAGTTTGATAACATAAGATAATTTTTGTTAGAATTATCTAGTCTATTATTGAGCCAAATCTCTTCAGTTATAAAAGGAATAAAAGGATGCATTAATATAAGTATTTCCTTAAAAATATAACTAGATACTTCCTTTGTTTCTTTAATAGATTTTTTATCATTAGAATAGAGTATTGTTTTAGTGAGTTCTAAATACCAATCACAATAAGAATGCCAAACAAATTGGTAGGAATTTCTTGCTGCTTCATCAAAACGATAATTTTTTATATTTTTTTCTACATTTTTTTTAGTTTCTAAAAATTCTGTATATATCCACTTATTAATATTGATCGAAATTTTTGGTTTTTTATGAACGTTTTTAAATGAACATTTGTTTTGAATAAGAAAATTATTAGCATTCCAGAGTTTATTTAAAAAATTTCTATAACCTTTTACTCTATCTTCAGATAATTTTACATCTCGTCCTGGTGAAGCCATTGAAAGCAGAGTAAACCTTAAAGCGTCAGCACTATACTTTTCTATAAGTTCTAATGGATCAATAACATTCCCTTTAGACTTTGACATTTTTTGTCCTTTTTCATCTCTAACTAGGGCATGAACATAAATATCTTTAAATGGTTCTTTATTTAAGAACTCCATACCAAACATAATCATACGAGCAACCCAAAAGAAAATAATATCAAATCCTGTAACTAGAACTGAGGTAGGATAAAATTTTTTAATATATTCATTTTTTTCTGGCCAACCTAATGTTGCAAAAGCCCATAAACCTGATGAAAACCATGTATCCAAAACATCGGGATCTCTAAATAATTTAACATTTTTTTTATAATATTTTTTTGCTTTTTTTTTTGCTTCGCTTTCAGTTTTTCCAACAAATATTTTTTTGTCAGGCCCGTACCAAGCAGGGATTTGATGTCCCCACCAAAGTTGTCTTGAAATACACCATGGCTCAATATTATTCATCCACTGAAAATAAGTTTTTGACCAATTTCCTGGATAAAACTTTGTTTTATTTGATTTAACAATTTTTTTTGCTTTTAATGAAAGTTTTTTTGCATCAACAAACCATTGTTCAGTCAAATATGGTTCTATAATTGAATTTGATCTGTCGCCATAAGGAACTTTATTTTTAATATTTTCTTCCTTAACCAATAACTGCTTTTCAGTTAAGATGTTTAGTATTTTTCTTCTAGCTTGAAATCTATCTAATCCTACAAATTCACTTGGTGCATTATCGTTAATTTTTCCATCATCAGTAAATATATTCAAAATTTGAAGTTTATTTCTAATTCCCACCTCATAATCGTTAAAATCATGAGCCGGTGTAATTTTTACAGCACCAGTACCCTGATCAGGATCAGCATAATCATCTGTTATAATTTTTATTTTTCTTCCTACTAATGGCAACAAAACATTTTTACCAACGTATTTTTTGTATCTTTTATCTTTAGCATTGACTGCAACAGCTGTATCTCCAAGCATAGTTTCTGGTCTAGTAGTTGCGATTGTTATAAATTCGCTAGTTCCTTCAATTGGATAACTAATATAATAAAGTTTAGAATTAACGTCCCTTTGATCTACCTCAAGATCTGATATGGCAGTTTTTAAGACTGTATCCCAATTAACTAGCTTTTTTGATTTATAGATTAATTTTTTATTATAAAGATCAACAAATACTTTTATTACAGAATTTGAAAGATTATTATCCATCGTAAAAGCATTACGTGACCAATCACATGAACATCCTAGTTTTTTTAGTTGATTAATAATTATATCGCCATATTCATTCTTCCATTCCCATACTTTTTTGATAAATTTATCTCTACCTAAATCATTTTTATTTATATTTTCACCTGCTAATTTTTTTTCAACTAATGCCTGAGTTGCTATTCCTGCATGATCTGTTCCTGGCTGCCATAAAGTTTCGTAATTATTCATTCTATGATAACGAGTTAATAAGTCTTGAATAGAATTGTTTAAAGCATGACCCATATGCAGGCTTCCTGTTACATTAGGAGGAGGTATTACAATAGAAAATTTTTTTTTATTTTTTTTTGGTTGAAAAAGTTTATTTTTCTCCCAATATGAATAAATGCGATTTTCAACTTTAGAATGATTATATTTATCAAAACTCATATCTCTTTTTAGTTTATAAATTAATCATTTGAATAAACAATCGTCATTTTAAGCGAAAATTTATAGACTAATTGAAAAAAACAATTATATAAACAAGTGTTAAATTGATTTATTATCTATTTAGTGGCAACGTGGCGGAATGGTTACGCAGAGGATTGCAAATCCTTGTATCCCGGTTCGATTCCGGGCGTTGCCTCCAAAAATAATAGTTGTTTTAGCTTTAAAAAAAAGTAAATTTTGATTTTTATATTCCTCGGTAGCTCAGTTGGTAGAGCAGTTGACTGTTAATCAATTGGTCGCAGGTTCGAGTCCTGCCCGAGGAGCCAATAATTATTTATTAAACAGCCTTAGAAACTTCTAAATTCCCTGAAGATGCTAAATTTTTATTAAACTTTATTTTTTGATCATTAGTCAATTCAGAATAAAGTTTTATTAAAAAGTTATAGTTAACACTTAAGTGACCTTCTTTAATTTTATCAGCATTTATTAAATATTCAGGAAAATCTTCAAAAAAATAACTTATAGGTACTTTTAAATAATTTGATAGTTGTAATAATCGTATAGAACTTACGCCGTTAGTTCCCTTTTCATATTTTTGAATTTGTTGAAATGTTACGTTAATTGCTTTTGCGACTTTTGTTTGAGTTAAACCTAATGCTAATCTTCTTAGCTTTAATTTATTACCCAAATGTCTGTTAAAATTATCTTCCATTAAGACCCCTCTTAATTAATTAAAAACCGTATTGAACTATTTCTTGAGGAATAGCGCAACCCCTAAAATAAAAAAAAATTAATTTAAATAATACCTTGACAAAACGACTTTATTGTTAAATTTGATATATAAAACTGTATCAAAATGGGTCGTTTCTTTATAATAATTCTAAATAAATGATATATTAAGTTTATAAAATTTGACTTAAAAACAATTTTGTTCTGTCACTTTTTGGATTAGCAAAAAATTCTTTAGTTTCAGCTTTTTCAACAATCATTCCCTCATCCATAAATATTACTTCGTCAGCGACTTCTTTTGCAAATCCCATTTCATGTGTAACCACGATCATTGTCATACCTGCTTTTGCAAGATTAACCATTGCATCTAACACTTCCTTTATCATTTCAGGGTCCAATGCCGATGTAGGTTCGTCAAAAAGCATAATTTTTGGCTCCATACAAAGTGCTCTAGCTATTGCACAACGTTGTTGTTGACCACCTGAAAGTTGACCTGGAAATTTATTTGCTTGATCTGCAATCTGAACTTGTTTTAACTGTTTCATGGCCAATTCTTCAGCTTCTTTTTTTGGCATTTTTTTTACCCATATTGGCGCCAATGTACAATTATCTAAAATTGACAAGTGAGGAAATAAATTAAATTGTTGAAACACCATACCAACTTCTGCTCTAATTTTTTCTATATCTTTTGTATTTTCTGAAAGCTCTGTACCATCTACAATTATTGATCCTTTTTGATGCTCTTCAAGTCTATTAATACATCTTATTAAAGTAGATTTGCCAGATCCTGAAGGTCCGCAAACAACAATTTTTTTATTTTTTTCAACTGATAAATTAACGTCTTTTAAAACTTGAAAATCTCCAAACCATTTATTCATGCCTTCAATTTTAATGATTGGATCTGACATAATTTTATCTTTCTGTTTTATATTTTAATTCTAGGTTATAACTATATTTGCTCATAGCATAACAAATAATCCAAAAGATTATAGCAGCAAATACATAACCTTCCATAGCAAATCCTAACCATTTTGGATTTGTTTTGGCTAAATTTAACATTCCGACAATTTCTAAAAGGCCAACCACAAATATTAAAGGTGTATCTTTGACTAAAGCCAAAAATGTATTAGCTATTCCTGGAATAACCAATTTTAATGCCTGAGGAAGAATTACAAATATATGCATCTTCCAGTATCCCATGCCTAAAGACTTTGCAGCATCATATTGACCTTTTGGCAAAGCTTGTAATCCACCTCTTATAACCTCAGCTACATAAGCTGCCTCAAATAAAGATATTGCAATAATAACTCTCACTAATTTATCCATAAAAAAATCTTCAGGTAAGAACATTGGAAACATCACTGATGACATAAATAAAACAGTAATTAATGGAACTCCTCTCCAAAATTCAATAAATCCTATTGATATGTACTTTAAAGTTGGAAGTTGAGATCTTCTTCCTAAAGCTAAAAACATTCCAACTGGAAAACAAAAAATTAAACAAAAAAATGAAACTATAAATGTTAATGACAAACCGCCCCAGGCACCAGTTTCTACCCATTCTAAACCAAAGGCTCCACCAGATATTAAATAATAAATTAAAATGAATGCAATTATTGGATAAATAACAACGTAGTATAAAGTAAGGAATTTTTTAAATTTTTCAGAAGGAATATATCCAACAAAAGCTAAAGCGACTAACAAAATAAATGATATATTAATTCTCCATTGAAGTTCATTGGGATACATTCCATATACAAATCTTCTCATCCAAATCTTAATATAAGTCCAGCAAGCACCGCTACCAGTACATGCTTCCTTTGTATCACCAGAAATATTAGCGTCTACAATAAACCAACTCATTATAGGTGGTATTGATTTTATAATAATGAAAATTATTACTAGTGTTAAAAGTGCATTGAAAGTATTGGTATTTATATTTTTATTAATTAAATCTAATTTTTTAATTCCTGAAAATTCTATTCTAATTAAATGTAATCCAAGCAAACCAACTATAAGTGGAAATATAAAACTTAAAAAGCTGGGTAAAAATGATGTAATGTTTATTTGAAAAAAAGAGCTCAAAAAAACATCTAAGATAGCTAAAGCAAATAGGCTAGTGCCTACATATATGTAATTATTCAAATTATTTTTATCAGGGTTCAAAAAGTTAAAATTTTTTATCATTTTTCAGTTATTGCAATTCTTTTGTTGTACCAGTTCATCAATACAGAAATTGACAGGCTTATTGATAGATAAGTAAACATGGTGATTGATACTATTTCGATCGCTCTTCCTGTTTGCATTAAAGCTGTTCCAGCAAAAACTAAAACTAAATCAGGATATGCTATAGCTGCAGCTAGAGAAGAATTTTTTGTTAAATTTAAATATTGGTTTGTAGTTGGTGGAATTATAATTCTTAATGCTTGAGGCATAATAACTAATTTTAAAACCTGGTTAGGTGTTAAACCAATCGATGCAGCGGCCTCTTTTTGACCTTTGCTAATTCCTTGAATTCCTGCTCTTACACATTCAGCTATAAAAGTAGCTGTATAAAGTGCTAATGCTAAAGTTAAAGCAATAAGTTCTGGCGGTATTCCAAGTCCTCCTTCATAAACAAACGATGTAGTAGATAACTGTTTTATAACTGGTATTTCAAAACTTAATGAAACGCCACCTACTAAAAAAGTTAATAATGGTAGAATTATAAATAAACCTAAAGATATATATAAAAGAGGTATTTGTTTACCTTCGTTTTCTTGTAATTTTCTTGCGTAATTTTTAATTACGATCATAGAAATAATGGCAGCTAAAATTGAATATAAGAAAATATCTAAATTTTCCCAAACAAACCTTGGCACGAAAAGACCTTTAATTGTTAAAAAAAATACTCCCATTATGGCATCAGCATCTTGAGGTAAAGGTAGTGCTCTTAGTGCAGCAAAATACCAGAAAAAAATTTGTAAAAGTAATGGAATGTTTCTAAAAAATTCTACATAAAAAGTTGCTGAACGTTCTATTAAATAATTAGGAGATAATCTTGCTATACCTATAACGACACCAAGAATAGTTGATATTATAATACCTATGAAAGCTACTAAAAGAGTATTTAATAAACCGACTAAATAGGCTCTGGCATATGAGTGTGAGCCGTCATATTCAATTAATGAAAATTGAACATCAAAAGAAGATTCTTGTGATAAAAACCCATAACCAAATTCAATACCTCTATTTTCCATATTTGTTTGAGCATTTATGGTAAAAAAACCAAAAATTAGAGCAACAACCGCTAAGGTAAGTATTTGAGGTATTATTTTTCTTACTTTGGCATTCATAAATTTGAAATATAAAAAAAAGGGCTAGAAAAATCTAGCCCTTTTTAAAGTTTATTAAGATAAAATTATCTTGCAGGTGGTACGTAAAGTATTCCACCTTTTGTCCATAATTGGTTTGGACCTCTGTCAGGTAAAATACCAGTATCAGCTATATTTCTCTTATAGCTTTCACCGTAATTTCCAACTTGCTTAATAATTCTTAAACTCCATTCGTTATCTAAACCGAAAGCAGCACCTAATTCACCTTCTGCACCAACAAGTCTTTTAATAGCTGGATTTTCAGAATTTTTCATAGAATCTGCATTTGAAGAAGTAATACCATACTCTTCAGCTTCGATCATAACGTTTAAAGACCATCTAACGATATCTTCCCAAACTGAGTCACCTTGACGAACAACAGGACCTAAAGGTTCTTTTGAAATCGTTTCTGGTAACACAATATGTTCATCTGGGTTCTGCATTTTAGTTCTTTGTGCAGCTAAACCAGATTTATCAGTTGTGTAAGTATCACATCTTCCAGAGTCATAAGCAGCAACAACTTCGTCAGCTTTTTCAAAAGCTACAGGCTCATAAGAAATTCCTTTAGAGTTAAAGAAGTCTCTCATGTTAAGCTCAGTTGTTGTACCAATGTTAGTACAAGCAGAAATTCCATTCTTAAATTGATTTACAGAAGTAATTCCTGAACTTTTTCTAACCATAAATCCTTGACCATCGTAGAAGTTTACTCCAACGAAAGTTAGACCTATGTCAGCATCTCTAGAAAGTGTCCATGTAGTGTTTCTTGATAAAATATCAATTTCACCAGATGTTAAAGCAGTAAATCTTTCTTTAGCACTTAGAGGTGTGAACTTAACTTTGTTCGCATCACCTAAAGTTGCTGCAGCAACTGCTCTACATACATCAACGTCAACACCTGTCCAATTTCCTGATGCATCAGCATTAGAAAATCCAGGTAGACCTTGAGATACGCCACATCTTACAAAACCTTTCTTCTGAGTGTTTTTAAGAGTTTTTGATTTCTTTGCCATAGCTTCTGTTGAGAATGCAAAAAGCACAGCAACCATTGCTACGAAAGAAGTCAATTGTTTTATATATTTAAACATATTCGTCCTTTTATTTATTTGTTAACAAATAATTCAAAAAAAAATTTTGAATTAAATTAATTATCTATTTAATTAAATTTTCTATCAATTAAAATTTTTCTTAAACTACATTTAGATAAATTTTTTTTTTATAGACTAAATGTAGATAAAAAGATCTACCTGAGATTGTATTGAGATGGCGCGCTCTGAAGGATTCGAACCTTCGACCCTCGGTTTAGAAAACCGATGCTCTATCCAGCTGAGCTAAGAGCGCATAAAACTAATTTTAAATTAAGCAATATTAGATTATTTTTTTAAGAAATCTAGATGTATTAACTTCTAAAAAGAAATTTTTTTATCAATATAAGTAAAGTTAATAATTCAATTCTACCGATAATCATAAAAATAATAAGGTAAACTTTTGTAAAAAATTGAAGATCTTGGAAACTAAAAACATCTAATCCATACATAGAAGAGTTGACAGTATTCATAATAGTCAAAATTGATATTTTAAAAGAGTTTTCTAAAGAAATATCGGAAATTGTTAATAAAGAAGATAAAAGAAACAAAGATATAATAAAAACTATTACAGATAAAAAATATTTATTAATTTCGACATCTTTTATGTTTACATCAAAAAGAGGATATTTGTTTAAAAAAATATTTTTTGGTTTTGCATGAAGAATAAGATTATTTATAGAAAATTTAAACAAAGCATAAAGTTTTAAAAATCTAATACCTGAACTAGTAGAAAAAAAGGAACCACCTACAATAACTAACATAAGAAATATAAATGAGAGATTTTCAGGCGATTTGTCCAGAGAAATTCCAATATTAGATATACTGCTTGTTAAAGAAAGTAATATAACACTAAAATTATATCCATAATTTAATAGTAAATAAAATAAAAGTAAAAGAACTATAAAATATATAAATAAATAAATGTCTTCTTGAAAAAAAATAATATTTTTCTTTTTAAAAAAAAATAAATTGTAAACAAAAAAAATACTAAAAAAAGAAGATAACATCAATAATGAAAACACTATTTCTTTTAAATTAGAATTGATTATATTTGATAAATTATTTACTGGTAAAAAACCTCCAGAAGAAATTAGAGTCATCGATAAGTTGAATGCATCAAATGTCCTTAGATCGATAAGTTTTAAAATTAAAAAAATAAAAAAGGTTAAGAATGTATACAAAACAAGTATTTTAAACGATTGTTTTAATGTTTCAATGGTATCGAAGGATAAAAAATTAGTCAATGTTTTCTTAAAACTAGTATCAAAAATATCTATAAGCAAAATTACCGAAGATAAAAAATATAGGCCACCTATCCATTGTGATGATGATCTCCATAAAATTAAACTTTGATCTAAATGCTTAATATTATCAAATATTGTAAAACCAGTAGATGTAAAACCAGAAATAGCTTCAAAATAGGAATCTAAAAATGTTAAGTTATAAATACTTAAATAATATGGAATTGAAATTAAAAATGTTAATATAAAATAACCTAAAACTACAGTCAAAATTTTATAATATATAGATGTTTTAAAATTTGTTTTTTTTTTAAATATAAAAATAGATCCTAAAATTAAAGATACAATTAGTGAATAAACATAACTATTTAAATTCAAATATAAATTAAAATAATAGGAATAAATTATATTAAAAAAAGAAAATATAGAAATTATCAAAGAAAAAATTCCAAGATAAAATATACTAAAATAATTCATTAAAATTAGATAGAGCTAATTCGAAACATATTTTCAACAATAGATAAATGGTCTCTTTTTGCTAAAAATACGACAGTATCATCTTTTTGAAAAATAAAATTTGATCTTGGAATTATTATATTTTTGTCTCTTAAAATTGCTCCAATTCTTATTTCTTCTGGAAGATTTGCTTTTTTTAGTTCTTTATTAATTAGTTCAGACGTTTCAATAATTTCAGCTTCAATAACTTCATACTCTCCATTAAGTATACTGTAAGCTGTTTCTATTGTTCCTTTGTGGACATGTTTTAAAATACTTGAAACTGTATTCATTCTTGGATCAATAAGATCATCAATCTTTAAAGATGATTTCAACAAAGCATAATTTGGTTTATTAATTAAAGCCATTGTTCTTTTATCTTTAGAAAATTTTTCTACCAAAACACTTACCATTAAGTTATCCTCATCATCATTTGTTAAAGCTAAAACTGTTTCAACTTCCTCTAAATTAGCTTCAGTTAAAACATCTTCCTCAAGTCCATTACCATTAATTACGATTGAGTTATTAAGTTTACTTGCAATAAATTCAGCTCTATCTTTATTTTTTTCAATTATTTTAATTCTAGTTGATTCAAAAGATTTTTCTATATTTTGCGCTAAGTTAAAACCAATATTTCCCCCTCCAATAATTAAAATTTTATTGGAGATTTTTTCTTCATGACCAAAAGCTGACAATGTTAGTTCCATTTGTGAAGAATTAATTATGACATAAGCTTTGTCATTTTCTTCCATAATGTCATTTTTTTTTAAAATAATAAATTTTTCATTTCTAATAACTCCCAAGATATTTGCCTCTAATTTTGGAAATTTTTTTGTTAAATCGTTTAATTTAATACCGATCAAAGGGCAGTTTTTGTTAACATTTATTTCGAGTAATCTTATTTTGCTTTCAGCAAAAGGAACATTATCTAATGCGCCTGGTGCTTCAAGCTTCCTTTGTATAGATTTGGCAATCTCAATTTCTGGCGATATAATAACATCTATTGGAAGATTTTCTTTATTGTAAACATTTGAAAATTTCGGATTTAAATAATCTTGGGATCTTATTCTCGCTATTTTCTTAGATATTTTAAAAACTGTATATGCGATTTGACATATTAGCATGTTAATTTCATCATTTTTAGTAACAGCAATAATCATATCTGTATTTGCTGCGTCTGCTTTTTCTAAGATAGATGGATATGTTGCTTTGCCAACTATTCCCTTAACATCTAATGTATCGTTTATTTTTTGTATATCTTCGCTGGACTGATCTATCACCGTGATTGAGTGATTTTGTTCACTTAATAGTTTTGCTATTGTAAACCCTACCCTACCAGCACCACATATTATAATATTCATATCAATTTAAATCTTTAACTCCTAAGCCTTTCAATTTTCTATGTAAAGCGGATCTTTCCATTCCAACAAATTTTGCTGTTTTAGATATATTTCCGCCAAACTTTTTAAGCTGAGTTGTTAAGTATTCTCTCTCAAAATTTTCCCTTGCTTCTTTTAAAGGAAATGCCAAAGTATTTTCTAACTTATAACTATCTTCATCTGAATTTTTTAGAGATTCCTTTATTATACTTGATACTTTTTCGTCTGTTAATGGTGATAATATAGCCATTCTTTCAATCAAATTTCTTAATTCTCTAACATTGCCAGGCCAAGTATAATTAATTAAATATTGATTATTTGTATCAATATTAAATTTTTTAATATTATAACTTTTTGAAATTTTTTCTAAAAAATATTTAATTAACAAAGGAATATCGCTAATTCTATTGCTCAATGAATCTATATTGATTTGAAAAACATTTAATCTATGAAATAAATCCTCCCTAAAATTACCTAGTTTAATTTCGCTCTTGATATCTTTAGTAGATGAACAAATTATTCTAACATCAACTTTAATATCATGATCGCCATTAATTCTTTTAAATTTTTGATCAATTAAAACTCTTAGAATTTTTGATTGTGTCTCTAAAGGAATTTCTGAAACTTCATCTATTAATAAAATACCTTTTGACGCTTTTTCTAGTGCACCGTAAGAAATTACTCCGTTGGGTTTTTCTTCGCCAAATAGTTCCAGCTCATATTTTTTTACATCTAAGAGTGCACCATTCAATATTACAAAAGGGCCTTTTTTTCTTTTAGAAAGTTTATGTATTTTTCTTGCTACAAGTTCTTTTCCTGAGCCTGCCGGACCATTTATAAATATTCTGCTTTCTGAATCGGATAACTTTGAAATCTGATCTCTAATTTTTTGTATATTAGGACTATCACCAATTAATTCATATGAATGAAAAAGTTTTGTCTCTAATTCTTTATTTTTGTTTTTTAGATTAAAGTTTTCAACAGCTCTATTTACAAAATTCATTAACCTTTCTTGGTCAAAAGGTTTTTGGATAAATTCAAATGCACCAGATTTTAAAGAATTTACTGCCATTTCAATATTAGCATGACCAGAAATAATAATTACAGGAATATCTTTATTTTTACTCTTAATATGGGACAAAAGTTTAATACCATCATTATCACCTTTATCTAGTTTGACATCAATTATTGCAACATCAGGTAATTTTTTATCAATTTCAATCAAAGCCTGGTTGTAATTTGCTGCTATTCTAGTTTCGTATCCAGCATCTTTGATTAAATCATTAAGAATATTCCTAATATCTGCATTGTCATCTATAATTAATATTTCAGTAGACATTTTTTTGAAACTTTATAATAATTTTTGCACCTGTTTTAATTTGTTCGAATTTAATATCACCATCATGATCATTTATTATCTTATTTACTATTGATAAACCTAAGCCAGTCCCTTTAGATTTTGTTGTAAAATAAGGTTTTAAAATATTGCTTAAATTTTTTTCAGAAAAACCTGTTCCATTATCAGTTATTATAATCGTTATATAATCATTTTTAGTTGTTATTTCTATATCAATTTTTTTAGTAAAATCAGTATATTTAGATGCTCTTTCTTGTATACTTTCTATTGAATTTTTAATTAGATTGAAAAAAACTCTATTGATTTGTTCATTATCACAAATAAATACCACATCTTTGTTAGAATGTTTAAAATTAAAATTTATTGTATTATCTATCTCTTTTAACAATTTTATATTTTCATTAATAATATCTAATAAATTATTTTTTTTTAATATCGGCTTTGGCATTCTTGCAAAATCGGAAAACTCGTTTACTAAATTTTCTATTTGATTAATCTGTTTAATTATTGTTTTAAGATAATCATTAAAGTTATCTTTTTCAGTAGAATTTATTTTTTCTGAATATTTATTTTTTAATCTATCAATAGTTAATTGAATTGGAGTAAGCGGATTTTTAATTTCATGAGCCAATTTTCGTGCAACATTTTCCCAGGCTTCGTGCCGTTCTTTTGTTAATAATTTTTCTTGTTGGTTTTTAAGTTGATCTATCATTAGATTAAAATTCTTGTTTAATATTTCAAGTTCTTTGTCTGTTTTAATTTCTGGGACTTTAGATTCTAAATTTCCTTTACCGATGTTTGATGATGCTGAGATAAGGTTACTAATAGATCTAAAAAATCTTGAAGAAAATTTTATTGCAATTGAAATTGATAAAAATAATAACAAAGTTACAATTACCAAATAAATCAATACAAAAGATATTTTTATACCAGTTCTTTTATTTTCCACAGTATAATAAAAATTTAACGCTTCTTGAGACTCTTTTAAATAATTAGAAATTTCGGTGTCTAAAAATTTAACTACATAGAGATATGTGTCTATATATGCATTTAATTTAAGTATCGCTGCAGATTTATTTTCATAGGCATTAATTATTTTTAATGATCTTTCTTCAGCGAAAACCATTTCTAAAGCATTTTCACTAGGTGGCTCGAATAAGTTAATGTTTTCTAACGTTGTTGCTATTAAATTACCCTTACTATCTATTAAATGTATTTCGTCTACATCTCTTATATATTTTTGTGTATTTAAAATATTTTTGAAACTTTTGGGATTATCGTAAAAAATATTAACATTTTTATTTATATCATATCCTATCAACACTATGTCTGACTCAATTTTGTTTCTTACATCATCCACATATTTTTTACTTATTTCGTGTGAATTGTTTACAGCTAAAGTAATTTTTCTGTCAAAATATTTTTCAAGAGCAAAAGAAAACAAAAATAATGAAAAAACTGAAATTAAAACTGATGGTATTAAAGTAAATAGTGAAAAAAAGCCTATATATTTTTTATTAGATCTAGACCCCTCAGTGCTTATATCGTTTTTTAATGAATTTTTAACTTCTACAAATGTTGCTACAAAAAAAATCAAAAGTAATAACAAATTGAAAATCAATAAATATTGAAGATTTGTATCTGTTAATTGAATAAAACTTTTATCTATAAAGGTTAAAAACGTTAAAAAACCTACTGATAGGGTAATTATAAATATTAAAATTAAAAATATATTTTTTTTGATAAATTCCAGCATTATGTAATAAATATACTAATTAAATATTTTATTCATGAATAATTGTTTCATATTATTAGCTGCGGGTGATAGTAGACGATTTAATTCCAAAATACCTAAACCCTACTACTTATATAAAGGAAAATCTTTAATAAAACACTCAATTGATAAAGCTAAAAAGTTCAAAAAATTCAGCAAAATTATACTAGTTATTAATAAAAAACATAAAAAAAATATAAAAAATCTAAATATTAAAAATACATCAATTATAATTGGTGGTAAAACTAGAGCTGAATCTTCATTAAAAGCTCTTAAATTAATAAAAAAAAAAAGAATTAAAAACGTTTTCATTCACGATGCAGCTAGACCAAATTTTTCTGTAAAACTTCTTAAAAAATTACTAAATAATTTAAAAAAAAATAATGCCGTAGTGCCCTTTATAAACGTACCAGACTCGATTAAATATAAATATAAAAAAAATACATACAATCTAAAAAGAGAAAATTCTTTGTTAATACAAACCCCGCAAGCTTATAGGTATAATGATTTATATTCTTTGGCAAAAAATCAAAATCCAAAAATTCAAGATGAATCAACTCTATTTATTCAAAAAGATTTGAAAGTAAAATTTATAAAAGGGGAAAATTCAAATTATAAAATTACTTACAAAAATGATGTTAATTCAAATAAAGTATATTATGGTATCGGATTTGATATTCATAGATTAGTTCCAAATAAAAAACTATTTTTAGGTGGTTTAAGAATTAAATCAAAATTAGGAACTTTGGGTCATTCTGATGGAGACCCAGTATTGCATGCAATCATAGATGCTTTGTTGGGAGCTTGTAAAATGGGTGATATAGGTGAAAAATTTTCAGATAAAAAAAAGAAATTTAAAAACATAAGGTCAACAATTCTTTTAAGTCAAGTTATCAATCAAATTAATAAAAAAAAATTCTATATAAATAATATAGACATAAATATAATAACTCAATCACCTAAAATAAAAAAATATAAAAAAAAAATGACTAAAATAATTTCTGAATTATGTAATGTTTCAACTAATCAAATTAATATCAAAGGCAAAACTACAGAAAAATTAGGTTTAATAGGAAAAGAAAAAGCTATAGCATGTGAAGTAATAGCTTCTGTTTTAAATTATAATGAATAGTATCATCTTTTTATTTGTCACACTGTTTGGTATTGGAAAAATTAGTAAAATACCAGGTAGCATAGCATCCTTGATAACTACAATATTTTTATTTTTTTTACTTCATATTTTAGGTATTTCGCCAAATATAATTTTATTTTCAGTAATCATAATATTTTTTTTATCTCTTTATGCTGTAAAAATTTTTATTAAAAATTTAGATAATAAAGATCCTAAAGAAATTGTAATTGATGAATTTATTGGTCAATCAATTCCAATATGTCTTTATGAAATTGCGCATGAGGGAACAAAAGAAACGAACCAAGTTTTAATATTTTATTTCATAATGTTTATATTATTTAGAATATTTGACATCTCTAAACCCTACCCCGTTAGTTATTACGACAAAAACTTTAAAAATAGTTTTGGTGTTATTATGGATGATGTTTGTGCTGGACTATACGTTGTAGCTGTTCTAGTTTTATATATGGTTGTTACATCATGATAAAACTTGCCCAAAAGTTAGTTAAATTATTAAAAAAGAAAAAACTTAAAGTTTCCTTTGCAGAATCTTGTACAGGTGGTTTGCTTTCAAGCACAATAACTTCAATTAGTGGTTCTTCAAAAGTTTTTACTCTTGGATTAGTTACGTATTCAAATCAATCTAAAATTAATATTCTTAAAGTTCCTAAAAAAATAATAATAAATAATGGTGCTGTTAGTTATGAAACCTGTATTTCCATGGTAAAAAATTTAAATAGAATAAGTAAAACTAACATTTCTGTTTCTATAACTGGAATTGCTGGACCTCAAGGTGGGTCAAGAAAAAAACCAGTAGGTTTGGTGTATATTGGTATTAAAAAAGGTAATAAAACACTAATTAAAAAGTATTTATTTAAGAACAAAAAAAGATATTTAATTCAAATGGCTACTGTAAATAAGGCTTTAAATTTAATTCTATCTTTTGCCAAATAAATTCTCAGCCCTTTTTTGAAAAGCTTCAGAAATTTTTTCTAAAGCAAATTGAAAAGATTTGGTCATAATAATATTTAAAAATTCATTTTTTAGTTCAAAGTCCACATCGAATGAAACTTCTGTAATATTGTTTTTTTCTTTAAAATGCCATGTATTTTCTAAATGATTTAAAGGTCCATCAAGATTAGTTACATGAATAAAATCTTTTTCAATATTATATTTAACATCACTTTTATAAGTATCTTTAAATGGACCTTTGCCAATTGTGAGATCCGCAATAATTAATAATAAATTATCTTTCTTTTTTTTTTCGTGCACTTTTGCACCCACGCAAAATGGTACAAATTCTGGATATTTTTCTATATCAAGAACTAAATCAATTAACTGAATTTTTTTACATTCAATTATTTTTTTAACTGATGCTTTGGGCATTAGTTTGATTTAATCTAACTTTTTTTAGTTTATTGAAATCCTCATCGGCGTGATATGATGATCGTGTAAGAGGTGATGATGATACCATTAAAAAACCTTTTGATTTAGCAATGTTTTCTAATTCTTTAAATTCTTGAGGATTGTAATACCTATCTAAAGGATGATGCTTAACAGTTGGTTGCAAGTATTGACCTATTGTTAAAAAATCAACTTCAGCTGATCTTAAATCATCCATGACTTGCATAATTTCATCTTTGTTTTCACCTAAACCTACCATTAAGCCTGATTTAGTAAAAATATTTTTATTTATTTTTTTTACATTTTTTAAAAGTTCTAGTGATGAAAAATATATAGAACCAGGTCTTACTTTTTTATAAAGGCCGGGTACAGTTTCTATATTATGATTAAAAACATCTGGTTTAGCTTTAATAACTTTTGTATAAGAAGTCCCTTTTCTCAGAAAATCAGGAGTTAATACTTCTATAGTAGTTTTAGGATTGTTTTTTTTCGTCTCTAAAATTACTTCATAAAAATGTTGAGCACCTCCATCATCAAGATCATCTCTATCAACAGAGGTGATTACTGCATGTTTTAAATTTAACTTTTTAACTGCAAATGAGATTTTGGTTGGTTCGTATGGATCAAGTTTTTTTGGTTTGCCTGTTATTACATTGCAAAAAGCACAGGCTCTAGTGCATATATCACCCATAATTAAAAAAGTAGCATGTTTTTTACTCCAACATTCGGTAATATTTGGACAGTTAGCTTCTTCACAAACAGTTTTCAATTTATATTGATTAACTACACTTTTTGTTAAAAAAAAATCCTGGGTATTTGTAAGCTTAGATTTAATCCAAGTTGGTTTTTTTTTAATCGGATTAATTGGTTTATTAACTTTTTCTGGATGTCTAATTTTCATTATTATTAATTATATATAAAGTCTC
This sequence comes from uncultured Pelagibacteraceae bacterium, assembly GCA_902552985.1. Classification (GTDB taxonomy): domain Bacteria; phylum Pseudomonadota; class Alphaproteobacteria; order Pelagibacterales; family Pelagibacteraceae; genus Pelagibacter. Next base: position 172,728 of record CACDII010000001.1, read on the forward strand.
ACCTTTTTTTCCATAAATAAATTTTTCTCTAATAAGGGTTTCTATATAATCTAAATCTAATTTTTCAGTAAGTAACAAGTTTTTAAATTCTAATTCACTTATTTTATTGATTAATTTAAGTTCTTCATTTTGTAGATTAGTTAGTATTTTTTTTTTCTTAAGATAAGAAAATACACCTCTTTCTCCACCAAAAAGATTAAATAAAAAAAATAATAACAAAAAAATAGAAGTTAACAAAAAAAAATTTTTTTTTATTTTATTTAACATTATTAAATACTATTCATTTTTGAATTTTTTCCTAGATCTTCTTCTATACGTAATAATTGATTATATTTAGAGACACGCTCAGATCTAGATAGTGATCCAGTTTTAATTTGACTGGAATCAGTACCTACGGCAAGATCAGCTATAAATGTATCTTCACTATCTCCAGATCTATGAGAAATTATAGTTTTATAACCAATTAGTTTGGCAAATTTAATAACCTCTAGTGTTTCAGTAACTGTGCCAATTTGATTTAATTTTATTAAAATTGAATTTGATGAACCATTTAAAAACCCTTTCTTTAATCTATCCAGATTAGTTGCATATAAATCATCACCTACTATTTGTAATTTTTTATTAGACTCCATTAATTTTTTCCAGGAAATCCAATCATTTTCTTCAAAAGGATCTTCGATAGATTTAATATTATATTTATTTATTATTTTTTTGTAATTTTTAATAGTTTTCTCAACACTAATAAATTTGTTTGAATGTATAGAATATTTTTTATTTCTAAATAGTTCATTAGCAGCAACATCTAAACATATTGAAACATCTCTTCCATTTTTAAAACCTGCTTTTTTAATTGCTAATACGATTAAGTCTAGGGCTTTTTCATTGCTACTAATCATTGGAGCAAAACCACCTTCATCGCCAACTGATGTAGAAAAATTTTTATTTTTTAATAGTTTTTTTAATTCTTGTATAACTAAAAAACAAATTCTCATCGCCTCTGTAAAATTTTTAGCTTTATCGGGTCGAATCATGAATTCTTGAATTCTTAATCCATTATTAGCATGAGCTCCTCCATTAATAATATTCATTAATGGGTATGGCATACAAAATCTTTTTTTAATTAAAAAAGATTTATATAGAGGTATTTTTTTAATTTTTGATGATAGTTTCTTGACAGCTATTGAAACAGCTAAAATTGCATTAGCGCCTAATTTCTTTTTTTGTTTAGTGCCGTCAAGTTTAATTAATAAAGTATCTATTAATTTTTGGTTATGAACATTTTTATTTTTAAGTTTTTTTGAAATTTTCGAATTAACTAAATTAACAGCATTTAAAACGCTTTTTCCTAAATATTTTTTATTATTTACATCTCTTTTTTCGTGCGCCTCATATGAACCTGTTGAGGCACCTGATGGACAAATTGCGTGCGCACTAACTTTATTAGAAAATACTTCAGCCTCTATTGTTGGATTTCCTCTGCTATCAAATATTTGTCTTGCCTTAACTTTTGTAATTTTACTCACTAATTATTTTTTAATAACGTTATCTATTTCTATTAATTGTTTTAATAAATTTTCAAGATTAGATAATGGAATCATATTAGGGCCATCTGATGGCGCGTTATCTGGATCTTGGTGAGTTTCCATAAAAACTCCAGCTACTCCAACAGCTACCGCAGCTCTTGATAAATGTTCAACAAATTCTCTTTGTCCACCACTTGCTGTACCCTGACCTCCTGGTTGCTGAACTGAGTGAGTCGCATCAAAAATAACGGGATATCCATTCTTTGCCATTATTGGTAATGACCTCATGTCAGATACTAAAGTGTTATATCCAAAACTAGCTCCTCTTTCTGTAACAAGTATATTGTTATTTCCAGAGTCTGATATTTTTTTTGTAACATTAACCATGTCCCATGGTGCAAGAAATTGACCTTTTTTGACATTAATAATTTTTTTAGTCTTAGCTGCTGCTATTAATAAATCTGTTTGTCGACAAAGAAAAGCTGGAATTTGTAAAATATCAACGTGATCAGAGACAATTGAACATTGTTCTATATTATGAATATCGGTCAATATAGGAATATTTATTTCTTTTCTAATTTTGTCAAATATAGGTAGTGATTGTTCTAACCCTATTCCTCTCTTACCCTTTAAGCTTGTTCTGTTTGCTTTATCAAATGAGGTTTTATAAATAAAATTAATTCCTAATTTTGATGTAATTTCTTTAATTTTTCCAGACATATCCATTGCGTGTTGTTCTGTTTCAAGTTGGCAAGGACCAGCTATCAAACAAAATTTATTAGCATTTGATATGTCAATAGTTCCGCATTTTACTTTTAAATTTTTCATTTCTTGTGATTTTTTGCAGCTTTTATAAAAGACGAGAATAATGGATGTGGAGCCAAAGGTCTAGATTTAAATTCAGGATGAAATTGGACACCAATAAACCATGGATGATTTTTCAATTCAATAATTTCAGGTAGTTTTTTATCAGGAGAATTTCCAGAAAATATTAAACCTTTTTTTTCGAATTGGCTTTTATAGTTAATATTCACTTCATATCTATGTCTATGTCTTTCTTTAATTAATCTTGATTTATAAATATTTCTTATTAATGAATTATTTACCAGTTCAGCATCGTAAGAACCCAATCTCATAGTTCCTCCTAGGTCTTTATCAGTACCCTTTATAATTTTGCCATTTTTTTTCCATTCATGGATTAAACCTATAACTGGAATACATTTTAAATCTAATTCAGTAGAAGATGCTTTATTAATTTTTAGTACATTTCTAGCAAATTCTATAATAGCCATTTGCATACCATAACAAATTCCGAGAAAAGGTATTTTGTTTTTTCTTGCGTACTTAATTGCTTCAATTTTTCCCTCAGTACCTCTTTTTCCAAAACCTCCTGGTATTAGAATGCCTGAAACGTTGTTTAGTTTGTTTTTAATATCTAAGGGTTTTAAATTATCAGATTCAATTCTTATCAAATTTACTTTTAAATTATTATGAATTCCTCCATGAACCAATGCTTCATCTAAAGATTTGTATGCATCTTTAAGATTTACATATTTGCCAATTATAGCGATATTTACATATTTTTTTGGATTAAGTACTACTTTAGTAATTTTTTTCCATGGGGTTAAATTAACATTTTTTTTGGATTTTATTTTAAAGTAATTAAGAACTTGCTTATCTAAATTTTCATTATTAAAACTGATTGGTGCCTCATAAATAGTTTTAACATCGATAGTTTGTATAACATTTTTAATATCTACATTACAAAATAACGATATTTTTTTTCTTTGATCCAGAGGTATATTTCTCTCACATCTGCAAATGATTATATCAGGCTGAATACCAATGCTTCTAAGTTCCTTTACAGAATGTTGAGTTGGTTTAGTTTTAATTTCATCAGAAGCTCTCATGTAAGGAACTAATGTTAAGTGAATGAATAATGTATTTTTTTTTCCTATATCGTTTGAAAATTGTCTAATTGCTTCTACAAATGGTAAGCTTTCGATATCTCCAACTGTTCCTCCTATTTCACAAATTACAAAGTCTTCATTTTTAATATCGTTTTTAATAAATTCTTTTATACGGTCAGTAACGTGGGGAATAACTTGAACAGTTTTTCCTAAATATTTACCTCTACGCTCTTTTTTTAAAACATCGCTATAAATTTGTCCTGTGGTTATGTTGTCAGATTTTTTTGCAGAAATACCCGAAAATCTTTCGTAATGACCTAAGTCTAAATCTGTTTCTGCCCCATCATCAGTTACAAATACTTCTCCATGTTGAAATGGGCTCATAGTTCCTGGGTCTACATTTAAATAGGGATCTAATTTTCTAATTCTAACTTTAAAACCTCTTGATTGAAGAAGATAAGCTAGTGAAGCGGAAGATAAACCTTTTCCTAAGGATGAAACCACGCCGCCAGTTACGAATATGTATCGCGCCATGGAATTATGTTATAGCTGTAAATTTTAAAAATGGAAAGTATTAATTTTAATTTTCTGGAATTTCAGGTGTATCACTTGAATTTTCCTCAATTTTATCAATAACAGATTCAGTAGGCTTTAAATCTCCTCTAGATACAATGGTAAGACATAAACTACAGATAATAAATAGTGTAGCAACAACAGCAGTAGCCTTTGTAAAAAAATCACCTGCAGAACGAGAAAACATAAAATTATCTTGTGAAACTCCAATTCCTAATGCTCCACCTTCAGATTTTTGAAGTAATATTAACAAAACCAGAACAACCGCTATAATAACATTAAGTACTAATAAAATATTTTCCATGTGAGTTAAATAAAGGTTTTTTTTATTATATCAATAAATTTTTTTGGGCTATGTGATGCTCCACCTATTAAAAAACCATCAAGAATGTCTATTTTTTTTAGATCTATAATATTCTTATCATTTACAGATCCTCCATACAAAATCTTTGGTTTTTTTATTTTAATTTTCTTTAACAAGAAATTTTTTAGATATTTAATATCTTTATCTAAATCAAAAATTTTAGGAATAATCCCCGTTCCAATAGACCAAATTGGTTCATATGCGATAAGAATATTATTTTTCTTTTTAATTCCCTTTAAAGCACGAGAAATTTGATTTTTCAAAATTTTATATGTTTGTTTTTTTTTTCTCTGCGATAAGGTTTCACCGACGCATAATATTATGTTTAAACCGTTATTGATTAAAGTTTTTATTTTTTTATTAATTATTAAATCAGTTTCTCCATCAGCTCTAACTTCAGAATGACCCACAATTACATATTTGGCACCTATTTTTTTTATCATCTTTGCACTAATAGATCCGGTAAAAGCAGAGTTATTTTGCTCATGATGACAATTTTGAGCTCCTAACATAATTCTAGTATTTTTAACTTTCCTTGAGAATAAGTTTAACAAAGTATACGGGGGACAATAAATTATCCTATATTTATTTTTTTTATGAATATTAGAAAATTTAATAACTTTATTTAATGAATTAATTGAATTAATATCACCAAACATTTTCCAATTTGCGATAAAATGAATGAATTTGTTTGTCATAATGTTAATTTTAATCTATAGCTTTGTGTTTTACAGATCAATAACTTAAAAAAATATCATGTTGAATAAAATAAGAAGTTTTTCACAAACATTATTTGCTAAAATATTGTTAGTAGTGATGGTTATTCCATTTGTATTTTGGGGTATGGGCGGATCATTTAACGCAGGTAACAGCAACAATATTGCTAAAATAGATAATTATAATATTTCAACTCAAGATTTTATTGATTATCTAAATAGTCGAAATTTAAGTTCAGAGGAAATAAACAAAAACAATATGTTAGAGCAAGTTTTAAGTGATTTAATTTCAAAAACATTATTAGATTTAGAAATAAAAAATTTGAACCTTATATTTACAGAGAAAGCATTGGTAAAATTAATAAAAGAAAATAAAAATTTTATGGATGAAAACAAAAATTTTTCTAGAATTAAATATGAAAAGTTTTTGATATCAAATAACATTAATGCTACAGATTTTGAAAAAAGTCTTAAAGATAGAGAACTTCAAAGAAAATTATTTTCATACATTGGTAGTGCAGCTTTATCTCCAAAATTTATGACCAACAAAATATTTAAAGAAAAAAGCAAAAAAATTGATATAGGATTTGTTAATCTTATTAATTTTTACAAAAAAGAAAGTGATTTTTCAAATAAAGAGATAAATGATTTCATTAATGAAAACGAAGATAATTTAAAAAAAGACTATATTGATTTTAGTTATGCAAAAGTTACGCCACAAAATTTAACGGGCTCTAGTGAATTTGACAATAATTTTTTTGAAAAAATTGATGAGTTAGAAAATAAATTTTTAAATGGAGAAGAATTTGAAAATTTAATGAATGAACTTAAAATTGAGTATATTTCGAAAAAAAATTACAATCCTGATATTGGAGAAGATGAACTTGGAAAAATTATTTTCGAAAAAAGATTAGAAGAAAATTTTCAAATAATCGATAAAAATGATTTTTATTTAGTTTATAAAATAAACAAAATTAATAAAATTTTGCCGAATATTGATGATAAGAATTTTAGATCTCAGATTAGAAAAATTTTATATGAAAAGCTAAAGTTTGAATATAATAACGAATTACTAAAAAAAATTAATAGTAATAATTTCAATGATGATGATTTTTTAAAATTAACAAATAGTAAATCTGTTGAAATAGAAAAAACTCAATTAGAATCTATAAATGATGATAAAAAGTTTAATATTAATTCAATAAAGCTTTTATACTCAATGCCATTAAACTCATATACACTGGTTAACGATAATAATAACAATATTTATCTAACTAAAATAATTAAATTTTATGAAAAAGATATTTCAAAAATGACTGAAAATTTTGAAAATTACCAAAATATAGGAAATCTCAAAATAAAAAATAATATTTTTTCTTCATATGATTATTTTTTAAATAATAAATATAAAATTAAAATTAATGAAAAAACACTTGAGAGGGTGAAAAATTATTTTCGATAATGATCAACAGAAACTTTAAAGATTTCAAGTTTCAACATAAAAGAAATCAAAACCAAATATTATTTGTATCAAAGAAAGTTAACAAAAATTTTGAAATAATAAATTTAATCAATAATTTTCTTAAAGACAAAAATAGTTTTATTTTTGAGTCTGTTGAAAAAGGTATTATCAAAGGAAGATATACAATATTTGGAAGAAATCCCGATAAAATTTGGGAATTTAACAATAACACCTCTTATACAATTGATAAATACAATAAACGAAAAAAAATTAACGGTAAACCAAAAATAATAATAGAAAAAATTATTGAAAATTTTAAGTTTAAAACTCCAAAAAGTTTACCTCCAATATGTTCTTTAATATCAGGCTATTTTTCATATGACACAATTAGATATTTAGAAAATATTCCAAATAAATGTAAAAATGATCTTAATTTACCCGATGTAAGAATCTTAAGACCTAAAACTTTAATAATACACGATAACTATAAAAATAAAATTTTCTTTATAATCAATGTTTTTAAAGATGAAAAAATTAACGATTATAAAATTAAGTATAATCAAATTAAAAATGAATTAGCTATGTTAAATTTATTATCTTTAAATAGAACGAATAATTCTAAAAAAATAAAAACAAATAAATTGACAGTTAAATCTAATACATCAAAAAAAAGATTTTTAACTATAGTAAATAGAGCAAAAAAATACATTAAAGTTGGTGATATTTTTCAAGTAGTTTTAAGTCAAAGATTTGAAACAAAATTATCAAAGCGACCAATAGATATTTATAAAAAGTTAAGAATAACCAACCCTTCACCTTTTATGTATTTTTTTAATTTTCCTGATTTCCAAATTATTGGGGCAAGTCCTGAAATATTGGTAAGACTAAGAAACAACAAAATTACTATTAGGCCAATTGCCGGGACTAGACCTCGTGGGACAAATAAAAAACAAGATAACTTTTATTCAAAAGACTTACTTAAAGATAAAAAAGAGATATCTGAGCACTTAATGTTATTAGACTTGGGTAGAAATGATGTTGGAAAAGTTTCAAAAATTAACACAGTTAAAGTAACTGAAAAATTTAAAATTGAAAAATACTCTCACGTGATGCATATAGTTTCTAATGTCGAAGGAATTTTTAATAATAAATACTCTAAATTTAAATCATTATTATCAGGTTTTCCTGCGGGAACCGTTTCAGGTGCACCAAAAATAAGAGCTATGGAAATTATAGATGAACTGGAAAAATCTAAAAGAAAAGTTTACGCTGGTGGAATTGGCTATTTTTCTGCTAACGGTGAATTTGATACTTGTATAGCATTAAGAACAGCAATAGCAAAAAATAATAAATTTTATGTTCAAGCTGGTGCTGGAATAGTAGCTGATAGTGTTCCTGCTAAAGAGTATGAGGAGACGGTTAACAAAGCTAAGGCTTTGATTAACGCATTAAGATAATGAAAATAATTTTAATAGATAATTATGATAGTTTCACTTTTAACTTATTCCATTATTTATCATCTTTAAAAGTAAACGTTGATGTTATTAGAAATGACAAAATTACCTCAGATGAAATTCTTAAAAGAAAATATAATAAAATTGTAATTTCACCAGGCCCAGGCAATCCCAATCAATCTGGAAATTGTTTAAAAATAGTAAAATCCCTACATAGAAATTTACCTATTTTAGGTGTCTGCTTAGGTCATCAAATAATCGGTCAAGTTTTTGGTTCTAAAATAATTCAAGCTAAAAAATTAATGCATGGAAAAACAAGTAAAATTATATCAAAAAAAATTGGAATTCTTAAAAATTTACCTAAAATCTTTGAAGCTACTAGATACCATAGTTTGATTATCGATAAAAAAACTTTGTCAAAGGACCTTGAAATCACTGCAGAAACTAAAGAAGGATTAATAATGGGTGTTAAACATAAAAAATACAATGTTCATGGTGTACAATTTCATCCTGAAAGTATTAAAACTAAATTAGGGTTAAAAATTTTAAAAAATTTTATAAAATTTAAAAATTAATGAAACAATTCATAGATAAAATAAAAAACAAGGAAAACCTGACTTTTGAAGAAAGTAAAACAGCTTTTCAAATATTAATGGAGGGTAAAGCAAATGATCAAGAAATATTTGATTTTTTAACACTTTTATCTGCTAAAAGTGAAACATCAGACGAAGTAGCGGGTGGCGTCTATGTTTTGAGGGACAAATCAAAAAGAGTAAATGTAGAAAATTGTGTTGATACATGTGGCACAGGCGGAGATGGTATGAATACTCTTAACATATCAACGGCCTCTGCTTTATTGCTTTCAAGTATGGGTGTAAAAGTAGCAAAACATGGAAACAAAGCAGTATCATCTAAGTGTGGATCTGGTGATGTTTTAGAAGCCTTAAATATTAAAATAAATCTAAATCCAAATGATATTGAAGATCAAATTAATAAAAATAACTTTGGTTTTATGTTTGCTCCTAATTATCATAGTGCAATGAGATTTGTGGGCCCAACTAGAAAAAAAATTGGTAAAAGAACAATCTTTAATATGATTGGACCATTAAGTAGTCCAGCACTTGTGAAACGACAAGTTGTTGGTGTTTTTGACAAAAAATTATTAAAAATATTTGCAGATGCTTTAAAAAATTTAGATATTAAATTTGCATGGATTGTTAATAGTCAAGATGGCTTAGATGAAATATCTCCATATGCTAAAACTAATATAATTCAATTAAAAGATAAAAAAATTACTGAAATCATAATAGATCCAAAAGAATTAGCCATAAATGCAGAAAAATTTGAAAATCTTATAGGTAATGATGCAAAATTTAATGCAGAAAAAATATTAAATATATTTAAAGGTGAAGATAATGATTTTTCTAAAGCTGTATGCTTAAATGCTGCAGCAGGATTAATTGTTAATGAAACTCATAAAAATTTCACTGATGCTTATAATCATTCACGAGAACATATCCTATCCAATAAAGTTATTAAACATTTAGAAAAAATTCAAAATGGCTGAAAATATTCTTGAAAAAATAATTAAAAAGAAAAGTGAAAAAATAGTAAATTTAAAAAAAACTATCTCATTAGACTCGTTAAATGAATTAATCAATAATAATAATTCCTTTATAGATTTTAAAAAAAAAATTTATAACAACATAAAAAGTAATAAATTTTCAATTATTGCAGAAATTAAAAAAGCTAGTCCATCTGCAGGTATTATTATTAAAGAATATGATCCTGTTGAAATTGCTAATACATATAATAATAATAAAGCAACTTGCCTGTCTGTTTTAACTGAAGAAGATTTTTTTTTAGGTAATCTTATTCATTTAAGTAAAATTAAGCAAAAAATTAAATTACCAGTTCTTTGTAAGGATTTTTTTGTGGATAAATTTCAAATACCACTCGCAAAAAGTTATGGGGCTGATGCAATACTAATAATCTTAGCGGGTATTTCTGATAAGGTTGCTAATGAATTATATGACGAAGCATTAAAGTTTAATATGTCTGTTATTGTTGAAGTTCATACGGTTGAAGAAGCTAAGCGTTCTTTAAAATTTAAAGAAGCTTTAATAGGTATTAATAATAGAAACCTTAAAACTTTAAAAACGGATATAAATACAACTTACGATATTCATGAAATTTTAGTTAATCACGCTGGACCGTTAATTTCTGAAAGTGGAATAAAAACAAAAGAAGAACTAATAGACCTTTCAAACAAAACTTCTATTAAAACATTTTTAATTGGTGAATCACTTTTAAAAAACCTTCATAAAAATTCAATTTTTTCAGTTTTATAGTCAAAAAAACCCTGTTTTATTGGGTTTTAATCTATTGTTTATTTAAGAGAACTTTTATAGAACATGTATGTACGATATTTGTTCTATGCTAACTAAAAAACAAAAAAACTTATTACTATTTATAAATAAAAAATTGAGATCTTCAGGTGTATCTCCGTCTTATGAAGAAATGAAGGATTCATTAAACTTAAAATCAAAATCTGGAATACATAGGTTAATAAGTGCTTTAGAAGAACGAGGTTTTATTAGAAGACTTGCTCATAAAGCTAGAGCTTTAGAGGTAATTAAATTACCTGAAACTGCTTCTGCAAACGATATATACAATAGTTTCTCTCCAAGTGTTATTAAGGGTGGCTTAGATGAAGAAAATTCTAACGGAGAGGCAGCAGAAATACCAGTTTTAGGTAAAATAGCAGCGGGTACTCCAGTAGAAGCTATTCAAAATGAAATTTCAAGAGTACCTCTTCCAGCTAATTTAGAAAAAAATGGTGAATATTTTGGCCTTAAAGTTCAAGGAGACTCAATGATTGAAGCTGGTATAAATGAAGGTGATACGGTTATAGTTAAGAAATCTGACACAGCTGAAAATGGAAAAATTGTTGTTGCACTAATTGATGACCATGAAGCAATGCTTAAAAGAATTAGAAGAAAAGGTAAAACTGTTGCTTTAGAAAGTGCAAACAGAAACTATGAAACTAAAATATTTGGTCCTGATAGAGTAAAAGTTCAAGGAATTTTAGTATCTTTATATAGAAACTTTTAAAAAAATAGTCTAAACATTTCTAATGCCTAAAGTAGCAACAAGATTTGCTCCATCACCAACAGGGCCCTTGCATATTGGTGGGGTACGAACAGCTTTATTTAATTGGCTATATACTAAAAATCAACAGGGCAATTTTTATCTTAGAGTAGAAGATACTGATAAAGAAAGATCAAAGGATGAATATAAAGATCAAATAATTGAATCTTTAAAATGGATCGGCATCAACTATGATGGGGAAGAATATATACAGTCAAAAAAAATTAAAGATCATATAAAAGTTGCAAATGAATTACTTAAAAATGGCCATGCATATAAATGTTATTGTTCAAGTGAAGAGATAGAAGAACAAAAAAAAAGAGCAAAACAAAAAAAAATTCCTTACATCTATGATAGAAAATGGAGAGACAAAAAAGAAGCTGATGCTCCAAAAGATATTAAGCCAGTCATAAGATTTAAAAGTAAAATAGATGGAACGTCTGTATTAAAAGATTTAGTTCTAGGTGATGTTAAAATTGATAATAATACTATTGAAGATTTTATTATTTTAAGAAATGATGGAACTCCAACATATAACTTATCAGCATCAGTTGATGATTATCAAATGAATATGACACACATTATTAGAGGTGATGACCATAAAATAAATACCTTTAAACAAATTCAAATTTATGAAGCTATGAAATGGAAGTTGCCTTTGTTTGCTCATATACCTTTAATACATACAATTGAGGGAAAAAAATTATCTAAACGTGATAAAGCTTCTACATTGGATGATTATTCCAAAATTGGTATTATGCCGGATGCTCTTAGAAATTATCTTTTAAGATTAGGGTGGTCATACCAGGATAAAGAAATATTTACATTAGATGAAAGTATCAAGCATTTTAATCTAGAAGGAATTGGTAAATCTCCATCTAAACTAGATATGAGTAGAATTTTATCAATGAATGAACACTATATAAAGAATATTGATGAAAATGATTTATTTAATCAATTAATTGAATATTGTAAATTATATAAAAGTGAAATTAAGTCAGATAAAAAAGATAAGATCAAAAAATCACTAACCTTCCTAAAAAATAAAGCTAAAACCTTGGAAGATATATTTAATAATGGTCAATATATAATGGTTGATGAGGTCAATTTTAATCAAGATGATATTAAGTTAATTGATGTTAAGGCCAAAAAAGTCATTTCTGATTTTAATATTCAACTCGATAGTGTTGACAAACTTAACAAAGAAACATTAGAGCCAATAGTGAATGAACTGATTAAATCAAATGATACAAATTTTAAAGGAGTTGGTCAGCCTTTAAGAATAGCTTTAACAGGTTCAAAATTTGGACCTGGAATATATGATATAATTATTTCGCTTGGAAAAGAGGAAGTAAAAAAAAGATTAACCAATAAGAAGCTTGGTTAATACTGCGGAAGCTTCATCAGAGGATGAGGTTTTTGATCTGATTTTAGTTAAAGTTTTCTCACATTCTTTAATTTGTTTTTTCATCAATTCAGGATTTTTTAAAAAGTAAACAACTGAATTATAAATCTCTTTAGCATTACACTCTTTTTGTATTAATTCTGGAATTATTTCTTTATTATTTATAATATTAATGATGTTAGCAAACTTTATTTTTACGAGCATTTTAACAATTAAAAAATTCAAAAAATTCATTTTATAGATAATTATAGAGGGAACTTTTGCATTACAAATTTCAAGAGAAACTGTACCAGATTTAGAAACTGCAAAAATAGATCTGTTCAATATTTGTTTTTTTATATTTTCATCAGAAATGACTTCAGCATTTTTTAAATTTATATTATTAATTTTTTCACTAATTAAATTCTTATTATCATCGGTTGCATGAAATACAAAGGTGAAATTATCAAATTTTGTATTCATCATATTTATAAAATTAATTAATATAGGTAAAAGTAAATTTAATTCGGATGATCTGCTACCGGAGAAAAGAGAGATAATTTTTTTATCATTTGATATGATGTTAGATAGATCTATTTTATCTTTTGACTCTTGTTCTAGTAATGGATGGCCAACAAACGTATTTGGGATATTTTCTTTATCAAAATATTTTTTTTCAAAATCAAATAATAATAAAATATGATCTAAAAATTTTTTAAATTTTTTTACTCTGCCCTCTCGCCAAACCCATACTTGCGGTGCAACATAATGTATTGTTTTTATATTAGGATTAATTTTTTTTACTTTTTCAGCAACTCTTAAAGTAAAATCTGGGCTATCTACACTAAATAAAATGTCAGGATTAAATTCAATTATCTTTTTAACAGTTTCGTTAATTTTGTTTCTGATTTTGAATAAATTTAAGATAACACTGGTAAAACCAATATAAGTTATTTCTTTAAGATCATATATTGATCTCACTCCAAGTGAATTTAAATGTGAACCTCCAACACTTAGATACTCTACATCTGAATGATTTTGTTTAAGTTTAGCGATTACAGTAGATGCTAATTTATCACCTGAAGGTTCACCAGTTAAAACAAATATCTTTTTCATTTTACTGAGATAAACATCCTATTTTTATTAGCAAATTTAATACATTTTCTTTTATCTAAAAAAACGTGTTGTTTGCTTTTTATAACTATACCTTTTAATCCAGCGGTTTTGCTTTGTTTTAAAGTTTTTAATCCAATAGTAGGTAGATCAACTCTTAAATCTTGTTTCTTTTTTGGAAACTTTGCTAAAACACCATGATTTCGAAATTTTTTGCTTCTACTTTTTTTAAGCATTATTTTAGTTCCACCTTTTCCTTCTATAGAAACAACTTTTTTGTTTCTAACAACAACCCCTTGGCTAAAATTATATTGTTTTAAACTGTTTAATGTTTTAATTGCTTTTTTAATATCTAATTGATCTTGTTTGTTTGGTTTAATCTTTGAATAATTTCCCTTTTTTAATGAAAGTTCGGGATTAAATGTCAGTGAATTTTCGGTTTTAATCTTGTTTTGAAGCAATATTTTAATGATTTCTTTAAGTATAGCGGCATCTCCAAGCTTAGATGCTTTAATTATTCTAGGGATATAATAAATACCTTTAAAATCTAATTTTAATTTAGAAAAATTAGGTTTATTTACTTTTCCAGCAAATAAGACTTTTTTACAGTTATTTTCCCTAAGAATATTAATAATTTTACCAAATTGACCTATGGAAACTGAAGAAGATTTTTTATCTTTTTTAAATTTCTTTGTTTTTGATAAATCAATTATCAAATACTTTACTTTCTTTTTTTTAATAGTTTTAAGAATTTCCTTTGGAAAATCACTATCACCAAAAATTAATCCTATCATTTTATGAAAATGGTGTGCAAATTGATCTTTTTTTATCTTTTGTTATAAAGTCAATTACATTTTTAACTAATGGATTTTCTTGAAAAGAACCATTTAATTTACTTATATTTTCATTTATATTCTTAGTAGCAAAAATCTCCTTATAAGCTTCACTTAAGCCTAAAATATCCTTATTTTCAAACTTAGCTCTTCTTAATCCTATTAAGTTCAATCCTTGTAATGAATTTCTATTTCCTGTAGATAATCCATAAGGGATTACATCATGTAACACTCCGGTCATCCCACCAATCATTGCCATTTTTCCAATCCTTGTAAACTGTTGAACTGCAGAATTTCCTCCAATAACAACATTGTCTTCAATAATTGCATGACCTCCGAGAGGTACATTATTTGCAATGATTACATTATTGCCGACCTGACAATCATGGGCAATATGAGAAGAAATCATAAACAAACAATTATTTCCAATAACAGTTTTACCACCACCACCTACAGTTCCTGGGTTAATTGTTACATATTCTCTAATTTTATTATTATCTCCAATAACTAAATATGTTTGTTCACCATTGTACTTCAGGTCTTGAGGGTCATTAATTGAAACAAATGGATAAATTTTATTTCCCTTACCAATTTTAACATTTCCAGAAATATTAACATGTGATTGAATGGTAGTATCCTCTCCAATTTCTACATTAGGACCAATTACACAGTAAGGACCAATATTAACATTTGTGCTTAATTTTGCTTTGGGGTCTATAATTGCTGTTTTGTCTATCATCTATTATCTTTTATGAATTCTCTTAAATTTTTTGCTGGGTATCCCATGACTTTTGTGTTGTCAGGTATATCATTTATAACGCCACTGCCACCTCCAATTTGAACGTTGTTTCCAACTTTTAAATGTCCTGAAATGCCAGCCTGTCCACCAATCATAACATTATTGCCCAAAGTGGAACTTCCAGCAAAACCAACTTGACCTGCAATAATACAATTGTCGCCAATCTTATTATTGTGAGCAATATGGACTTGATTATCCAAGTATGTATTTTTGCCAATTATTGTATTTGATAATGAGCCTCTATCAATTGTAGAACCACATCCAATTTCACAGTTTTCATTTATTATAACAATTCCAATATGAGGATACCTTATGTTCTTTTCTTTATTTGGAAAAAAACCAAAACCCTTTTTACCTATAACACATCCGTCTAAAATACTTGCGTTATCTCTAATAACTGTATTTCTTATAATTACATTAGATCCAATGGAACAATTTGAGCCAACAATTACATTTTTTTCAATAATTGTATTATGACCAATTGAACAATTTTTTCCTATTTTAACATTTTTACCTATTAAAACATTTTTTCCAAATTTAACTTTTGTTTTGAAAGGTGTTTTGGAAATATCTTTTACAGAGTCATCAAAATCATCAACTATTGATTTAGGATAAAATTCTTTGGTAATTTTTGCCATTGTTAATAGTACATTTTTAACAATAATTTTTTTACACGAATTAGGTAAAAACTGAGAAAGATTATCTAATGTAACGCAGTAAGATGCTTTGGTTTTTGATGCTAATTCAGAATATTTTTTTGAATGAAAAAAAGTTAAATCCTTGTTATTAGCAGTTACAAGATCAGAAACATTATAAATTTTATCTTTCTTAAAATTTTCCTTATTTTCAATATTTATTTTATTGAGTAACTTTTCGATATTGAAAGGACCAACATTTTTAAAAAAAGGATTATTCATTAATGAAAGTTTTTATCAAAACTTTCATAGAATACTTATCAAGATTTGTTGCTAATTATTTCCTATCTACTATAGTTGCTGACCATTGAGCATCGGCCATTTTTTTTCCATCCACATAGGCTTCTCCTTTATATTTCCACACTTTGCCGTGAGATCTGATTGCTTCAATATTAAGTTCAAGTTTGCAATCTGGAACGACTGGATTTCTAAATCTGGCTTTTTCAACGCTCATTAAAAAAACAAGTTTATTTTCATAGGTTGATTTGTCTAAACCATGAGCAGTAAGGGCCGCAGCGGCTTGACCAAATGCTTCTACAATTAGTACGCCTGGCATTACAGGTTGGCCAGGAAAATGTCCTTGCACAAAAAAACTGTCTTTTCTTACATTAACAATAGCCGTAGCGGAAAATAATTTTTTAATATTTAACAGAGAATCTATTAACAACATAGGTTCTCTATGTGGCAATAGTTTAATTATTTCGTCTTTATTTAATGAGGCAGACATTAATTAATCAAGAGTTACTTTTGTAATTTTTTTATCAAGTAAATTTAAAATATCTTTTGTAATATCTAAATTTGTTTTTCCTATTATAATATTTTTTTTTTCTATAATTAATGAAATAGAGTTTTTATCA
>CACDII010000002.1 GCA_902552985.1 uncultured Pelagibacteraceae bacterium
TTTATGGTAATATTGCTTATGATTTAGCATCTTTAGTAGACGATGTAAGATATAAAAGTTCAAAAAATTTGAAAGAAAAAATTTATAGTGAGTTCATTAAATCCAAAGTAGTTAACAATAAAAATTTTAAAAATGATTTCGAAATTTTATCTGTATTAAGGAATTTAAAAATAATTGGTATTTTTACAAGGTTGTCAGTAAGAGATAAGAAGCATAATTATTTAAAACTAATTCCTCATGCTTGGAATTTAGTTGAATTAAGAATAAAAAATAATGATAATTTTAATGAACTTAAATTAATACTAAATAATTTTTTTTCTAAAAAAATTAGAAGGTTGAAATGAGAATAGAAACTGCATTAATATTATGCGCAGGTTTTGGAAAAAGACTTAACCCTTTAACCTTAAAAAAACCAAAACCATTACTAGAAATTGATGGTATTACTTTGCTAGAAAATACAATTAATTTAATTAAAAAACTAAATATTTCTAATATAAAAATAAATTCTTATTATTTGAAAGATCAAATAAAAAATTTTATTTCTAAAAAAAAATTCAATATTAATATCGAAATTATTGATGATGGAGATAAAATTTTAGATACTGGTGGAGGAATATTAAATTTGACAAAAAAATCAAAAGAAAAAAATTTTTTAGTTTTTAATCCTGATACAATTTGGAATTTAGATTATTTAGATACTATTAACGAAATGGAAAATTATTTTTTTGAAAATAAAATTGATAATTTACTCATGGTAGTTAATAAAAACAAAAGTTTTGATAAAAGACTTAAAGGGGATTTTGAACTTAAGATTAATCACTTAACCAAAAATCAAAAACTTAACAATTATATATTTACTGGATGTCAAATAATTAATAAAAATTTGTTATTAAAATTTAGCGATAAATCTTTTTCAATTTTAAAAGTTTGGGAAGATTTAATTGACAAAGACAAACTATATGGCTTTGAAAGTTTCAATGAATTTGAACATGTGACCGATATAGAAATATATAAAAAATTAACTAAAAATTAATAAATCTTTGGCTCTATTTTTGTCTAAATAATTTCCACTTATTAATTTTTTATTCTCACTAAATTTTAAAATAAGAGGGTTTCCAGTGGGTATTTCAAGTTTAGATATTTTATTATTATCTATTTTAAATAAATATTTGCAAAGTGCTCTTATTGAATTACCGTGTGCAGCAATTAAAATATTTTTATCCATTTTACTTTTTATATTTTTTTCAAAGAATGGTATTACTCTTTCATATGTGTTTTTGAGAGACTCGGTATCTGGAATCTTATTTTTTGGAATATCTTTGTAAATTTCAATATTTATTGGATGATATGGGCTATTTTTATTTAGAGCTTCTGGCTGATTATCCCAAGACCTCCTAAATTCATGAATTTTTTCTTCTCCATAAACTTTTTTCATTTCATTTTTATTTAAGCCAGTTAGTGATCCATAATGTCTTTCGTTAAGTTCCCACGCCTTTACAACTTTATCATTCTTAATTCTTAATGTATTTAATATTAAATTTAAAGTTTCTATAGCTCTTTTCTGGTAAGAGGTGAAATAATAACTTATATCTAATTTTAATTCTTTAATTAATTCGCCAGCCTTACATGCTTCTAGTTTACCATTTGGCGTTAAATCAACATCAACCCATCCAGTAAACCTATTCTGCAAATTCCATTCACTTTGACCGTGTCTTACTAAAATTAAATGACTCATAATTAAATTTTATTTATAACTTTAATGTATAAATGAAAAAAATAATATTTCATATTTTAAACGTAATCTTTATATTTTTGTATATTTATCCTGGAAGTGTTTTTGGTTTTTTATTTTATGGAAATTCTAACAAACAACCTCAAATTACCTCAGATTTTATAGTATCTTCTAATCATGTTTATGCTTTTATGATATTGTCTATTTTTGGATTTATAAACTATTATAAAAGTAATAAAGCACTAATAGTTAGTTATCTGCTTTCAGCCTCAATTTTCCTAGAAGTGTTACACTTTAAGATACCAAATAGATCATTTCAATTTTCAGACTTGTTTGGTAACATAGTTGGAGTTTTGTTGGCAATTTTTATTATTTATTTATTAAATTATTGGAGAAAAAATTGAATACATTCGAAGATAGAAAAAAAAGTTTTGAGAATAAATTTGCACACGATGAAGAATTAAAATTTAAAGTTGAAGCAAGAAAGAATAAATATATAGCACAATGGGCTTCACAAATTTTAGGCTATAATTCTGATCAAGAAAAAGATTATATTCAATCAGTTATAAAAGCCGATTTTCAAGAAGCAGGTGACGAAGATGTATTTAGAAAAATAAATGCTGACTTAAAAAATCACAATATTTCAGAAGAAGATATTAGAAAAAAAATGAATGAGCTTAATGAAAAAGCTATTTCTGATTTTAGTTAATATTGTTTTTATTTTTAATATTTCCCTTGCTACTGAAATCTCAGGAGAGGCTGAGGTTATTGACGGGGATACAGTAAAAATTAATGGAAAGAAAATTCGATTATTTGGTATTGATGCTCCTGAAAAGAATCAAATCTGTAAAAAAAATTGGTTATCTGTGAGTTTTTTTACTTTCAATAAAAATTACTATTGTGGAAAAGTCACAACAAAAAAACTAAAAAAATTTATTTTAAATAAAGAAGTCAAATGTATTGGCAATCAAATTGATAGATATAATAGATTAATTGCAATATGTTATTTAAGGAGTAAGGATATAAACATGTGGTTAGTTCGAAATGGTCTTGCCGTTTCATATAAAAAATATTCCTCAAAATACTTACATCAAGAAAAATTAGCCAAAAAAGAAAAAATAGGTTTATGGCAAGGTAAATTTGATATGCCATGGGAATGGAGAAAAAAAAATAAATGATTTATAAAGTTATTAGTGATTCGTTTAGATAAATATTTTTTTATATTATTTTTTTTATTATCATCTTGCTCTTCAATTCCAAAAAATACTTCAGACGGATGTTCAATTTTTTCAGAAAGGTATTTGTGGTATAAATATGCAAAAAAAACAGAGCAAAAATGGGGAACACCAATTTATATACAATTAGCAATCATAAAAATGGAGTCTGACTTTGATTGGTTGGCAAAACCAGATAGAGAAAAAATATTTAAGGTTATACCATATAAAAGACCATCTAGTTCTTTTGGCTATTCTCAGGCAGTTAAAGGGACCTGGAAACAATATAAAAAAGAAACAAACAACCCTTTAGCAACAAGAGTTCGGTTTAAAGATAGTGTTGATTTTATTGGTTGGTATACAAACAAAACCCAAAAAATTTTAAAAATTTCAAAAAAAGATGCTTTTAAACAATATATTGCATATCATGAAGGCTGGGGAAATTATAAAAATTATAAAAAAAATCAAAAAGTTATTTTGTTAGCTAAGAAAGTCCAAGCTCAATCTAAAAAATATAAAAATCAACTTAATAGATGTAGCAAGTCTTTAAATAAAAAAAAATATATAATTTTTTAATCTAATTGTTTTTTTAACTCTATATCAATAGCATCAATCCTTTTTGTATTTTTTGCTAAAGCAAGATACATGCTAGGAGTTACGTATAATGTAAAGAAAGTTGATATTATCATTCCACCTAATATTGTTGCACCTACTGCAAGCCTCGATCCTTCTCCCGCGCCAGGTCCAATATTACCTACTACCAAAGGTAACATCGCTATCATAGTACTTAACGAAGTCATGATAATAGCTCTAAATCTTAGTCTACAGGCCTCTTTTATTGAATCAATCAGACTTTTTCCTTCTGTTCTTAATTGATTTGCCCAGTCAACAATTAGAATACTATTTTTTGTTGATATTCCAATTAGTATGATTAGTGCGATTTGAGAAAATATATTTATAGACGTATTGAATAATAATATAAATATTATTCCTCCGAATACTGCAAGCGGTACTGTTAATATAATTATAAAAGGGTGTACAAAAGAATTGAAAGTTGCTGCCATTACAAGATAGGCTGTTAATAATGCTAAAGCAAAAATTATAAAAAGTTCATTACTAGTTTCTTTTAATTCTTCAGATTTTCCTTTCCAAGCTAGTTGAGCTTGGGGAGCATCTTCTTGAACTATTTTTTCAAGAAAATTTATTGCTTCGCTTAAAGTATAGTTTTCGCTTATAGTAGCAGAGATTGTTACAGCTTTTTGTCTATTATATCTTGATAAAATTTTTGCCGAACCTTCCTCTTTAAATTCCACAAGGTTTGCCAGAGAAATTAATTTCCCTGTAGTTTCTGATCTAACAAAAATTTTACTTAAACTTTCACTATTCCTTCTATCTGAAATATTTTGTTGTAAAATTATTGGATATTCTTTTCCTAATTTATTAAATTTAGTAACTGTTTTTCCTCCAAAAAGTGTTTCAATTGTTCTGCCAATTGTTTCACCCGATACTCCCAAATCACTTGCTCTTTTTTTATTAATTATAAGTTTAATTTCTGGCTTATCTTTAGAATAGTCAGATTTTATCTGAGATAAATTTTTATTTTCTCTCATTTTTGAAATTATTTCATTCTGGATTTTTTCCAATTCTTCATAACTTTTACCTAAAATAACCATTTGAACCGGCTTATTATAATTTGAGATTCTAATTGATTGAGGAGAGATTGGAAAAGCAACAGTTTGTGGAACAGTAACAATTTTTCCAATTGCATTTCTCATAATAGTTTGTGAATCCTTTTTTCTATTTTTCCAATCATCTAGAAGAGCAATAATTATAAAACTATTATAAGACTTACTTGAACGACCAAAACCAGGAACCCTCATTATTATTTTTTGGTAAGATTCTTTGTCGTCTTGCAATAAAGGGATTAATCTTTTTTCAACATCTTCAGCTCTTTTTTTTGTATAATTAAATGAACTTCCTTCATCAGTAAAGCCCATAACCAAATAGACTCCTCTATCTTCCATTGGCAATAATTCTTTATTTGCAAAATTGTAAAGAAGACTGGATGCTCCGACAATAAATAAAATAAAATAAATAATAATTTTTTTTTTATATATCCAGTAATCTAAAGTCTCAAAGTAAAAATTCGAAAAAGATTTAAATATATTCTCAAACTTTATTATTATTTTAATTTTTTTATTTTCTTTGTTTAAAAATTTACTCCCCAACATTGGAGAAAGAGTTAGTGCTACAAACGAAGAAACAATTATAGCAAAAGATAACGTTATTGCCGTTTCCCTAAACAATGTACCGGCTATTCCTTCTATAAAAATTAATGGTAAAAAAACTGCTATTAAAATTAAAGTGGTAGCGATTATAGCAAAAGTTATTTGTCTCGATCCTTTATAAGCTGCAACTAAAGGTGTTTCTCCGTTTTCTATTCTCCTATAAATAGCATCAGTCATTATTACAGAGTCGTCAGTTATAATTCCGATTGCCAAAATAAAACTGAGTAAAACAAATATATTTATAGATAAGTCAAATAAATATATTCCAAGAAAAGAAGCAATTAAACTTACAGGTAAGGCAACTGCGGGGACAATAACAGCCTTTATGTTTCCTAAGAATAAATAAATAATTCCTACTACTAAAATAAAAGCTAATATAAGTGTTTTATAAACTTCAAAAATTGCAGCATTAATATATGTTGCTCTATTAAATGAAACTTCTAAGTCCAAGCCTTCTGGTAGTGTCTTTCTTACTTCTTTAACTCTTTTTTTAATATCTTTTGATAATTCAACTGTAGAAGCACCAGTCCTAGCATATATACCTATTCCAACTGTTTTTAAATCCAATGCTTTTTTACTTTGTGCTTTAAATAATGTTTTTTCTGATACTGGGCCAAATTCTATCTCAGCAATATCCTCAAGCCTGATGACACTGTCTTTATTTTTTTTAATTGGTAAACTTTTTATTGATTTAATATCTTTATAAGACTTATCCAAATTAATTGTTAAATCAACATTCTCTGCCTCTAGTGTCCCAGCCGGTAAGCTTACATTTTCATTTCTTAAAGACTGTTCAACTTCTTGAATAGTAATATCATTTGCTGCCAATTTTATTGGATCCACCCAAACTCTGATACTTAGTTCTCTTAAACCTCCAACCAAAATTCTACCAACATTTTTTACACTTGAAAAATTATCAACAAGATATCTTCTAGCGTAATCTCCAAGCTCTAAATCACTCCAAGTTGAAGATGATAAAGAAAGCCACATAGTAGTCGTAAAACCAGCAGCTTGTTTTAATATTTGTGGAGCTTTTGAATCTTCAGGAAGATTATCCACTACTCTCGCTACCCTCTCTCGAATATCATTTGCAGCGGAGTCCAAATCAACTGAAGTATAAAATTCAATTTTTATTGTACTTCTTCCATTTTCTGAAATCGAATCAATATTTTTTATTCCTTCGGCTCCACCTACAACATCTTCAATTATCTGTGTAATTTCTTGATCAACTATTGGTGCAGACGCTGATTGATAATCTACTTGGATTTGTACTACTGGTGGCTGAAGTCCGTTCGGAAGTTCTCTAACTGGCAGTTTCCAAAAAACAAATAAACCAAAAACCATTAAAATTAAAGAGAAGACAGTTGATACAACTGGCCTTTTTATACTGAGATCAGTTATAAACATAATAAGCTAGTTTTTAGTTATAATTGGTTTTATTTTTGCTCCAGGTCTAGTTTTGGCCAAACCTTCTGCTACAATTTTATCATTTTCTTGTAATCCGGAAATTATTTCCACATTGCCAGAAGTTCTCATTCCAGTTTTTATTTCTACTTTTTTAATGATGTTGTCTTGTACTACTTTATATGCATAGGCTTTATTACCCTCTAAAATAATACTTGTGTCTGGAATTCCTAAAGAATTTTTTTCATTATATAATATAGCAACTTCTAAAAGTGCTCCTGGTATAAGTTCCGATTTTTCATTAATTATTTTAATTCTTACAAGTAAACTTCTTGTTTCAGGATTAATTCTGCTCGCAACAGAATCTACTTTACCTTCGTATATTTTATCTTCAAATCCTGAAAAATTAGCTTCAATGGAAAGGCCTTTTTTCATAGCTGCAGCGTAAGTTTCAGGAACTTTTATATCTGAATAAATTATAGAAGAATCATCTAGCGTTAAAATAATTGAACTTTCAGAAACAAGAACATCATCTGATAAACCTCTTTTACCTAATATTCCATCGAATGGAGCAACTATATTTTCTGTTTGTAATTTTGCAATTATTTCACCTTTTTTCACTTTAGTATTAAAATTTATAGGGGCTAATAAATTTGCTTTTTTAAGTCTAAAAGATTTTGTTTTTTTTGGAATAGCTGTTCCAAATGACTCTAATCTTTGAGTAAAATTTAGATTTTTAACATTTGTAATTATCAAACCAGGAGGTGGTCTTTTACTAAATTTTTTTTTAAAATGATTTCCAACCATAGTTCTTCCAATAATGATGATTGCTATTATTAGAAAGAAAGTAATAATTATCGAAGTAATTTTTTTTGAACTTTTCATTTTTTTTATAATTCTATTTTACCATATTCAGCCCAAGACCCATCATAAACAGTAGGCAAATATTTATCATTAATCAAAGAATATGCTAGAGCTAAAACTGCAGCAGTAATACCTGAACCACAAGAAAATACAACATTGATTTCGTTATCAATTCCCATTTTTTTAAATTTTTCTTTAATAAATTTTTTTTTAATAAAAGTTTTATTTTTTGCATCAATAACCTCATTAAAGGGTAAACATTGTGAATCTTCAATTGAGCCACTTCTTAGATTGGGTCTTGGTTCATCTTCTAGTCCTAAAAATCTATTTTTACTTCTCGCATCGACAACTACAAATTTTTTTTTTTTAATATTTTCTTTTATTTCACTTTTGTTTTTAACTAACTTTTTTATTATTTTTGCTTTGTAATTTTTTTTAACAGTTTTTGTATTTAACTTTGTAGTTTTTCTATTTTCTTTTTTCCATTTTGTAAAACCACCATCTAATACAGAAATTAACTTTGGATTATGTCCAAAAAAAATAAATGTGTACCAACATCTACAAGAACTTATTACATCTGAACTATCATAAACAATAATTCTATCCTCATTTTTTATTCCTAAATTAGAAATAATTTCCCTCCATTGATTTTTATCTGGAAGCATATGAGGAAGATCAGTTTTTTTATTAGAAAATTTATCAATATCAAAAAAAATAGCATTTTTAATATGATCTTTTTTATATTCTTCGTAAGCATTTCTATTTGTGTTAGGCATGTGCCAGGAAGAATCAATGATTTTAACTTTTGAGTGATTGTTTTCTAACCATTCTGTAGAAACAAGACTCATTACAAACTATTTTTTTGAATATATTTTTGATGATAATCCTCTGCTTTGCAATAATTTTTTTCTTTAGAAATATTTGTAACTATTTTTCTTTTATATTTACCGTCCAGATTTGTTTTAACTTTTTCGGCAATTATTTTTTGCTCATCATCAAGAAAAAAAATTTCACTTCTATATTGAGTTCCTACATCTGGACCTTGCATATTAAGTGTGGTTGGGTCATGCATTTCAAAAAATTTTTCTACTAATTTTTCATAGGATATTTTTTTTTCATCAAATTCTATTTTTACAACTTCTGCATGGTTTGTTTCTCCACCACATACATCTTCATAGGTAGTTTTATCGACATTACCACCACAATAACCAACTTCTGTATTTATAATTCCATTTAATTTAGAAAAGTTTTCTTCAGGTTTCCAAAAACATCCCAATGCAAAAATAGCTTTTTTCATAATTTTCTATTAAAAGTAATTAATTATAATTTAAATAATACAAATGAGCAAAAATCATTTAGGCGCAGTATATATGATTATGAGTGTTTTATTTTTTTCACTCATGGATATTTTAATTAAAATAACTGATCAGTATGATGTGGGACAAACAATGTTTTTCAGAGCTTTTTTTGGGTTGATTCCAATATATTTTTTAATTCCCAAAGAGAGAATTAGAGATTTTTATAAAACAGATTATTTAAAATTACATTTTTATCGATCTTTTTTTGGAGCTATTGCGATGGCTGCCATTTTTATTGGACTTAGAAACTTACAATTAGCAGAAGTTACCGCTATGGCTTTCAGCGGACCTTTGTGGGTAGTAGTATTTAGTATGTTTTTTTTAAGCGAGAAAATAAGACTAAAACGATGGATAGCAGTTGGACTCGGCTTCATAGGAGTTATTGTAATTTCTAAACCAGGTTTTGAAAATCTCAATTTTTACTATATCTACCCGATTATATTTTGCATTGGTTTTGCTGGAGTTTCTATAATAATAAGAAAATTAACATTAGTAGGTGAACCAGTTTGGTTAATAGCTTTTTATTTTAGTTTAGTTAGTGGTTTAGGAGGTCTAATTACTCTTCCATTTGGAAAATGGATAATGCCAAGCAACTATGACTTCATCTTTTTTGTTTTAATTGGATTACTTGGAAGTATTGCTAATTTGCTTTTAACACAATCATATAAACTTGCTGAAGTTACATTAACTACTCCTTTAAAATATCTTTCTTTAGTTTTTGCAATAATATTTGGATTTTATTTTTTTGATGAAATTCCTACTATCTATACTTTGTCAGGAGCAGGTCTAATTGTAGTGTCTTCAGCAATTATCTTTTTTAGAGAAAACGAGTTAAAAAAACCTATTACTTTGCCAAGACAACAATGAAAAGACAACCTGTTTATTGGAAAAAGGCGAAGAAAATACTTTCTAAAAGAGATCCAGTGTTAAAAAAAATTTTTAATAAATTTAACAAAGGTTTTTTAACTTCAAGAGGGGATCCTTTTTTTTCAATTTGCAGGACAATAGTGGGACAACAAATATCAACAAAAGCAGCAGATTCAATTTGGTTAAAATTTGAAAAAAAGTGTAAAAATAAAATTATTCCTAAAAATGTGTTAAAATTGTCGTCAGCTTCTTTAAGAAATGCAGGACTATCTCGTCAAAAAATAAGTTATTTAAAAAATATTGCAAAAAGTTTTAAAAATAAATCTTTTAATATTAAAGATTTAAAAAAAATGGATGATAGCACTGCAATAACTTATATAACAAAGTTAAAAGGACTTGGTATTTGGAGTGCACAAATGTTTTTGATGTTTAATTTAAACAGACCAGATATATTTCCAACAAAGGATATAGGTTTATTAAGAGCTATATCCAAAAATTATAAAACACCTTATCCACCAAGTGATAGGTATTTAAATAAAATATCAAAAAGGCATTTAGGCTATAGGACTGTATTTACATGGTATATGTGGAGAAGTATTGATCCTGTTGATGTTGAATATTAATATTCTTAACTAAGTGAATATATTTATTTAATTTTCATTTAATTTTTTTTTAATTTGTTCGATCCTTATTGATGCAATTTCTTTAACTTGATTTATTGCTTCTGAGAACTCTTGATTTATTTCATTTTTTATTCTTTTTCTGAATGACTGTAATATTTCATTTTTATTTTTGTCTGAGACAGCAATTATAAAAGGGAATTTAAATTTTATCTTATATTCTGAATTTAATTTTTTAAACTCCTCAAGCTCATTTTCAGTACACTCATCTAATTTTGCTTTTTTTTGTTCTAGAGTTGATTCCAGTGTCATTACTTTTTCAACTGCTAAATCAGGGTGAGAAATTAATATTGTTAGTTGATTTTCTTTTTTTTCATTTTCAAAGACAGTTATAAATTTATTAGAAAGCTCATCATAAGTTTTAAATGGTCTTAAATTAAATACTTTTTCAGCAATCCATGTTGTTTTTTCAAAAACATTTCCAAAAATGGATATAAAATCAGACTTGCTTAGTTTATTTACTTTATCTAGAGTATTCATAATTAAATTTTCTTATTTTAGTTTTAATATATTAATTATTCAATTATTGTATAATATATAGACTTGACTATATGACAAAATTAACAACTCATGTATTAGATATCTACTCAGGCAAGCCTGGTAAAGGTATAAAAGTCGAACTATACTTTTTAGAAAATAATAAAAGAGATAAGATTAATAGTATAACATTAAATGAAGATGGAAGAGCAAGCGAACCTTTAATTAAAGGTTCAAATTTTAAAGAAGGAAAGTATGAACTTGTATTTTTCATTGGCGATTATTTTAATGGTATAAAAGAAACATCCAAAATTCCCTTTTTGGATGATGTTGTAATTAGATTTGGCATCTCTAATTCTAAAGAGCACTATCACGTGCCATTACTGGTATCACCATGGAGTTACTCAACTTATAGGGGAAGTTAATGTCCTCTAACGCTGTTGAATTTGTTTTTGAAAATAAAATTATTAAAATTAAAAATCCTGATCCAAATGAAACTATTTTGAACTATGTGAGATTAAATTTAAAAAAAACTGGAACTAAAGAAGGATGTGCTGAAGGCGGATGTGGAGCTTGCACAGTTGTTTTAGGAGAAATTAAAAACAATAAAATTTTTTATAAATCAATTAATTCTTGCATTACTTTTCTACCAGTTCTTAACGGAAAACAATTAATATTAGTAGAAAATTTGTCCTCAAAAGAGGGCAAGTTACATCCTGTTCAAGATGCAATGGTAAATTTTCATGGTTCGCAATGTGGTTTTTGTACACCAGGTTTTGTTATGTCGATGTTTACAATGTTTAAAAATAATAAGAGCATTGATAACGAGTTAATAAACGATTCTTTATCAGGTAATTTATGTAGATGCACAGGTTACAGGCCAATTGTTGATGCCGCAAAAAGTTTAAATCATTTATCTAGGTATGATCATTTTGATAAAGATAAACCTATTATTTTAAAATTACTAAAAAAAATTAATAAAAAAAATATTGAAATTACGAGTAATTACAAAAAATATTTTGCTCCCAAAACAGTTAAAGATTTAAAGAAAATTTTAAAAAAAGTTAAAAATGCAAAATTATTAAGTGGAGGTACAGATTTATCGCTAGAAGTTACAAAAAAAAGAAAGGATTTAAAAAAAATAATTTATCTTGGTTCAATTAAGGAGTTAAATTTTATTAAGATTTATAAAAGTGAGATGAATATTGGAGCAACTACATCGTTGATAAATTTTGAAAAACAAATAAAGAAATATTATTTGGATTTTTATAATATTTTGAAAAGATATGGTTCCGTTCAAATTAGAAACATTGGAACAATTGCAGGAAATATAGCAACTGCTTCTCCAATTGGAGATACTTTGCCTTTATTAATGGTCTTAGATGCAAAAGTAGTAATTGATGGAAATAATGGAAAAAAAACTATTTCAATTAACGATTTTTTTATTGGTTATAGAAAAACCAAACTTAAACCAGGAGACTTTATATTTTCAATTAAAATACCATTATTAAAACACAATATTTTTAAAGCTTATAAAATTTCTAAAAGATTTGACGATGATATATCTTCAGTTTGTGGTTCGTTTAATTTAGAGATCGATAAAAATCTTATCAAGAAAGTAAGAATTGCATTCGGAGGCATGTCTGAAGTGCCCAAAAGAGCTTTAAAAACTGAAAAAATATTAGCTAATTCAAAATTTTCTCAAGAAACGTTTAATAAGGCAACTAAAAATTTAGAAAAAGATTATTCTCCAATTGATGATATGAGAGCTAGCAAACAATATAGATTGGAAATAGCAAAAAACTTACTTTTAAAATGTTTTTTTGAAATTAAAAATCAAAAAATGTTAAGGATTAATCAATGAATAATGAAAACAATTATATAAATCAAAGCAGACCACACGATAGTGCAATAAAACATGTAAGTGGTCATGCTGAGTATACAGATGATATTAAAGAACCACCAGGTACTCTTTTTGGGGCTATTGGATGGAGTAAAAAAGCTAAAGCTATAATAAAAAAAATCAATTTAAATGAAGTTAAAAAAAGTGAGGGTGTTGTAGCAGTTGTAAATTATTTAGATATCCCAGGAAGAAATGATGTAGGTCCTGTGTATGATGGAGACCCTATTTTTTCAAAAGATAAAGTTGAATTTTATGGTCAGCCTCTATTTGCTGTAGCAGCACATACTACTGAATTAGCTAGAAAAGCAGTTTTAAAAGCCAAAGTTAGTTATAAAGAATTAAAACCAACTACATCTATAGAGGAGGCGCTTAAGAAAAACAATCTTCTATTTAATGTAAAAAAAATTAAAAGAGGAAATGCATCGGAAGCAATCTCCAAATCAAAAAATATATTAAAAGGTGATTTTACTACAGGAAGTCAGGAGCATTTTTACCTAGAAGGCCAAGTTGCTTTTACAATTCCAAAAGAAGGTAACGAATTATTAGTTTACAGTTCAACTCAGCATCCATCGGAAACTCAACAAATAATATCTAAAATGTTGAAACAAAAAAGTAATTCAGTAACTGTTTTAGTAAGAAGAATAGGAGGGGGATTTGGTGGAAAAGAAACAAATTTTATGACAGCTAGCATTTGTGCTTTGCTTTCACATAAAACCAGATGTCCAGTAAAGTTAAAATTAGATAGGGATGATGATATTATTATTACAGGCAAAAGACATGAGTTTAAATCGTATTATGAAGTTGGTTTTGATGACAATGGAATTATAGATGGATTAAAAATCAAGTTAGCATCTAAATGCGGAATGTCACCTGACTTATCTCTAGCGATAAATGAGAGAGCTTTGCTGCATATTGATAATGCTTACTACCTAAAAAATATTGAGGTAGAAAATTATTTGTGCAAAACCAATACTTCAACCTCAACTGCATTTAGAGGATTTGGTGGTAACCAAGGAATGATGGCGATCGAAAATATTATTGATAATATTTCGAGGTCGTTAAATAAAGATCCTTATGAGGTAAGGAAATTAAATTTTTATCAAAAAAATAAAAAAAATATTACTCATTATGGAATGAAAATTGAGGATAATGTAATTCACGAAATTTTTAAAAGACTAATTAAAAAATCAAATTATAAAAAAAGGTATAATAAAATTAGAGAGTACAATTCTAAGAATAAATTCAAAAAAAAGGGTATAGCGATTACACCTGTTAAATTTGGTATATCTTTTACTACAATACATCTTAATCAAGCCGGTGCTTTAGTTCATATTTATACCGATGGAAGTATATATTTGAATCATGGAGGTATAGAAATGGGTCAAGGAACACATACAAAAATTGCACAGTTAGTTGCTCATTCATTTGGTTTGCCTTATGAAAAAATTCAAATATCATCCACTAATACATCTAAAGTGCCTAATACTTCAGCAAGTGCAGCATCATCGACAACAGATTTAAATGGTGCAGCCGCATTAAACGCAGTATCAAAATTAAAAAAAAATTTAGAGAAATTTATAAAATTAAAATATAAAATTTTTGGCAAAAAAACGCCAATTTATAAAGGTGGATATATTATATTTGGAAATAGATCATTTAAATTTGAGAAAATTGTACAAGAGGCGTATTTAAATAGAGTTTCATTGTCATCCTCAGGATTTTATTCAACCCCAAAAATAAAATTTAATAAGGAAAAATTTATTGGACGTCCATTTTACTATTTTTGTTATGGGGCCGCGGTCTCAGAAGTTACTATTGATACTTTAACAGGAGAAAATGTTTTAGAAAAAGTTGATATTATACACGACGCAGGAAATACAATTAATCCATCGCTTGAGCTTGGGCAAATTGAAGGTGGTTTTGTTCAAGGTCAAGGCTGGCTTACGATGGAAGAAGTAAAATGGAAAGATAATGGGGAAATTACAACATTTTCTCCATCAACATATAAGATTCCTGCTGTGAGCGATATACCAAAAGAATTTAATGTAGAAATTTTCAAAGATGGAAATAATAAAGAAAATGTTGTTAATAAATCTAAAACTACAGGTGAGCCTCCTCTTATGTTAGCTATGAGTGTATTTTTTGCAATTAAAGATGCAATTGCATCAGTAGGAAATTATAAAAAAATTCCAAATTTGAATGCACCTGCAACCCCAGAAAATATTTTAATGAGTATAAAAAAAATTAAAAAAAATAGATCTTATGGAGAATAACTCAAAATTTTTATTAAGAGCGATAGAACTATCTATTAAAAGTATAGAAAATCAGGGCGGGCCATTTGGAAGCGTTATAGTAAAAGATGGCAAAATTATTTCAGAAGGATTTAATAAAGTTACTTCTACTAATGATCCAACTGCTCACGGTGAAATAGTTGCAATTAGAGAAGCATGTAAAAATTTAAATACGTTTAATTTAAAAGGTTGTGACTTATATTCGAGCTGTGAACCTTGTCCAATGTGTTTATCAGCAATCTATTGGTCACACATTGATAAAATATTTTATGCAAATTCAAGAGAAGATGCAAAGAATGTAGATTTTGATGATTCGTTAATTTATACGGAAATAAACAAAGATAAAAAGAGTAGACAAATTAAAATGATACAGATGCATAGAGAAGAGGCTCTTGAAGCGTTTAAAATTTGGAAAAAGAAAGATGATAAAATAAAATATTAATGGAATTTTCGCCTTACATAATTAAATGGCTTGAAGTTATATTGAGATGGGGCCATGTTTTATTTTCGATCCTTTGGGTAGGAAATAGTTTTTTATTTAATTATTTAGACAACAAACTTAATAAAAATATAACTAGCAACGAAATTGATGGCGAGGGATATTTAATGCATTCTGGTTATTATTACAAACTTACAAGGCTAAAAATTTCTCCACCAACAAATTATATTAATAAATTAGTAATTTTTAAGTGGCAAAGCTACCTTACATTTATAACCGGCATTTTATTGCTTGTGGTAATTTATTATAAAAATGCAGGGATGTTAATTGTAGATAGAAAAGGTATACAATTTTCTCCATTAATTGCTATTGGCTTGTCACTGTTATCTTTAATAGTTGGTTGGATTACTTATGATTTGATATGTAAATCTAACTTAACAAATAATAAATTTTTTTTTCTTATTATTGGTATAGTACTTTTATTTTTAACTTCTTATGTTTTAACAGAATTATTTAGCGCTAAATTTGCCTTTTTAAGTGTCGGATTAATTCTAGGTACAAATATGTTTGGAAATGTATTTACCGTAATAATTCCAAACCAGATGAATATAATTAACAGTAGTAAGAGAAATGAAAAATTTGATATGAGCTTATCATTAGCCGCAAAGCAAAGATCCATACACAATAACTATGTAACTTTTTTGGTTTTATTCACCATGCTTTCTGGTCACTATAGTTTTATTGTTTACCACAAGTATAGTTGGATTATTCTTGGTTTGATTGGAATAATTTTAGCTTTGGTTCGTCATTATTTTAACTTAAGAGGAAGAAACATTCATAGGTTGTATATTTTAGTTAGTTCAATAATTTCTTTTATTGTGCTTGCTTTCTTAGTTGTCTATTTTAAATAATAAATTTATATGAGCGAAAAACTAATAGTTAATTGGGATGATTATAATCAAACTGTTGAAAAGTTAGCAATACAAATTCATGATAGTGGATATAAACCAACTATACTAATCGGCATTATGAGAGGTGCCGCGCCGATGATAGATGTTCTAAGCAGAGTTTTTAAACTCAAATGTGCATATCTTGCCGTAGAGTCTTATAGTGGAAAAGGAATTGAAGATGAGCAAGGTGACATAGTTTTTTCAAGAGAAATGAGTTCGATATCTCCAAATATGGGTGGAAGAATTCTTTTATGTGATGATTTGTCTGATACAGGAATTACATT
Source organism: uncultured Pelagibacteraceae bacterium (assembly GCA_902552985.1). GTDB lineage: Bacteria > Pseudomonadota > Alphaproteobacteria > Pelagibacterales > Pelagibacteraceae > Pelagibacter. Next base: position 16,752 of record CACDII010000002.1, read on the forward strand.
CAACAAAAGTATCGATTGGTTAAAAAAATATGAACCGATTAAAAATAAAATAGAAGATATAAAAACAGCCACTTTATGGAAAAAGAAAAAATCAACTTTTGAACCAGATTTTTGCGCTGTAAAACTGCCTGATAATCCATGGATTGTTCAGCCATTTGAAGTTTACGAAGAAATAAAAATTGATGATTTAAAAAAGAAGCACAAAAAATAAAAAAGGGCGACCATAAGATCGCCCCAATTTAATAAGCATAAAAATATATTAAGCTACAGCAAAACTAACAACGCTTAACGCTGCAATAACCCATATAGCTGGGTTAACATCAAGTTTTCCTGTACAGATTTTAACTGCTGCATAAGAAATAAACGCAAGTGCTATTCCATGAGAAATAGAATAAGTAAATGGCATTGCGATCATTGCAAGCACTGCAGGACCAGCTTCAGCTATATCGTCCCACTCAATATCAACTATATTTCTTACAAATAAGGTTGCTATATAAATTAGAGCGGCACCGTCTATCTCTTTCGGTAAGCTAGTTGCTAACGGAGAAAAGAAAAGACAAAGAAGAAATAGAATACCTATAACTAATGATGTCATTCCTGTTTTTCCTCCGGCTTTAACTCCTGCTGCTGATTCAACATATGTTGTAACTGTACTAGTACCCATCATAGCACCTGCAACAGTTGACACACTGTCAGATAACATTGCTTTATCAATGTCTTCTATTTTTCCATCTCTTCCTATTTTCCCAGATACATTGGCAACACTAGTTAGTGTTCCTGCTGTATCAAAAAAGTCTATGAAGAAAAGTGTAAATATTACTGTAACCATTGACGCACTAAGAGCAGCACCTAAATCAAAAGTTAATAGATGTGTCATAGGCGGTGGAGCAGAAACTACACCATTAAACTTCGCCCATCCTCCTAGCCAAGCTATTGCACTAAATACAATAATTCCAATAATTATGTTTCCCTTAATTCCTTTTTTCTCCATAACTATCATTGACACAAAAGCACCAGCTCCTAGAAGAAGAAGTGGATTTGATAGATCTCCTAATTGAACAAGCGTTACAGGGTTGTCTGCAGTAAGACCCATAATTTCAAAGCCAATAATAGCCAAGAATAAACCTATACCCGCACCAATTCCAAGTTTTAAACTTTTTGGTATAGAATTTATTAACCACGCTCTTATCGGGGTTAAAGAAATTATTAAGAACACAACACCGGCAACTAATACCGCGCCAAGAGCTTCTGCAGGTGTATATTTCATACCTAAACAAACTCCATAAGCGATAAAAGCATTAATTCCCATACCCGGCGCTAGTCCCACTGGCCATGTTTTAGCGTAAAATGCAGCGATAAAGCATGCTAATGCTGTTGCAAGAGCAGTTGCTGTAAAAACTCCGCCAAAATCGAACCCACCATCTGAAAGTATGACAGGATTTAAGAACATAATGTAAGCCATTGTAAGAAAAGTACTTACACCAGCTATAACTTCTGTCTTAAAATTAGTTCGATGTTTTTTATAATCAAAATAATTGTCTAACATTTTATTTGACCTCCATTTTTTGGAACACTAATAGATTCGTTTAGTAAAATCTCTTAATATTGCTTAAATAAACCTACTATTCTGAATAACAAAGATTTTTATACAACTTAAAAGTTAATATTTCTAATAAGTATTAAATGCTATTTTAGAAACAGTCATGAAAAAGTTGTTTTTAATAAAAGTATTTTTTTTACTAATTATAATTTCTGGATGTGAAACTGTAAAAAATAAATCAGATGAAATTATAAAAAAAGAAAATAAAAAACTAAGTCAATTTATAGGTCAACCTGTCTCCGAGTTAAAAATTGAAATGGGTAACCCTGACTATGAGATTAAAAGCGAAACAGGTACAAAGATTTTAGTATTTAAGAAAAAAAAATATGGAATTCTTTGTGAGAGAAAATTTGAAGTTAATAATAATGAAATGATAATTGGATTCGTTAGCAAAGGTTGTTTTTAGATATTTGTTTGAAAAATTTAAAACTTGTGGGGATTTTTCCCCACAAGCAAGGTTTTAACTTATTTAATTTCAATAAGTTTTTTCTTTTTATATTCTGGCATAATTCTTTCACATGCTATTGTTAAAAGACCGTCCTTTAATTCAGCACCACCTACTTTTACATCATCTGCAATAGTAAATGATCTAGCGAACTGTCTTTGTGAAATACCCTTATGAATAATTTCGCCATCCTTATTTTTATCTTCAGACTTATTAACTTGTTTAGTTCTAACCGTTAATAAATTGTCCTCAAACTCAACCTCCACATCCTTTTTATTAAAACCAGCAAGAGCAACCTCAATAGAGTATTTGTCTTTCCCAGTTTTTCTAATGTTGTATGGTGGATAGTTTGATTGCATGCTCAAACTTCCATTTCCCAACATATTTTCAAATTGGTCGAACATATCGTCAAAACCAACAGAAAAAGGTCTTAGAGAGTTAAATATAGATAGATCCTTACTTGTCATAATTTCCTCCTTTAATTTTAGCAAGGTTATTTAAATGAAAGTCCCATAAGGCAACTTTCAAATTTTTATATAGTAACGTTTTTTTTATTTTCAAGAGTTTGAATACTAAAATTTATTCGTTATTTTTAGTACAAAGGCGTAATCTAGAGCAACTTCTTCTATCGCACTATCTCGTCCTGATTTGCCTCCATGTCCAGCATTCATTTCAGTTTTTAATAAAAGTAAATTACTGTCAGTTTTATAATCTCTAAGCTTAGCAGTAAATTTCGTAGGTTCATCAAATAAAACTCTATTATCACTTAAGCTTGTAGTTATTAAAATATGAGGATAATCCATTTTTTTAATATTATTATAAGGAGCATAAGAAAAAATATAATCAAAGTGTTCTTTATTTTTTTTTGCATTTCCAAATTCATCAAACTCTCCAACAGTTAATGGTAATGAATGATCTAAGTTGGTTGTCAATGAATCTACAAAAGGAACAGCCATTATAATTCCTAAAAATAATTCAGGCGCTTGGTTCACAACGGCTCCCATAAGAAGTCCACCAGCTGAGCCACCCATACCTATGATTTTTTTTTTCGAAGTGTATTTTTTATCAATTAAAAAATTTGCAACAGCAATAAAATCTTCAAACGTATTTTTTTTATTTAAAAGCTTTCCTTCTTTCCACCATTTCATTCCTCTTTCCAAACCACCTCTAATATGAGCTGTTACCCAGATAATATCTCTATCTATTAAACTAAGTCTTGTTGAAGAAAATGAGGGACTCATTGAACTTCCGTAGGACCCATATCCGTATAATAACAAGTTTGCAGAAGAATTAATTTTAGTTTTTTTATGTCTAGTGATTGTAATTGGAACCACTCTTCCATCATGGGACTTACACTCTAATCTTTCTACGATATAATTTTCAGGGTCATGACCAGAAGGAATCACTTGTTCTTTTACTAATTTTTTTTCTTTTGATTTCAAATTATATAAATAGGTTCTCGATTGAGTTTTTGGAGACGAGTAACTCAGGTATAATAAATCAGTATCGTTATCTTTTTGAACTTTAGAAATACCAGGTACAATAACTTTTTCATCAGCGAATTTAATTTCTTCTTCAATATTAGTTTTAATATTTTTTACAAAGATTTTTCCAAGGGCATCTGAAACCTCTGATCTTATAATCCAATTTTTCAAAAAAACTAATCCACCAATTAAAACTTCATTTTTAGCAGGGATATATTTTTCCCATAGCTGTTTAGATAAATTTTTGCATCTTTCGATTTTAAAATCTTCAGCATTTTCATTTGTATGCATATAAAAATAACCATCCCATGAGTTAACTGAATAAATTACTCCTTTTTTTCTCTCTTTAATTAACTTTGGTTGTGGAATTTCTTCAGAAGCTAAGAAATAATATTGTTCGGAAGTATTATGATCTGAACTTGTAATAAAAAAATATTTTTCATCAGAACTTAATCCAATACCAACAGTAAAAGCCTCGCTCTTTTTTTCTTCAAAAATTAAAATATCTTTTTTGATGGAGGTACCAATTTTATGCCTAAATATTTTTTTTGATCTATGGTATTTATCTAATTTTGAGTAAAATATAAATTTATCATCAAGACTGAAAGAAATACCACCATCAGTGTCTTCAATTTTTTCAGTAACCAAATTTTCAGAACCTATATTTCTTATATAAATTGTATAATATTCTGAGCCTTTTAAATCTAACGAGTAACCTAAATATTTGTCATTCCAACTTACCTCTAGGTCCCCAACTCCAAAGTATTCCGTTTTTAACTTTTCTTTTTCCTTATCCCCATTCCAAATTTCTTCAGTTATATCAGATCCAAATTTTTTTCTAAGTTTTATTGAATAATTTCCTTCAGTAGTTGTTTTGGTCCAATACTCATAATTTTTATCTTTATATGGTAGAGATTCATCATCTAGTTTAATTCTTCCTTTTATTTCATCAAATAATTTTTTTTGTATATCTTTGGTGCTACTTAAATGATGATCTGTATAGGCATTTTCTTCTTCTAAATATTGTCTTACTTCAGGAAGAAGCTTAGAATTATCCTTTAAAACCTCTAAAATATTTTTTTGGTGTATCCAGCTATAATTATCCTCCCATTCGACGCCGTGACAAGATTTTAATTCTGGTTTTTTTTTAAGGTGTGGTATTTTCATATTTAAACTATTTAATATATGAATATTTTTGTCTTAACACTTGTTATTTTTGTCCTTGCTTACTTATTTTTAAATTGGTTTGCAAAGACAACCAGCAAAAAAATCTCAAAGTCCATAAAATCCTTTGTAATTATAATTTCTATATTATTAGCAGTGGTTATGGCTTTTGCGGGAAGATATTTATTTTCAGTTCCCTTTTTAATGATGATTTTACCTTTAATAAAAACAAAAGCGGGTTTCACTTTATTACAGCTTTTAAGGATATGGAGTTTATTAAGAGTATTAAAAAATTATGGAAGGTTTAATTTTAACAATATTAATCAAAACTTAAATACACAAAAGATTTCTATAGATGAAGCGTATAAAATATTAAATCTGGATCCAAAAAAAAAATATACTAAGAATGAAATAATTAATTCTTACAAAAAAATAATGAAAAAAATTCATCCAGACGTTAGTCCAGAATTAGCAAGACTAGCTACAATCGTTAATGAAGCTAAGGAAACGATTTTAAAAGATTTAGTTTAGTTTGTAATTTCTTTAAATTTTGAAAAAATTTTATTCGGATTTATTTTATTTTTACCCAAGCTGTCATGAGTTACAGATTTTTGACCATCAGGAATAATAGGATGCATTTGAGGACTATAGGAGCCGTATAAAAGTGGAGTATCCGCCATTAAGACAATAGTTGGAATTCCAATTGCAGATGATAAATGACTAAAACTTGAGTCATTGCAAATTGAAATTTTACAATTTTTTATTATTGGCAATATATCAATTATGTTTAAATCATCTAATTTTACACATCTATTTTTAAACTCAGATTGTAAAATTGTATTTAAAATTTTTTGCTCGCCTTCATCTTTTCCTGTAGCTAAAAAATATTTGCAATTATGTTCTGCAGAACTAAGTTTCATAAATTTAAGAAATATTTCAGCAGGTATTCTCTTTGTATTTCCAGATCCGCCTACGCCTAGCAAAATATTTATTTGGCTATCTAGGATTTGATATTTTGATTTTGCAATTTGAACTTTTTGAGTTTCTACTAAAATGTTTGGATTACTATCAATAATTAAATTTAATTCTTTTTTTATAAAATTTTGTGCAGCTTCAATAATATGCTGTTTCTTTTTTTTAAATAACGGATACTGGTATATTTTTTTTATTCCAGCTAATTTTGAAATTAAATTATATCTAAGCGATGAATTGAAAATGAATACTTTTTCAAAATTGTATTTTTTTAAATCATCAACTAATTTGAATGAACCTCTAATACCATCATGAGTTCCATATTTTTTTTTGTTATCACGATCTAAAATAATAATATTATCTATATTTTTATTATTATTTAAAAATTGATTAGCTTTTGAATTTTCTTTTACAAGTATACTTATTGGTGTATTAAATTTTTTTGATATAGCCTCAATAAAAGGAAGAAATATAATCATATCCCCAATTCCTTTTCTGTTTTGTATTGCCAAAATTTTCATATTCTATTTATAATACCTTTACTAAAAAAAATATTTTATATAAATTTAAATTATGAACAAAATTAGGGGAATTTATGCTGCATCAATGTCAATTTTTGATGAAAATTTAAGTCTAAATATAGATAAAACAATTTTACATGCAGAAAATTTAATTTTTCAAGGCTGTCACGGTGTTGCTATTTTTGGCAGCACTGGTCAAGCACAGTTAATCTCAGTATCTGAAAAGATAAACTTGTTAAATAAATTATCTCTAAGTAAATATAAAAAAAATTTTTTAATTGGAACAGGATTTAACTCATTAATTGAAACAATTAATTTTATGAAAATTTCAAGTTCATTAAATTTTAAAGATTTTTTAATTATGCCTCCAGCATATTATAAATATAAAGATGAAGATGTAATATCTTTTTATTCAAAAATTGTTGAAGCTGTTCCCGAATCAAGAATTATTCTTTATAACTTTGAAAAGTTAAGTGGATATAAATTTAGTATTAATTGTGTCGAAAAATTAGTTAAGAAATTCCCTAAACAAATAATTGGCGTTAAAGATAGTTCATATAATTTATATAAAAATTTGAAAATTGAAAACTTTTCAGTTCTACCAGGATCAGAATTAAAATTATTAGAAGGTTTAAAAATCGGGTGTACCGGAATTATTACAGCTACATGCAATGTTACAGCAAAACTTGCAAGAACAGTTTATGATGATTTTTATGGAGATAAAAGTGAATCTCATAATGAAAAATTATGTAATGTAAGAAAAGTTTTTGACCAATTTAATTTAATTTCAGGCTTGCATACTTTTTTAGCTAGAGAAAATAAAATATATGAAAATATGCTACCACCACTAAGTCTTTTAAATGAAAAAGACAAAAAAAAAATACTTGAAGATTTAAGGAAACTAGATTTTAATTAAGGAATTATAACTAGATAAAATGCAATTAGTTAGTTTTTTAAACAGTTTATTTAAAAAAGAGGGATTTGTGTTAATAGATGCAAATTCAAAAAAGCATATAATTGGAAATCCACAAAAAAATAAACCATTAACTTTAAAGCTTTTAAATAAAAACCTTCATTTTAAACTTTTAATTAATCCTGATTTGTATTTTGGTGAAGCTTATATGGACGGTTCTTTAGTTATAGAAAATGGATCTTTAACTGATTTTTTGGAAATAGCTTTCAAAAACATTGGTAGAAATGAAATTAATAGTTTTGGGTATCTTTTAAAAAAAATAAAAGGAACTTATAGATATTTAACAAATTTTAATTTTGCTAAAAAATCTAAAGAAAATGTAGCCCATCATTACGATATATCAGAAGATCTTTATGAATTATTCCTTGATCCTAAAAGACAATACTCATGTGGATATTTTAAAAATGAAAATGATACTTTAGAAACTGCACAAAATAATAAAATTAATCACATAATTAAAAAATTAAATCTTAAACCAAATCAAAAAGTTTTAGATATAGGATCAGGGTGGGGATCATTGGCAATCGAAATTGCAAAACAATCTAAGTGTGAAGTTACTGGTATTACATTATCAGAGAATCAATTAAAATACTCAAATCAAAAAGCAAAAGAATTTAATCTTGAAAATCAGGTTCAATTTAAATTGGCAGATTATAGGCACTTAAAAGAAAAGTTTGATAGAATTGTCAGTGTTGGAATGTTTGAACATGTTGGTAGAAAATTCTATAAAACCTTTTTTAAACAAGTAAACAATCTATTAAATGATAATGGATTAGCATTAATTCATACAATTGGATCAATAAATGAACCAAGAGATCCCCATCCATGGATTACAAAATATATTTTTCCAGGAGGGTATACTCCAAGTATGAGCGAAGTAACAGGTCCAATAGAAAAATCAGGTTTAATTGTTTCCGATTTAGAAGTTTTAAGAATGCATTACACTCATACTTTAAGAAACTGGAAAGAGAGATGTTTAAAAAATAAAGATAAAATAGTAGAAATGTTTGATCAAAAATTTTTTAGAATGTGGGAGTTTTATCTGGCTTCTTGTGAAATGGCATTTAAGTGGGGAGATCAGGTTGTATTTCAATTTCAACTTACAAAAGATTTAACAACTGCACCTAATACAAGAGACTATATTTATCAAAAATAATTGATAAATTACATTTACACATATAGATATGAAAAAAAAATTTAAAAAATTAAATAAAAAAAAAATTAATAAAAGAAAAAAAACAAAAAAAAAACTCATTAAAAAAAAAAATAAATTAAAATCTAAAAAGTTAAAAAAAAAACTTAAAAAATTTAATAATAAAAAAAATAGCCTCAAAAATATTCCAAAAGACGCAATACTTAAAGTTATTAGACTTCAAGAAAAATTAAAACCTAATTATAGTTTTGTTAAAAAGTTTTATTTTGGTTTAGAGAAATCTCTAGAAAATTTTTTTAATAAAATAGATGGAGTAATAGAAGGTTATAAAATTCTTAAAAATGAGGAGAAAAAAAGAAAAAAATTAGAGGAAATACAAAGAATTGAAAATGAAAGAATTGAAAAAGAAAAGCAAAGAAAAATAGAAAAAGATTTAAGAATTAAGCTTAAAGAACAAGCAATAAAAGAAGAAATAAAAATAGAGAAAGAAAGAGTTAGAGATATAAAATTATTTTTAAGGCAAGAACAAGCAATAGTTAGAAGAGAGCAAGCAGAAAAACAGAAAAAGTTTTTACAACAAATAAAATTAGACAAACAAATTGAAAAATTTAGAATTAGAGAAGTAAAAGAGCTTGAAAAACTTGAGAGAATTTCATTAAGAGAACAAAGAGACGACTACTCTGGACTACAAGAGAGAATAGAAAAATTAAAGCAAAAATATAGAATCATTAGGGATCAAAAAATAAGGGAGAGAGTAGAGGCTTTAGGAGTTAAAATCCAAGAAGACGATGATAGAGAAACTCTTTTAAGAAAAGAAAGAGAATACACTATTGCGAGACAAAAAATTGAGCTTTCTTTAGAGAGTTTTTATAGAAGTGCTGCCAGTTTAGTGTTCCAATTAAATAAAAGACATATTACCAGACATATGTCTATCTTGAGATGTATTGATAGAAGATTTGAAACAGGTGAAATTTTTATTAAATGGGATGAATCAAATGATGATGAGTGGTTAATTCTAATTTATATTAAGGATAATTCTCCTGATGAAGGAATTGTGATTGAGGATAAATCTAATGCTGAAAAAAATTTATCTCACGAATTTAAACCTAGTGAAATATTTAATGCCTCAGATATGATGGTTGATTCATTGACACAACTTTTATCAAGAGAGCGTAAAAAAAAACAAAAAAATTAACTTTTATTATTCAGTAACGTAAACAGAAACGCCCCTTGAATTTATGTCTACATCAAACTTTTTGTGAAGTGGAGGAAAGGCTCTTTGTGAGCAATCTAATCTATCACAAGTTCGACATGAAACTCCGATAGGTATTTCTGTTTTTTTATCGGTAATATTCAAATTTTCAGTATAAATAAAATCTTTTGCGTACTTAGCTTCGCATCCTAACCCAATAGATAAAATACTTTTAGCCTCACCAAATCTTCCGACTCCTTTTTCTACAGTTCTTGCTATGCAAACGTATTTTTCTCCATTACTCATCTTGCTAACAGCTGCTTGAATTATACCAGGTCTTGTGAATGCTGAGTAAACATTCCATCTTGGACACGCACCACCGTATCTTGGAATCTCAATTCCTGATAAAGAAAATCTTTTTGATATATTTCCCGCAACATCTACTCTTAAAAAATGAAAAGGAATCCCAGGCAATTTTGGATCTTGCAAACAAGTTACTCTGTGAGCTATTTGTTCAAATGTAGTTGCGAAAGTATTTTGCAACAACTCTAGATCGTACTTATTTTTCATACACTCACGATGAAATAATTTATATGGCATTAAGATTGCAGCTCCACAATAATTTAACAAAGCAACTTTTGTAACCTTTTTTGATTCTTCGCTTGGAAAAGAAAATTTTGAAATATAATCATTTATATCATCGAGTGCACCTTCATAAGCAATTTGAGATGCCACATAAAGTTTTTTTGTTTCAAGAGCAACGTAGTCACTTAGGAGCAGTTCTTTTTTATTTTTAACAAAAATTTTTGAAAAAGGTTTTCCTTCTTCTGGAAGTACGTCTTTGACCAATATACCGTATTCTTTTCTTAAAAATTTACAAAGTCCAAAATAAGTTGATCTATTATTTATTTGTATTTTTTCAAAAATAGAATTTGCAAAATCCTCTAGTTTTGGAAAATAATTTTTATTTTCTTGTAAAAAGTCTGATACAATTTCACCTGGGAACGCAGCTTTTCTGCTATCAATTATCTTACCAGATAAGTTTTCAACTCTATTAACAATCTCATGATCTTTTTGTTTAAAGTTATCACCTAATTTTATTAATGCTTTAGCTATTTTTGGGTTTGTGTTAACTAAGTCTTTTACCTCTGGCCCTAAAATATCTAAACCCTCAAATATTTCGTCACTTAAAAGTTCCGTTATATTACTTTCCAATTTAAGTTCTGCTTGACTTGTTAAATCTGAAAGCTCAATTCTAAGCTCTTTACAAATTTTTATAATTAGATCGCTATCAATTCTTCTTTTACCACTTTCAATAAGGTTCAAATAACTAGCTGATATTCCTAGTTGTTCTGATAATTTGTTTGCTTGAATCCCCTGTTGTCGCCTAAAGGCTTTAATTTTAGGCCCAATTTTTAGATTAAGTTTTTTTAACTGATCTGAATTTACTGACTTTGAGATTGCAACTTTCGAATTACCTAAATTTAAATTTTCACCACTACTTAGTTCTGATGGCTCTATTCTGAGCTCTTGACAAATTTTAATCAATAAATCTCCATCTATTTTTCTTTTTCCACTTTCAATTAAATTTAAGTAACTAGGAGAAATAGATACTAATTCAGATAACCTTTTTGCTTGCAGGCCTAGCTTCACTCTAAAAGCCTTGATTTTTGAACCTATTTCAATATCTAATTGACTCACATTTCCTAATTTGTAAATTTTGTAAATTTTAATTTACAAAAAATTGATAAGATTTACAAGATAAATCAATATTTTTATAGCTTTTGTAAATTTTGTAAAATATAAGTTTTACATGAATTTTTTAACTAAAAACCCAGAAAACAAAGATCAATTGACTCATAACGATGATGCAAAGCAATATTATCTAAAAGGGGTTTATGTTAGAGATGATCATTGTGATTGGGGTTCCAGTGGCATGAATGAGTTCACAAATGAGTTTAGCGAAGGGAAGTAAAACCCTTCTTTCAATTAAAAATATATAAGAGTATTAATAAATGAGCTCAGAGTCTAATAAAGTATCTTACGATTTAAAAAGATTTGCAGGTATAAAAAGAGACTACACACCAGAGGAAGTTGAAAGATTAAGAGGCTCAATTAAAATAGAGTATTCGATGTGCAAACATCAATCACAAAAACTTTGGAGACTATTAAATACAGAACCATACGTTAACACATTAGGCTCATTGTCAGGAAACCATGCTGTTCAACATGCTAAGGCCGGACTTAAGGCAATTTATTTAAGTGGATGGCAAGTAGCGGCAGATGCAAATAGTGCTGGCGAAATGTATCCAGATCAATCTTTATATCCTTACGATAGCGCTCCAAAATTAGTTGAATCAATGAATAATGCATTAACAAGAGCAGATCAAATTCAACATATGGAAATTAAAGATGGTGATATGAATTCAAAAGATAAAGTAGATTATATGTTACCAATAATTGCTGATGGAGAAGCTGGTTTTGGAGGACCATTGAATGTTTTCGAATTAGCTAAAAAATTCATAAAAGCTGGTGCAGCTGGTGTACACTTCGAAGACCAACTTGCAAGTGAAAAAAAGTGTGGTCATATGGGAGGAAAGGTTTTAGTGCCAACTGGGACAATGATTAAAAACTTGAAGGCCGCGAGGTTAGCTGCAGATATTGCAGATGTTCCATTAATAATTTTAGCGAGAACAGACGCAAATGCAGCAAAATTAATTACAAATGATCACGATGAAAACGACAAAAAATTTTTAACAGGAGAAAGATCACCTGAAGGTTTTTATTATGTTAAACATGGAATTGACCAAGCAATTTCGAGAGGTTTAGCTTATGCTCCTTACTCAGATTTAATTTGGTGTGAAACAGCAACTCCTAATTTAGATGAAGCGAAAAAATTTGCTGATGCAATACATAAAAAATTCCCAGGTAAATTATTAGCATATAATTGCTCACCGTCTTTTAATTGGAAAAAACATTTATCAGATTCTGAAATTTCAACTTTCCAGAAAAAAATTAGTGAAATGGGTTATAAATTTCAATTTATTACTTTAGCTGGTTTTCACACACAGAATATTGCTATATTTGAATTAGCTGAAAAATATAAAAAAGAAGGAATGACAGCTTATTCAAGAATCCAGCAACAAGAATTTTCAAGAGAAAAAGATGGTTATACAAGTGTTAAACATCAAAGAGAAGTTGGTACTTCATACTTTGATGCTGTTTCAAACACTATAAGTGGTGGAAAAAGCTCTACTACTGCTATGAAAGGTTCGACAGAGTCTGAGCAGTTCTAATTAAACGATAAATGCTTACAAGCATATTACTTTTAACTATTTGTTATTTTTTATTTAGATACTCAGTTGCTTGGATTGATTACTATAATAAAACAGATGAAAGAATGCCAAAATCGATTTGGAGATACACTTGCGACTATCCAGTAGTGGGTATCAGAGATATATCTGATTTAGATGATAAACCTTTTGTAAGACAAAGAAGAAAAAGAAATACCATTGTAACAATAATGTATTTTATTGTTGTATTTGCTTTTATTTTTACTATTGATTTTATAGCCAGTTTACTTGTTTTAATTTTAAATTAATTAATTTTAAAGTTTTTTAATCTATATTCCCAATTACCCATTCTAGAATAACTAACTTTGATAATTAGATTGTTTTTAGTATTAACCCATATATCAAAATCTAATTTTTTATTTTTTGGCAAATTATCATCTTTAGATTTTAATTTATAATGGTGTGTATCGTAACTTTTACCATAAATAATAATATTTTCTTTACCAATTAATTGAACAACTTGATCTTTTATACTGCCAGTTAAAGGGCTAATTTGTTTATTGGCTTCCAATATTTTGTGATTCCACCAATTTCCAATAACACAATCAGTGCTTGCCTCTCCTTTATAAGAAGATCCATCTATAATAAATTTTTTTTTAGAATTATTATAATTTAAATTAACATATTTTTCTTTTCTATTTTGAAAAGTTATTGATTTAAATTGAATTAATTTTTCATTTTTGTATTTTTCTATAGCTTCGCTAGCTATTGTAAAAATATTAGCGCCAAGTAACTTAACTTTAAACTGTGTATAATTTTTTACTGTCATGGTGTTATCTCCATGTTCAAAAAAATAATTACTATAACCAATTAATTTGTTATTTCTAAATACTTCCATCTCAATTTTTATTATACCTTTGTAGTGTGCAGTATGGGCAGCAACGTGCGTGTATAAAAATAGTAAAATTAAAATATAAAAGTATTTTTTCATAAAATTATAAATAGAAAAGTCTAATTAATTATACTATTAATAAAATATGTTTTTATCTATAAAAAATATTCCTAAAGTTTATTGGAGCTCAGCTAAACCACTAAATTTTAAACCAAGATTTTCGACATTATTTTTTTGTTGTTTTGGTTTAATGTTATTTGGTTTGGGCGAAGGATTATTAATTGTTTCTTTTACAGGAGCTTCTCCTTGGAGTGTTTTAGCTCAAGGTATTTCTCTAAATGTAAACCTAAGTATTGGAATAATTACATTTTTAATAAGTATATCCGTTTTAATTTTATGGATACCCCTTGGTCAAAAGTTGGGTATAGCGACCATTTTAAACGCTTTAATAATTGCACTAATGATTGATATTTGTATAAAATTTGTTTCGACCCCTTCTAATTATAATAACCAATTACTCTTAGCCATAGTCGCGGTAATAACAGTTGGAATTGGGGGTGGTATCTATTTAATTGCTAATCTAGGAGCCGGTCCAAGAGACGGTTTAATGGTAGGTTTACAACAAAAAACAAATTTACCTATAGCTTTAGTTAGAGCAATACTTGAGATTACAGTTGTTAGTGTTGGTTGGTATTTGGGAGGAACAGTTGGAGTCGGAACTTTGTTATTTGCTTTTGGTATAGGTCCGTGTGTTGCTTTAGGTCTTTATTTAGTTGATAAAACTTTTAAATAAAAAAACCCCCAGAAATTTCTTTCTGAGGGTTTCTAATTCATTTAACCTTGTACTGAGAGTGTTCTGGTAGGGGAACTATATTACATTCCCATTCCACCCATTCCACCCATGCCACCCATGCCACCCATTCCTCCAGGAGGCATTCCACCAGCAGCACCATCTTTTTCCTCAGGTTTGTCAGCAACCATAGCTTCAGTTGTAACTAATAATCCTGAAATTGAAGCAGCGTCTTGCAAAGCCGTTCTTACAACTTTAACGGGGTCAATAATACCTTTTGCAAACATATCGCAGTAATCCTCATTTTGAGCATCATAACCTTGAGATTTTTTGTTTTGTTCTAATAGTTTTCCTACTACAACAGAACCATCCACCCCTGCATTCTTTGTAATTTGTCTAATTGGAGCCTCTAATGCTTTTCTTACAAGATCCACACCAGCTTTTTGGTCATCTCCTTTAGCTTTTACTTTATCTAAATCTTGAGCTGCATATAAAAGAGCACAACCGCCACCAACCACTATTCCTTCTTCAACAGCAGCTCTCGTAGCGTTCAAAGCATCTTCAACTCTATCTTTTCTTTCTTTAACCTCAACTTCAGTAGCACCACCAACTTTTATTACCGCAACACCTCCTGCAAGTTTAGCTAATCTTTCCTGCAATTTTTCTTTGTCATAATCAGATGTTGTTTCGTCTATCTGTTGTTTTATTTGTGCACATCTAGCTTCTATATCGGCTTTTTTACCTGTTCCACTTATGATCGTGCTGTTATCTTTATCAACTTTAACTCTTTTACACGAACCTAAGTTATTTAGTTTTACGTTTTCTAATTTAATTCCTAAATCTTCAGATATAACTTGTCCACCAGTTAAAATGGCAATATCTTCAAGCATAGCTTTTCTTCTATCACCAAAACCAGGAGCTTTTACAGCAACAACTTTTAAACCACCTCTAAGTTTGTTAACCACTAAAGTTGCAAGAGCCTCACCTTCAACATCTTCAGAAATTATCATTAATGGTCTCCCAGCTTGAACTACTGCTTCTAGCAAAGGAACCATCGGTTGCAAATTAGTCAATTTTTTTTCATGAAGCAAAATAAAAGGGTTTTCAAGATCAGTAACCATTTTATTTCCATCTGTAATAAAGTATGGCGATAGATAACCTCTATCAAACTGCATACCTTCAACAACATCAAGCTCTGTTTCAATACCTTTAGCTTCTTCAACAGTTATAACACCTTCGTTACCAACTTTTTGCATTGCTTTGGATATCATATTTCCGATTTCTTTATCACCGTTTGCTGAAATCGTTCCGACTTGTGCAATTTCATCACTATCCTTAACTTTTTTAGCAGAGGATATTAGATTTGATTTAACATGCTCGACTGCAGCATCAATACCTCTTTTTACATCCATTGGATTCATACCAGCAGTAACATACTTACATCCTTCTTTAACAATAGCTTGTGCTAAAATAGTTGCAGTGGTTGTTCCATCACCAGCTTCATCATTAGTTTTGCTAGCAACTTCTTTAACCATTTGAGCACCCATATTTTCAAATTTGTCATCAAGATCTATTTCTTTTGCAACTGTAACACCGTCTTTGGTCGTTCTTGGAGCACCATAAGATTTATCGATAACAACATTTCTTCCCTTTGGTCCAAGTGTAACTTTTACTGTATTTGCAAGAATATCCACACCCTTAATCATTGAAGCTCTTGCGTCAGAATCGAATTTTACAATTTTTGCCATTTTTTTTCTCCTTTTTTAAAATTATTTACTTGAAATTCCCATAATGTCTGACTCTTTCATTATGCTATATTCTTTACCGTCAATTTTAACTTCAGTACCTGACCATTTACCAAATAAAACTTTATCACCAACTTTAACATCCATTGGAATTATTTTTCCATCTTCAGTTTTTGCTCCTTTTCCAACTGCAATAACTTTACCTTCTTGAGGTTTTTCTTGAGCTGTATCCGGGATTATAATTCCACCGGCAGTTTTTTCACTACCATCTAAAACTTCGATTAATACTCGATCATGTAACGGTTTAAATTTCATAAATTCTCCTATTAGTATGCGAGTCATATAGGTAAACTTGTGTCTATTTCAAGATAATCAATTAAAAATAGGCAATTCAAAAAACAAGAGAAATTGTAGCTTTTTTGAGCTATATCTCATTAAATGACTAAAAATTTGGACGATATAGGACTTAGATCCATTATTAATAACTACGACTTTTATTTTATAGACTTGTGGGGTGTAATTCATAATGGAATTGAATTACATAAAAATGCAATTGAAGCGTTAGACGAAATTACGAAAGCAAAAAAAAACTATGTATTACTTACGAACGCCCCACGCCCAAACTCAACTGTCAAAATATTTTTAGAAAAAATGGGTTTAGATAAAGCGATGAGAGAAAAAGTTTATACATCTGGGCAAGCTGCTTTAAGTTATTTAAAAACAAATCATGCTAGTCAAAATTTTTTTCATGTTGGACCACCAAGAGATTTTGATTTATTTTCTAATTTTAAAAATAAAAAAATAGATGATATTGAAAAGTGTGATTATTTATTGTGTACAGGTTTGTTTGATCAACACGATAAAGATCTAGATTACTATAAAAAGTTGTTAATTAATTCAGTATCTAAAAAAATGATATGTACTAATCCAGATTTAATAGTTGATAGAGGAGAAAAAAGAGAATATTGCGCTGGTTCTGTAGCAAAAGTTTTTGAAGCTCTTGGAGGAAATGTTGTATATTTTGGAAAACCTTATCCTGAGGTTTATAATCAGGCAATTAAAAATAATAATAAAAAAATTATTGCAATTGGAGATAATTTAAACACAGATATAAAAGGTGCTATCAATATGAATTATGATTCTTTATTAATAACTAATGGAATTCATAGACAAGAAATTTCAAGAGAAGGTATTTCTAGTGTGTTAAAGAAATATAATCTCAATATAACTTTTTCACAAAAAGAATTAAAATGGTAAAACAATTAAAGTTTTATAAAAATTTCAGAGTTTTAAATAAACATAAAAATTCAATAATACTAATTGGAAATTTTGATGGACTTCATTTAGGTCATAAAAAATTATTTAATCTTGCTAAAAAATACAAAAAAAAATTTAAATTAAAAATTGGAGTAATTACTTTTGAACCAATGCCAAAAATGTATTTTAATAAAAGTTTAAAAAATTTTAGGATATCAAATTTATCACAGAAAGTAAAAAACTTTGAAAAACTAAATATAGATTTTGTGATAATAAAAAAATTTGACAAAAAATTTTCTAAAATTAAATCACAAACTTTCATTCAACAAATCTTACATAATAATCTTAAAGCTAAATATATTTTTGTAAGTAATAATTTTAGGTTTGGCAATAAAAGAGAAGGAAACGTAAAACAGTTAAAGAAAAATGAAAAAAAATATAATTATAAAACAATAAACCCAAAACCTTTAGTTTTAAAAAATAAAATTATTTCATCCACTTATATAAGAAAATTAATTTCAAATGGAAAAATAGAAAATGCTAATAAATTACTTGGTAGAAATTGGGAAATACAAAGTTTAGTAGAAAGAGGAAGGCAGATGGGAAAAAAAATAGGCTTTCCAACTTGTAACATGAGTATCAAAAATTACGTTATTGCAAAAAAAGGAGTTTATGCTGTCAAAATTTATCGAAATAATAAAAAATTTTTTCTCAAAGGAATAGCGAATTTAGGTTATAGACCTACTTTTAAGCAAAAAAAGTTACTTTTAGAGGTTCATATATTTAATTATTATGGAAATCTTTATAATAAGTATTTAACTATTGAGCTTATAAGTTTTATAAGGAAAGAAAAAAAATTTAAGAATATTAAACAATTAAAAAATCAAATAAATCTAGATATTAAGATTGCCAAAAAAAAACTAAATTAAATAATGAGCAAAGCAAATTTAAATTTACCCAAAACAGCATTTTCGATGAAGGCCAACTTACCAAACAAAGAACCGGGCATTCTTGATTATTGGGATGAAATAGACCTCTATAAAAAACTTAGATCTCTAAGTGAAAAAAAAGAAAAATTTGTTCTTCATGACGGGCCACCATATGCCAACGGAGATATTCATATGGGAACAGCACTTAACAAAATTCTTAAGGATATCATTGTTAAATTTCATCAAATGAGTGGAAAGGACTCGGTTTACGTACCCGGCTGGGATTGTCATGGACTGCCAATTGAATGGAAAATTGAAGAGCAATACAAAAAAAATAAAAAAAATAAAAACGATGTTCCTATAAATGAGTTTAGAAAAGAATGTAGAGATTTTGCAAGTAAATGGATTACGATTCATAAAAAACAATTTAAAAGACTTGGTGTAATAGGAGACTGGGAAAATTATTACTCTACTATGAGCTTTGATGCCGAGGCTCAAATAGTTAGAGAATTAGGAAAATTTTTAAAAGAAGGAAGTTTGTACAGAGGATATAAACCTGTTTTATGGTCAACTGTAGAAAAAACTGCACTGGCTGATGCTGAAGTTGAATATAAGGACCATAAATCAGATACAATTTATGCATCTTTTAAAGTTAAAAAATCTAAAATTGAAAAATTAAAAAATAGTGAAGTTATAATTTGGACCACAACGCCTTGGACAATACCAGCGAATAAGGCATTAGCATACAATCCAAGCTTAAAATATATTATTATAAAAATAGAAGACGAAGGCGATTTTAGAGGAAAACAGATTCTTTTAGCTGAAGATTTATTAAAATCAGTAGTAGAGGACTGTAAAATCAAAAACTATAAAAAAATTTTAAATTTTAAAGGAAAAGAATTAGAAGGAACTGTTTGTAATCATCCATTTTATGAAATTGGTTTTAAACACGATATACCAATGCTTGAGGCTTTGTTTGTTACAACCGAGCAAGGTTCAGGGGTAGTTCACTGTGCACCTAGTCATGGACCTGACGATTTTAACTTATGTATTAAAAACGGTATTAAGGCAGAAGAAACAGTTGATGATGATGGTAGATATACAAAAAATGTTCCTTTGTTTGAAGGTACACATATTTTTAAAGCTAACAAAATAATTATAGAAAAATTAAAAGAGCAAAAAAAACTATTAGCAAGCGGGGAATTGGTACATGATTACCCTCATTCTTGGCGCTCAAAAGCTCCTTTAGTCCATCGAGCAACACCCCAATGGTTTATTTCAATGGAAAGCCACGGATTAAGAAGTAAAGCTTTGAAAGCAATCAATGATACGAAATTTTATCCAAGCAAAGGAAAAGAGAGATTGAAGTCAATGATTGAAACTAGGCCAGACTGGTGTGTTTCAAGACAAAGAGTTTGGGGTGTACCAATTCCAGCATTTATTTCAAAAAAAACAAAGGAAATTTTAGTTGATGATGTAATTATTGAAAATATAGCAAAGATTTTTGAAAAAGAAGGCGCAGACTGTTGGTTTGAAAAAGATTATAAGAAATTTTTAGGATCTAAATACAAATCTGAGGATTATATAAAAACAACCGATATTGTAGAAGTTTGGTTTGATAGTGGAGCAACACATTCATACGTTCTTGAAAAAAGAAAAGATTTAAAATGGCCAGCATCTATGTATCTTGAAGGTTCTGATCAACATAGAGGCTGGTTTCATTCATCATTATTAGAATCTTGTGGTACTAGAGGAAGAGCTCCTTTTGATTCAATATTATCTCATGGGTTTGTTGTTGATGGAAAAGGTTTAAAAATGTCAAAATCTCTTGGAAACGTTATAGCACCAGAAGACATATTAAAAAAATATGGTGCAGATATTTTAAGAGTTTGGGTTGCGGCATCAGATTATTCAGAGGATTTAAGAATAGACTATTCAATCTTAGAGCAACACGCAGAGTCCTACAGAAAAATAAGAAATACCTTTAGATATATTCTAGGAAACTTAAATGATACTTTTAAAAAAGTAGAATTTGATAAAGTTGATGTTTCAAAACTTCCTGAATTAGAGCAATTCATGTTACACAAAATATCAAATTTAAATTTAAATTTTAAAAAAAATTTTGATAATTATAATTTTCATGCTCTTTATAAAGAATTATTAAATTTCTGTACTGTAGATTTATCTTCTTTTTATTTTGATATTAGAAAAGACTCTTTATATTGTGATTCACTAGACACTCCAAAGAGAAAATCAATTGTAATTTTTTTGAATATTCTGCTCGAAATTTTATTAAAATGGTTTGCACCAATATTGTCTTTTACGACTGAAGAAATTTATCGTTTAGTTAAAATAGATTCTAAAAAAAGTATTCACCTAGAATCATTCCCAGATATACCTGCTAATTGGAATAATAAAAAATTAGAAACAAAATGGTTGGAGTTAATTAAAATTAGAGAAACCTGCAATAGTAGTATTGAATTAAAACGAGCTTCTAAGGAAATTGGTTCAAGTTTAGAAGCAAGCTTAATTATAAAATTACAAGACCAACTTTTAGATTTAACTAAAGATGTAGATTTTTCAGAATTATGTATAACTTCTGGTGCAAAAGTTGAAAAAAATAACTCCAAGGAAATTAATGTTGAAACTTTAAAGGCAGAAGGTCAAAAATGTTCTCTCTGTTGGAAAATTAAAAAAAGTAAGTGTGAAAGAAAAAATCATTGTGGTTTAGTTTAAATATTAATGATAAAAAGTAATTTAAAAAAATTTTTCATTTATAGTTCAATTATCATTCTAATTTTTTTATTAGATAGATTTTCTAAATTATATATTCTCAATTTAGCTGAAACAAGTAGTTCCGTTGATATATACATAAATTCATTTTTAAATTTATATTTAATTTGGAACAAAGGAATAGCTTTTGGCATCCTTTCATTTGAGGAAAATTTTATTTACAATTTAATTACGATTTTGATAGTTATAATTAACTTGATTATAATCTTTATGATTATCAGTTCTGAGGATTATAAAGTTTATTTTTGGATATCTATTTTAGGAGGTTCTTTTGGAAATTTGTTTGATAGAATATATTATTCTGCAGTTCCAGACTTTATCGATTTCCATATAAATAATTTTCATTGGTTTGTTTTTAATGTTGCAGATATCTTTATTTCAACAGGTGTGCTATGCCTTATTTTTGTTGAAATGTTTTATAAAAATAATTTGTCTAGTAAATGAAAAAAATTTATACATCAATCCTTCTAACTATTTTTTTACTAACCAACTCTTGTGATTCAGTTAGGTCAGCTCTAGGAGGATCAAAACAAAACTCTAGCGATGAATTTCTAGTTGAGAAAAAAAATCCTCTTGTTTTACCGCCAGATTATAACAGCCTACCAGAACCTAATTCTTCATATGAAAGCGATTTAGCAGAAGACGATTCAGACGACGTAGAAAAATTAGTTTTAAGTATTGAAGAAAATTTAGAAGATGATGGATCAGTTCCCATTGAAAGTTCTATTGAAGAATTTATAAAAAAAAAAATCAATGAAAATTAATGTTAACAAGAAATATTAATTTTAAGAATTTTTCAATTAAATCTAATACTTTAAAAGTTAAGAAAAGTTTCAAAATATTATTAAAGCAAAATCTAGAATTAATAAATTCTTTGAAAAATTCTTACAAATATAGTTATAAAAAAAAATTAATTATAAAATTAAAAAAATTTTCAAATATTAGAATTATAGGAATGGGTGGCTCAATTTTAGGAGCTGAAGCAATTTATGAATTCTTAAAAGATAAGATTAACAAAAATTTTTTATTTATAAATCATCTTGATGAAAGTCCAGATAATTTTCATAATAAAAATAAAATTTTAAATATTGTGATTTCAAAGTCAGGAAATACCTTAGAAACAATATCTAACGCAAATATTATAATTAAAAAAGATGATAAAAATATATTTATAACTGAAAAAAAAAATAGTTATTTAATTAATTTGGCAAAAAAACTTAAATCAGAAATTGTAGAACATAAAAATTTTATTGGGGGAAGATATTCAGTTTTGTCGGAAGTTGGAATGCTACCTGCAGAACTTATGGGTTTAAATGAAAAAAAATTTAAACAATTTAATAATTTAGTTAAAAGTAAAAGATTTGTTAATTCTCTAGTAATGAATGTAAGTAGTACGCTTGAGTTATTGAAAAAGGGAAGATTTAACTCAGTTATTTTAAACTATGATGAAAGTTCAAATAATTTTTTTAAGTGGTACCAACAATTGATAGCTGAAAGTTTAGGAAAAAATTCTAAAGGAATTTTACCAGTTATCTCTTCAATGCCAAAAGATAATCATAGTTTAATGCAACTTTATTTAGATGGGCCAAATAAAAATTTTTTTACTTTTTTCTATGCCTTTACAAACAAGTCTATAAAAATAAAGAATAACTCAATACTTCCAAGTCATGATTATTTAAAAAATAAAACAATTGGTAAAATTATGTATTCACAGAAAAAAGCAACTCAAATAATATTTGAAAAAAAAAATATACCTTTTAGAAGTTTTGAAATCTTTAATAGGAATGAACAAACTATGGGTGAATTATTTTGTTTTTTTATTTTAGAGACTATTTTATTGGGACGATCATTAAATATAAATCCATTTAATCAACCTTCTGTTGAATTAATTAAAAAAGAAACAAAAAAAATTTTAATATAAATTTTAATTTCCAAATATAATTTTTGAAATACCATAGTTTTTTTTTATCAATGTATTAAATTTTCTTGGAAATTGTTCATCTTCTTTTTTGTGTCTATGAATTATAAATATTCCGTTTTTTTTAAGTAATTTTAAGTTAATTAACTTTTCTAATAACTCTGGAAGTTTTTTTTCTTTATAAGGAGGGTCTATAAAGATGATATCAAATTTTTCTTCAATATTATCTAATGTTTTATCTTTTAAAATATTTTTTTCTATAATTTTACTTTTGTGTACATAACCAGTATTAAGTATATTTTTTTTTAAAATATTTAATGTATTTGTGTAGTTTTCTATAAATGTTACTGAGCGTGATCCTCTAGACAAACATTCTAGTCCAAAAGAACCTACTCCAGAAAACAAATCCAGAATATTTGATTTTTCTATTTTTACATCCAGTAAATTTGAGTGTTCTATTATGTTAAATAAAGACTCTTTAGTTAGATCTTTGAGTGGTCTAGTATTTTTATCTTTTGGCTGAAGAATTTTTTTTCCTTTTAAATTTCCAGATATTATTCTCATTAACTACTTATTTTATTGAATGAATTATTTGATCTATATTTTTTTTAGGATCACCCTCCAGAATAGGTCTACCTATTATTAAATAATCACTACCCATTTTAATAGCTTCATTTGCGTTCATTGTTCTTTTTTGATCGTGGGTATTAGAATTCATTCTAATACCTGGAGTAAAACATTTTAGTTGTGGAGCAATTTTTTTAACAATTTTTACTTCTGATGGACTACAAACTACTCCATATAAATTTGCTTCAGATGCAATTTTTACTAATTTTTTGACTTGATTTTCGACTGTGTTTTTAAAACCCAATTTTTCTATATCTCCGTCAGAGAAACTTGTTAATACAGATACCCCCAATAAACGAATACCAATTTTTTTAGCTATTTCATTTGCAGCTTTAAGTGCATCATAACCGTTTAATAAATGAACTGTTGCAAAAGATACCTTTAAATCGTTTAACGCCTGAATGGAAGAGATCAAAGTATTTTTAATATCGAAAAATTTACCATCATAAAAAATTGGTTTTTTAAATTTTGAAAGTTCTCTAATATCTTCTGGACTTCTTTGAGTAATGTATTGTAGTCCTATTTTAATGCCATAAATATCATCTTGTATTTTTTCTAGAATATTGATGACCTCCTTTTGACTTGATATATCACATGCTACAAAAATATTTTTATTCATTATTATTAATTTTATTAAATAATTTTTTACTCATTTTAAAGTGAATAATCTTTTTTTCTGGTGTTTCAATTTTTTCACCTGTTTTTGGATTTCTACTTATTCTTTTTTTTTGGATTCGGGTTGAAAATCTTCCAAAATCTCTAAGTTCGCAAGCTTCATTTTTTTGTAGAGCTATTTTGATTTCTTTTAAAAATATATCTATGAACTTTTCTAGGTCTTTTTTTAAAAAATTTGGATAGTTGTCAGAAAGTTGTTTTAAGATTTTTGATTTTACAATAACCAATTTAAATTATCTTTTTATTTTTTTTTCCCCAGTTTATCCGATAATGAAGAAAAAGGAAGATTTTTACCTGAAAGAGGTGAACTAAATTTAGAAACAGCCTCTTTATTTTGCAGCTCTTCTAGCAATTTAATACTTAGACTAACCTTTCTCTTTTCATGATTTAACTCTGCTATTGCAGCGTCAATTCTTTCACCTCCTACAAATCTAGAGGGTCTAGCATCAGCTTGATTTATAGCTATTTGATTTTTTTTAATTACAAAATTCATACCACATTTTTCTGGTTGAACCACCAAGCCTTTATTATCTGAAGAAATAACTTTTACAGTAATTGTGTCATTAACTTTTTTATCATTAAACCATAAAAATGGATCTGTTTGAGTTTGACGTAAACCAACTCTTATCTTTTGTTGATCAACTTTAATTTCTAAAACTTTTACTTTTAATTTGTCTCCTTTTTTGTATTTTTTTAATTCTTCTTCACCATTTTTTTCGTATGATAAATCATTGCAGTGAAGAAAAGCATCTATGTCAAATCCATCAATTTTTAAGTAAATCGCATATTCATTCATACTACTAATTACACCTGTTACTTCACTTTCCACAGGATGTTTTTTCTCAAAAGTAGTGTACGGGTTGTCTTGTGTAAGTCTATGGGAGATAGCAACTCTTCTTTTTTCTTTATCGATTTCAGTTATTACACATGAAATTTCATCACCTATATTAAACATTTTTTTTGCAGAAGGATTTTTTTTCGTCCAACTTAATTCACTTGAATGTAAGAGTGTACTTAATCCTGGCTCAAGTTCACAAAAGGCACCAAAATCCATTATCTTAACAACTTTAACTTTATATGGTTTATTTAGTTCATA
The DNA here is from genome assembly GCA_902552985.1 of uncultured Pelagibacteraceae bacterium. Taxonomy (GTDB): domain Bacteria; phylum Pseudomonadota; class Alphaproteobacteria; order Pelagibacterales; family Pelagibacteraceae; genus Pelagibacter. The sequence continues at coordinate 42,271 of CACDII010000002.1, forward strand.
GTTAGAAATGTGTTCGAAAGGATCTGGTGATAATTGTTTAATCGAACATCCAACTTGCAATTTTTCTTTATCAACAGAAATAACTTTTAGATCGTGTTTTTCACCTATATTAAAAATTTCATCAGGGTGATTTATTCTTGAATAACTTATCTCTTGCAAATGAACTAGAACGTCTAATTCTGAATTAACGTCAAAAAAACATCCAAAAGAACTATAGCCTTTCACCACAGCATTTTTAATAATGTCTCCAACTTTATATTTTTCAACTACTTTAGCTTTATCTTCTTTCTTAAAAGAAGAAATTATTTGCCTTCTCGAAACGCACGCGTTTCCTCTTACTTTATCTAGCTTAATTAAAGCAAATTTTTGAGGTTCATACATTAAATGCGATATATCTTTTAAAGGTTTGTCTGAAATTTGAGAACCAGGACAAAACATTAGAGAACCAGTATCAACATGTTCAACTATTACTCCACCTTTGCATTTTGAAGTTATCTTTCCCATTATTGGTTCATTTTTTTCATACGCTTCAACTAATTTATCCCATCCACGAATTTTTTGAGCTTTAATTGCTGATACTAAAACGTCTCCATTTTTATCTTCTATGCGTTCTAAAAGTACTGAAATTTTTTCTCCGACTTTTATTTTTTCTAACATTCCCATACTTTTAAATTCATTAACATCAATTACAGGTTCTGACTTTAAACCTTCACAATGAAGAAAAACAAATTTGTCACTTATTTTTGTTATGATTCCTTCAATTATTTTACCCTCTACTAGATTTTTATTCTTTGAGAACTGTGAGTTAAGTAACTTTTCAAATTCTTTTGATGCTGGAGTTTTTAATTCTTTATAAATTTCCATATTTTTTTTGTATAGCCTCTCGTACTAGTTTTTTTAATTTAGCCTCCATTTGTTTTATAGTTAAATTTGTGGTGTCCACTAATACAGCACCTTTTACAAAAAGCAAGGGACTTTCTTTACGATTTTTATCGCTATAATCTCTTTTTTTTAAAGATTTTTTTACTTCTTGAAGTGTGATTTTTCTTTTTTCTTTATTATACTCCCTTAATCTGCGCTTTGCTTTTTCGGCTGGAGAACATTTAAAAAACAATTTTAAGTCGGCATTTGGAAGTATTTTTGAACCAATATCTCTTCCTTCAATAATAAATTTTTTATTTTTTGAAAACTTTTTTTGAAATTTATTAAGTAGTTTTCTTATAAATTTAATTTTTGCTATTGAAGATGCATATGTAGTTACATCATCCGCATACATCATTTTATTATTTTGAAGTTTTTTAAAAGTTATATTTTTTGTTATTTTTTTTAAATATTTATTATCAAGTTTTTTTTTGTTATCTTTAATTATCCTAAAAGCGACATATCTATATAATTTCCCAGAAGTTAAAAGTTTAAAGCCAAAATGTTTAGCTATGAATTTACTTCCTGTAGTTTTGCCAGACGCTGAGTCACCATCAATTGCAATTGAAAAATAAATATTTTTTTTTAGTTTTATCAATTTATTTTAGCTCCAATTTTTTTAATAGTTTTCAAAAATGTTGGAAATGAAGTTTTTATTGAATCTGGATCATGTATTGTCCAACTACCACCCAAAGTTAATGCCGCTATAGTGCTCATCATAAATACTCTATGATCTTTTAAAAAGTTTTTAACTCTATAATTTTTTTTAAGATTTAAATTAGGCTCACCAAAAATTTTTATAGAATGACTAGTTAATTTTGTTTTAACACCAATCATATTTAATATTTTTGAAGCAATTTTTAATCTTGGGCTTTCTTTTTGATTTAATTCTGAAAGATTTCTAAAATATGAGATTCCTTTTGCTTTAGCAGCAACAATGAAAATAATAAGAAATTCATCTATTGCGCTGCTATTATACTTAGTAGGACATTTAATTGCTTTAAGTTTATTTACACTTTTTACAAAGATATCAGCAATTTTTTCTCCATTATATATTTTTTTATTTTTAAAAGTAATTTTTGCACCCATCTTATTTAAAATAGATATGAAGCCTGTTCTTGAGGGATTTATATTTACGTTTTTTATTATTAAACTCGATTTTTTTGAAAGAAGTGTCAAAACTATAAAAAAAGCACTTGAACTTATATCTGAAGGAATGTTGTAATCAAAAGATTTAAAGTTTTTTTTACCATTTACTTCAATCAGATCATCGTTTGCCCCTCTTTTAATTTTCATTGGAATATTTAAATGTTTAAAAAGAATTTCAGTATGGTCTCTCGACTTTTTTGCCTTTACAATTGTTTTTCCATCCGTATTTAACGCAGCAAGCATAACGCAACTTTTGCATTGAGCTGATCCCTTTTGCTCATGGTAAGTTATCGGGCTTAAAAAATTACTACCAGAAATGTAAAATGGAAGTTTATACCTATTTTTTGGATAAAAGTTTACACCAAATTTTTTAAGAGGAAGAATTACTCTTGAAAAATCTCTTTTTGATAAACTAGTATCGCCAGTTATTTTTATTTTAAAAGGAGATTTAATTAACAAAGCTAAAATTAATCTAGCTAGTGTTCCTGAATTTCCTGCATTTAAAGTTAAATTTTTTTTAAAAGAATAACCATTTAACCCATTTCCAATAATTTCACATGAATTATTTCTAAATTTTATTTTTATACCTAATTTTTTTAAACAGTTTAAAGTGCTGTAAATATCTTCAGATTTTAGCAAGTTATATGCTTTTGACTTACCGATGGCTTGAGAGGCTAAAAGCGCCCAACGTATTGATAAACTTTTATCTCCACTAATGTTTATATTTTTATTAAAAACATTAATTTTTTTATTAATGAATATAGGTTTTACCATTTTATTTTTTAATTGAATTTAAAAGACTCACCAAAATAAGCTGATTTAGCATTAGGATCTTTTATTAATTCTGCTGGTGCTCCTTTAGCAATAATTTTACAATTAGATAATACTATAGCAAGGTCAACACATGAAAGTAGGTCACGTGCTTGATGATCACATATACAAATTCCAATATTATTTTCTGTTTGTAGGCTCACAATTATTTGCTGTAACATTTTTATAGTCAGGACGTCTAAAGCAGCAAAACATTCATCCAGAAGAAGTACTTTAGGGTCTCCTAAAAGAGCTAGTGCAATTACTAATTTTTTTTTTTGACCGCCAGATAAAAATTTAGCTTTAATATTTATTACAGCATCAAGTTCAAATTTTGAAATTAGAATATTTATTCTGGAAGTTCTTTCTTTTTCATCATCAATTAATATTTCACCAATAGCTTTTAAATTTTCTAATAAAGTTAAATCCTTAAAATAACCCCCATGTTGAGGGACGTAACCAATTTTAAATTTTATTGTTCTTACATAAATTGGATAATTTGTTGCATTGATAGAGTCAAAAAATATTGATCCATAATCTGGTTTTATCAAACCAGTTATTAAATTAAAAATAGTTGATTTTCCAACTCCATTGGGACCCAGCATTCCAAGGATTTCTCCTTGATTAATGTTAAAACTAACATTATCTAATATTTTTCTTTTGCCAAAAGATAGTGAAATATTTTTTAATTGAACAAGTGGTTTTTGTTTTTTAAATGATTTAATTCTAAATTTTTTAATAATTGCCATACTTAATTTTTACTTAATATTTGGATTTTACTGTCATTATTATGCATAAAAATTTTAATTTCTTTTGTTATTAAATTCATTACTATTTCATCTGCATTCATTTCACTATTTAAATTTTTATAAATAATGTTATTCGATATAGATACTAAATTATTTTCAAAAGACAAATATATGTTCTCAGAAACTATATTATGTTCTATATATTCAAGAAGAACATTGTCATAAAAATTCGTTTCATAACTTTTACTGTTATAAATAGCATGATCAGAAGAAATAATGATTTTTTCACGATTTCTTAAAGTTATTATAGCAGTTACATTATCCATTAATACCACATCGGGCTCCTCTGGGTTTATTTTTCCAAATTTCGATTCTATTTTAAATAGATTTTCCTTATCGTCTTTAGCTATGTAGGTTATGTCTTTTATTACGTTTAATTCACTATCTTGATTTTCAACTAAAAATTCTTTTTTATCTTTTTCTTTTAAAACTAAATTTTTACCTTTTTTGCTTAGATAAAAAGTAAAAAATGTAGCTAATATTAATACTATTATTATTAGTAAAGTTATTTGAATTAAAACTTTTTTGTTCATCTAGTGAACATTTGCCTTAAGTATATTATGGATATGTAAAATACCGATAGTTTTATATTTTTTTTTATCACTGTAAACGCATAAACTTGTAATTTTTTTATTGTTCATGAGAGCAAGAGCTTTGGCTGCTAGCATATCCTGATTTACACTAATAGGTTTTTTTGTCATTATTTTTTTAACAATTAAGTTTTGAAAATTTGAGTTTGTTGAGCTTGCTCTTCTTACTTGTCCATCAGTTATAATTCCAGTTGTTTTCTTTTTTGAATTTATAGCTATTAAGACACCTAATTTTTTCTTTGAAATAATTTTTAAAGCTTCCTTCATCTTTTTATTCTCATTAACAAACGGAATTTTTTTTCCGGTTAGCATCAGATCTTCAACGGTTTTTAATTTTAAACCTAAACTTCCAGAAGGGTGAAATTTTTTAAAATCTAACTGGCTAAATCTTTTATGTTTCATTGCTGCTATAGCTATGGCATCACCAATAGCTAACTGAACGATGGTTGAAGATGTTGGAACAATATTTCCTGGACCAGCTTCTTTTACTTCAGGTATTAGTAATTTTATGTCAGCTGTTTTGTAAAGAAGTGAATTTTTTTTGGATACAATACCTATCAGTGTAATTTTTTTATTTCTGTTTGCGTATTGTATAATATTTTTTAGTTCGGCTGTTTCGCCACTAAAGCTAATTAAAATTAATACATCATTTGAACTAATTTTACCTAAGTCCCCATGAGAGCAAGAGCTCGCATCTACAAAGAAAGAAGGAGTGCCAACTGATGAAAGAGTAGAAGCAATTTTTTTTGCAATAATTCCAGATTTACCAACACCAGAAATTATTACTTTTCCATTTTTGCAATTATTAATTGTATTAACGACTTTGTCAAAAGAGTTGTTTATATTTTTTTTTAATTTTTTTAATGACTGTATCTCTACTTCAATAACTTCTTTTGCAATTTTTCTAAAATTAGTTTTTGTCATTTTTAATGAGACCAGATATCTTCTTTAAAAGAAGCAAGATCTAAATTTACTCTAGTATTAACAAACTTTAAACAATCTTTGTACAGATCTATCCTTTTTTCTCTGACCAATATCTTATTAAGTTCCTCATGTATTTTGTGCAAGTATATTACATCATTTGCGCAATATTTTAATTGTGAGTCTGATAGTTTGCCACCAAAGTCAGAACTTTGAAATTGTTTGCTAATATCTATATTAATGAATTCTTTTATAAGAGTTTTTAGTGAATGATTGTCAGAGTATGATCTAGCTAACTTAGATGCAATTTTTGTATCTAATATATTTTCAACTTCTACTTTTAAGTAATGTTTGATATGACCTATATCTGCTCTTGCGAAGTGAAAAATTTTACAAATATTTTTATTACCTAACAATTTAACTAAATTTGGTGCATTGTAACTCTTTCTGTTTAACTGGACTATATGAGCATCTGAATTTCCACTAGAAATTTGTATTAAACACAAAGGGTCACGCTTTACATTTAATCCCATAAACTCACAATCAATTGCTACTATGTTGCCTAACTTTAGATCTGCTGGTATATCACTATTGTGAAGTTTAATATCAATATTCATACTTTAAAGTTCTTATATATGACACGACAAAAATGTCTATTTTTTGATAAATGAAAGTAAAAAACATATTAATATTTGGTGGAAGTGGTCAAATAGGTCGTCATTTAATAAGAAAACTTACAAAAAGCAATTATGAAGTGACAGCCGTTACAAGAAATATTCATCAAAAAGCTTATTTTTTAAAAACTCAAGCAAATGCAGGTTATTTAAATGTTGTTGAGGCCAACATTTTTGACAAGGAAAAAATAAAGAATTTAATAAGTAAAAATGAAATTGTTATTAATTTGATCGGTATACTTTATGAAAGTGGATCTAGTAATTTTCAAAATTTACATAATATTTTTCCTACTTATATCTCAAAAATTTGTAAAGATTTAAATGTTGACCAATTAATTCATGTATCAGCCTTAGGAGTAGATAAAGCAGATAATTCTAATTATGCAAAAAGCAAATTAGAAGGTGAAATAAATATAAAAAATAATTTTAAAGATTCAACAATTTTAAGACCATCTGTAGTTTATTCAGTAGACGATAAATTTACAACAAATTTTATGACTCTACTTAATAGAATTCCTATTTTTCCCCTTTACTATAATGGAAAAACAAAATTTATGCCCATTCATTGTTCAGATTTAACAGAAATAATATATCAAGTAATTTCGAAAAAAATTAAATCAACTACAATTGAATGTATTGGACCTGAAATAATATCTTTAAAAGATATATTGGAAAGATTGTCAAATCTAATTGATAAAAAAAGAATTTTAATACCTATGCCTTTATTTTTGGCGAAAATTTCTGCAGCATTTTTTCAATTATTTCCTAAACCTCTGCTTACAATTGATCAACTTAGACTTTTAAAACATGACAATGTTCCATCTGGCAAATATAAAACAAACTTTGATTTAAATATACCTAGCACTCATAAATTTAATTTTGAAGTATCTAAATATTGCTATATGTGGAAAGAGTCTGGTCAGTTTTCAAAAAAAAAATATGATTTATGATTGTTGAAAAAAATTAGGCAGACTTTATTTTTTTTTCTATAAAATGAGGAATTTCCATATCTTTTTCTGAGGCATCCTCTTTTTTACCTTTCGGTTGAAATGCGTAAAGCAAATGAAGCTTACAGTAAGAGAAATCTTTTAATGATTTTCTACCACAAAAATAAAATGAACTTTCATCTGGATGTCCAATAGGCCATTTGCATGAATTTTCATCCAATTCTTCTAACTGTTTTGGGTTTTCAGGTTCAAAATCTTTTTCAATTAATAAAGATTTAAATCTACTTCTTCTTCCGACTTTTCGATAATCATTTTTTTCTAAATTTGTTTTTTTTAAGTTTTGATTTGGAACAGTTCTTTGTTTGATTTTCGCTGATAAATTTAATCTATGTGCTTTACCTATAACCGCATTTCTACTTATTCCACCTATAATTTCTGCAATCTGACTTGCAGTCTTTCCTTTTCCCCATAATTCTTTTAATTTTGTTACTTTTTCTTCTGTCCAACTCATAAATTACAACATTTGGTATATATTATAAAATTTATTACTATATAGAGATACACATAAGATAAATAATAAAACAAGCAAAATTATTGATTTATTAACAAATTTAAAAAAAAAACGCTAAAAATAATTATTTATGGTTGAAAATAAATATCAGATTAAATTAAAAAAATTTGGATTAGTAAATTGGATTGGATTTACAACTCTTTATTTAAAAGAGATAAGTCGTTTTCTAGTTGTGTGGGCTCAAACAATTCTATCTCCACTTGTTTCAAGTTTATTATTTTTAACAGTTCTTACATTAGCAATAGGAAATGAAAGAGGCGCTGTATTAGGTTTTCCATTTATAGTTTTTTTAGCACCAGGCCTTATAGTTATGTCAATGGTTCAGCAGAGTTTTTCACACTCTATTTCCTCATTAATGATAGCAAAAATTCAAGGAAATATTATAGATACTTTGTATGCACCATTGTCTGCAGCAGAAGTAACTTTGGCAATAATATTAGCATCAGTAACTAGAAGTATATTTATTCTTATAATTTCTGTTTTGGTTTTTTCATTAATAGTAGAAATACATATCTATAGTATTATATATATATTTATTGGCGCTTTTTTTGGTTCATTTATTCTCGGAGCTCTCGGATTTATATCGGGACTTTGGGCGGAAAAATTTGATCATACAGCTACTATAACTAATTTCATTATAACACCATTGAGCTTCCTTTCGGGTGTATTTTATACTGTTGATAAACTTCCAGAGTTTTTTCAATTTATAAGTAAAATTAATCCATTTTTTTATATTATTGATATTACAAGGTTTGGTTTTTTAGGAAGATCTGATGGATCGATTTATTTCGGAGTAATTTATTTAATTATTCTTTCATTTGTTACTTGGTTTATATCCTACTTTTTATATAAAAAAGGCTATAAAATTAAATCGTAAAACTAAAATGAGTGCTTTAGCGAAAAATTATAATAGAAAAAAAATTGCTTTTAAAAGAGGCAAGGGAAGTTTTCTTTATGCAACGAATGGGAAAAAGTATTTAGATTTTGTACAAGGAATAGCTGTAAATTCTTTAGGACACGCAAATCCTTATCTTATTAATGCTATTAAAAAGCAGTCAAAAAAACTATGGCATGTATCAAATGCTTTTATGATACCTGAGGGTGAAAGATTGGCAAAAAGATTGACAAAAAAAACATTTGCAGATTTTGTAATTTTTCAAAACAGCGGAGCTGAAGCTACTGAGGCAGCAGTAAAAGTTGCAAGAAGATATTTTTATTCTATTGGAAAACCAAATAAAAATAGAATTCTTTGTATAAAAAACTCTTTCCATGGAAGAACCACATCCATGATTTATGCAAGTGGATCAAAAAAAATGACAGAGGGATTCGGCCCAAGGGTAAATGGTTTCGATCATTTTAAATTTGGAGATCATAATGGATTAAAAAAATCTATTACTAGCAAAACTGCAGCAATAATGGTGGAACCTATTATGGGCGAAGGTGGAATTAAAAAGATTCCAGATTGGTGTTTAAGAGATTTACGAAAAATTTGTAACAAAAAAAAAATATTACTGATACTAGATGAAGTACAATGTGGAATCGGAAGATCAGGTAGATTTTTTGCATTTGATCATGCAAAAGTAAAACCAGACATTGTTCCAATAGCTAAAGGTATAGGGGGTGGTTTTCCAATAGGCGCAGTTTTAATGACTAAAAAAGCAGCTTCTGGAATTAATCATCCTGGCACACATGGAAGCACATTCGGAGGCAATCCATTGGCTATGAGTGTTGGTAATGCAGTTCTAGACCAAATCTTTAAAAAAGGATTCTTAAGAAATGTTCAAACGGTTTCAAAATATTTTCATTTAGAATTAAAAAAAATTCAAAAGAAATATCCAAATATTATTAAAGAAATAAGGGGAGTTGGACTGTTAATAGGTATTCAGCTTTTTAAAGATCAAACAAAATTTATCCAAAAATTGATGGATAAAAAGCTTTTAACAATAAAAGCAGCAGAGAACGTGATCAGAGTACTTCCACCACTAACAGTTAAAAAAAAAGAAATCGATCTAGCAATTAAAATTATAAATCAAGTATGCAGGGAGCTCAAAAATTAGTGAAGCATTTTATAAATATAAAAGATATACCTGTCAAAGATTTAAAAAAAATTATTTTTGATGCTAAAAATAGAAAAGCAAAGAGAAAAAATTTAAACAACCTAGATCCTGATAAAGATATTCCTCTCAAGGGAAAACTACTTATTCAAATGTTTGAAAAATCAAGCTTGAGAACTAGACTTAGTTTTTATTTAGCAATTAGACAGCTGGGTGGAGGTGTGCTGAATTTAAGAACTGATGAATTACACTTATTTAAAGGAGGAGAGTCAATTCACGATACTGCTAAAATTATTTCAAATTATGGAGATATTTTTATGTTAAGAACAGACTCAGATAAAAAATTAATTGAATTTAAAAAATATTTAAATATTCCAATTATTAACGGTTTAAGTCCGTCATCTCATCCTACTCAAATATTGTCTGATGTATTTACCATTGAAGAAATAAAAAAAAAATCAATTAAAAATTTAAATATTTGCTGGATAGGAGATGGAAACAATGTTCTTAATAGCCTAATCGAAGCTTCAACGAAGTTTTCATTTAATCTAAGTATTGGATCTCCAAAAAAATATGAAACAAATAAAACTTTATTAAATTGGGCGAAAAAAAATATGGCTAAAATAAAAATCTATAATGATCCAAAAAAAGCAATACTTAACTCTGATATTGTTTTTGCAGATAAATTTATAAGTATGAATGACAAAATAAATAAAAAAAAAAAAATTAAAGATTTTAAAAATTTTCAAGTAAACTCGAAACTAATGAGTTTAGCGAAAAAAAATGCAATTTTTCTTCATTGTCTTCCAGCTTCTAGAGGATATGAAGTCTCTTCAGATGTTATAGATGGAAAACAATCAAAAGTATGGCAACAAGCTCTAAATAGAGTTCATGTGCAAAAAAGCATTATTTTATATTGTTTAGAAAAATTAAGGTAGTGGTTTGGGACTGTCACTATTTTTGTTAAGGTATAGCATTACTGAAGCTCTATCTTCATCTTTTTTTAATCCAGCAAATCCCATTTTATTTCCTTTTATCCACTTAGCAGGTTTTAATAAAAATCCGTTCATTTCTTCCCATGACCATTCTTTGCCGTATGATGACAGTGCTTTTGAGTATTTGTAGTCAGCTACTGAACCGACAGGTCTAAACATTACATTCCATAGTTTTGGACCAATATTATTTCTTCCCCCCGCTTTTATGGAATGGCAAGCAGCACATTTTTTGAATACCTTTTCACCATCTTCGACACTACCCATAGCTAAAAGAGCAGCAATGTCTGTTTCAGTACCTGCACTTGCTTGCGAAGTGGTTTCCCCACTTAAATCAATTTCGACTTTGTATCCTGCAACACTTGGCTGTTCTACATGGAAAATTACATCTGAAATTTTTCCTATACCTAGAACCAATAAAACTGTTACTAAAACAGCAGCTATTATTTTATTTATTTCAAACGAATCCATTTTAATTGTTTTTAAAAAGCACGTATAACATGATAAATTCAAAATTACTTAAAATTTTTAATTTGTTAATTTGCGTCTGTTAGACGCACAGAATGAAATTAAAGTACTACAAATGAGCAAAACTATAATAATAATTCCATCAAGAATGTCGGCGAGTCGATTGAAAGGTAAACCATTACTAGAAATAAACAATTTACCCATTATTTGTCATGTAGTCAAAAAGGCAAAACAAGCAAATATAGGTGAAGTAATAGTAGCTACTGAGGATAAAGAAATCATCGATGCAGTTGAAAGTAACGGGGGCAAAGCATTGATGACAAAAAACCATAGAACAGGATCAGATAGAATATACGAAGGTCTAAAAAAAATAAAAGCTAATGATATAGACTATGTTATTAATCTGCAGGGTGATGAACCATTGATAGATCCTTTGGATATAATTAATCTTAATAATTTAATGATTAAAAATAATGCAGACATTGGAACTCTAGCAGCAGAAATTAAAAAAAACTCAATATTAAAAGATAAAAATATTGTAAAAGTAAATACAAAAGAAAAATTAAATAATAAAAATTTTTCAGAAGCATTAAATTTTTTTAGGGAAAATTTATCAACAAAATATTTAAATGTTTATCATCACATTGGAATATATATTTATAAAGTTTCAATTTTGGAAAAATTTATTAACTTCGAACAAACAAAAAACGAAATTAAAAATCGTTTAGAACAATTGAGAGCGCTAGATAATAATATTAAAATTAAGGTGGGACTTGCCAAATTTGCTCCAATCGGAGTTGATACAAAAGAAGATTTTCTAGCTATAAAAAAAATTATGGAATATAAATAGCAGAATATGAAAATTCTTTTCCAAGGAAGTTTAGGAGCTTACTCACATTTGGCAGCACAAAAAGTTTACCCAGATGCAGAAATAGTACCTTGTAAAACTTTTGATGAATGTTTTAGTAAAGCTGATGATGACGACAAAGTTAGAATTGTAATACCCGAGTCAAATAGAATTACAGGAAATATAGGAGTAGAATATTTAATTTTTAAATATCGTTTAAATATATACGCTGAACATTTTCATCCTATTCAACATCATTTGTTGGGACTTCCAGGTGCGAAATTAAAAGATATAAAAAATGTTTATTCTCATGCACAAGCACTTTCTCAATCAAGTTTATTTATAAAAAAAAATAATCTTACAGAAAATGTTAGGGCAGACACAGCAGGTAGTGCAAAATATGTATCAGACAATAAAAATAAAAGTGAAGCCGCAATAGCATCAGAGTTAAGTGCAAAAATTTATAATTTAGATATTCTTGCTTCAAATATAGAAAACGAAAAAGTTAATGTAACTAGATTTTTAATAATGGGAAAAAAAATTTTGCAGCCTGAATTAAAAAATAAAAAATATATAACATCCCTCTTATTTAAATTAAAAAGCAAACCAGCAGCTTTATATTCAGCATTATCAGGGTTTGCTATACAAGGTGTTAATTTAACAAAACTACAAAGTTATCCAGAAAAAAATTCTTTCACATCTTATTTTTTTCTTTGCGACTTAGACGGACACATTGAAGATTTAAAAGTAAAAAAATCTTTAGAAGAACTTGGTCTTCATTGTGATGATATGCACATCCTAGGCGTGTATGAGGCAGATAAATTTAGAGAAAAATAAATTTTTCCTACTTTTATTGTAGATTGGAAATATTTACTGTTATAATACGACTGGAGGCTAGAGGTGGATGCTGCTTGAACCCGACCAGATCCTAACGGAAGCAATCGTAGAGACAGTTATTCAGGTTCTAGTCTCCTAGAGAATTATGAATAAAAATACAAAAGTTTTGGCATTAAAATATAGGCCTCAAGTGTTTGAGGATCTAATAGGACAAGAAATAGTTTCTGAAACAATTTTAAATTCTATAAAAGCAAACAAGATACCAAATGCTTATCTCTTTACAGGAATAAGAGGTGTTGGAAAAACTACAATAGCAAGAATAATTGCAAAAACTCTAAATTGTTTAAATGGAATAGATAAACTTTGTAAAAAAGATTTATGTGAAAACTGTAATTCGATTTCAAACTCAAATCACATTGATGTTTTAGAAATGGATGCTGCTAGTAAGACAGGAGTTGATGATGTTAGAGATTTAATAGAATTTTCAAGATATGGCCCAACAAGTGCTAAATATAAAATTTTTATTATTGACGAAGTTCATATGTTAAGCAAACAGGCATTTAATGCACTGTTAAAAACGTTAGAAGAACCCCCTGAATATTTAAAATTCATATTTGCAACTACAGAAATAAAAAAAATACCAATTACCGTAATATCGAGATGTCAAAGATTTGACCTACCAAGAGTAAAATCAATGGAATTATTAAAATTTATAGAAAAAATAAAAGACAAGGAAAATGGAAAAGTTTCAGAGGAGGCTCTAAAATTTATTGTGAAAGCCTCAGAAGGCTCTGTAAGAGATGCACTTTCACTTCTAGATCGAGCTTTATTAAGTATAGATAAAAATGCTGAATTCAATTTAGAACATGCTCAGAAAATATTTGGATATGTTGATAAATTTCAATTAATAAATTTATTTAAATTAATATTTCAAGGCAACGAAGAAAAAGTACTAAAAATGTATAGATCAATTTATGATCAGGGTGTTGAACCAAACATTTTTATTAATGATTTTTTAGAACTTCTTTATTATTTTAAAAATATAGAGTCGCTCACTCTTGAAGGAACAAATTTTTCTTTAAATGATAAAGAGTTTGAAGAAATAAAAGAAATTGCAAAAAATGTTGATGCGAAGTCTATAATATTGTTTTGGCAGTTTACTATTAAAACATTGAGTGAATTGGATATAGTTTCAAATCAAAACTTATCAATTGAAATGTTTTTAATAAGATTAATTCATTTAAAAGAAATATCTGATAATAGAAAAGAATTAGATCAAAGTAAAAATGATACAAAACTTCATAATAAAAATGACATAATTTTAAAAAACAAATCAATTCAAAAAGAAGATTTTTTTGATCTCAAAAACAAAACAATCGATCAAATTAAAAATGTTATTCAAGAAAAAAAAACAGAACAGAGCGATAAAAAAATTGAAAATGAAAATCTAACAATTAGTTCATTTAAAGATTTATTAAATGTATGTAATTTAAAAAAAGAGATTAAATTAAAATATGAATTGGAAAATAATGTTAATCTTGTAAGTTTTGAAAACCAGCGAATAGAAATATCTTTTAATGAGGATTTAGATAAAGAATTTATTAAAATTTTATCGTCAAAATTGTATGAATGGACAGATAGTAGATGGATAATTACTCTTTCTAAAAAGAAAGGAGAAATTTCAAAAAAAGAAAAAGAATTAATTCTTAAAAAAGATTTATTAGAAAAAGTTAAAAAAAACCAAATTTATAAAAATATTTTAGAAAAATTTTCTGACGCCGAATTAATTGATGTTGAAATTGAAAAAGAAAATGACTGATTTTACAAAAATTTTAGATAAAGCCAAGGAGCTTGAGGCCAAAATGAAGGAGAGCCAACAAAAAATTAAAGAAATAAGAGTTGAAGGAGTTTCGGGTTCTAATTCAGTAAAAATTATTTTAGATGGCGAGGGAGAGATACAAACAATTAAATTATCAGATGAAATAATGAAAGAAGATAAAGCGATAATCGAGGATCTAATTGTTGCCGCGCATAATAATGCAAAATCTCAGTTAAAATCGAAGACTAATGAAGAAATTTCAAAAGCTACAGGTGGTTTTGGTATACCTGGTTTCAAATGGCCTTTATAGCAAATGCAAAATATTACTGAGATAGAAGAATTAGTTAAATTAATATCTAGGCTACCTGGTTTGGGACCTAAATCAGCCAAGCGAATTGTTTTAAAGTTAATTAATAACCGTGATGAACTAGTTAAACCATTAGCAAAATCATTAGTAGAAGTTTATAAAAATATTACAAGATGTAAAATATGTGGGACATTAAAACCTAATTCTGTTGAGTGTGATTATAATAATTGTAAAGTTGTTAATAAAAAATTTGATAAAATTTGTGTTGTTGAAAATATTTCTGATCAATGGAGTATAGAAAGCTCCAATATATATAACGGATATTTTCATATTTTAGGTGGTACAATTTCATCAGCAGGACAAAAGAAGGAAGATTTATTAATCAATTCTTTAGTAGAAAGAGTAAAAAAAGATAAAATTGATGAAGTTATTTTAGCAACCAGTGCGACTGTAGAAGGACAAACAACAGCTTATTATATTCAGGATAGTTTAAAAGATATAAAAGTTAAAATATCAAAATTAGCTCAAGGGCTTCCAGTTGGCGGTGAAATTGAAAGTTTAGACGATGGAACTTTATTTTCAGCTTTTAAAAACAGAACTGGACTTAAACGTAATTCAGGTTAATTTTTTTTGATCAACCTATCTAAATGAAGTAATGGTTCGGTATAACCTGATGGTTGATTTCTACCTTGAAAAACCAATTCACAAGCAGTTTTGAAGGCTAGTGATTTATAAAATTTAGGGTGCATATTGAAATAAGAAGGATCATTTTTGTTTTGAAAATCAACAACTTTTGCCATCTTTTTCATTATTTCTAGGACTTGTTTTTTACTGCAAATTCCATGATGTAACCAGTTTGCAATATGCTGGGAAGAAATTCTAAGCGTTGCTCTATCTTCCATTAAACCAATATTATTAATATCAGGAACTTTTGAGCAACCAATTCCTTGATCGATCCATCTTACAACATATCCAAGAATTGTTTGAGCAGAGTTTGAAATTTCTAAATTTATATCTTGCCTTGACCAATTTGGCTTGTTTGTAATTGGAATAGTAAGAAGATCCTTTAGTTTTGCTTTAGTTCTTTTTTTAAGTTCTTTATGTTTGTTAAATATATTAAGTTCGTGATAATGTAGAGCATGAAGAGCAGCAGCTGTAGGTGACGGCACCCATGCACAATTTGCCCCGGCCTCTAAATGACCAATTTTTTGTTTCAGCATATCCGACATCTTGTCTGGCATTGCCCACATACCTTTGCCTATTTGTGCAACTCCAGAAAAACCACAATTTAATCCAACATCCACATTATTATTTTCATATGCTTTTATCCATTTAGAAGATTTCATATCTCCTTTTTTAATCATTGGTCCAGCTTCCATAGATGTGTGCATTTCATCGCCAGTTCTATCCAAAAAGCCAGTATTAATAAAAAAAACTCTATTTTTTAAAATCCTAATACATTCTTTGAGATTAACAGATGTCCTTCTTTCTTCATCCATTATCCCACACTTAATTGTATATTTTTTCAAATTCAAAACTTCTTCAACTTTTGTAAAAATTAAATTTGTAAAAGCACATTCATTAGGGCCATGCATTTTAGGTTTAACAATATAAATAGACTGCGTTCTCGAATTTCCTTTAATCTTGAAGTCATGTAAACAAGCAAGAGAAGTTATAAATGCATCCATAATACCTTCTGGAATTTCAGATCCGTCATCAAGTAAAATTGCAGGACTTGTCATTAAATGACCTACATTTCTGTTTAAAAGTAAAGCTCGTCCATGCAGTTTAATTTTTTTACCATTTTTATTAATATATTCCCTATCAGTGTTTAATTTTCTAATAGTTTTTTTTCCATTTTTTTCAAACTCTGTATTAAGGTCAAATTTCATTAAACCCAACCAATTTTTGTATCCTAGAACTTTATCTTCGGCATCTACTGCTGCCACACTATCTTCGTGATCACATATAGTTGAAATTGCAGATTCTAAAATTACATCATGTATTGCAATTTTATCTTGGTTTCCATCAGGGTTATTAATTTCTAACAAACCTTCCTGATCAAATAAAATATCTATGTGAAGATTATTATTTACAAATAAAAGAGAAGAAAGAAAATTTGATCTTTTAGAGTATCCAACAAATTGTTCTGGTTTTTTAAGTTTTAAACTTAATTTATTATTGTTAATTTCTGGAACATTCACAAGCTCTTTCCAACTTTTTTCTTTTAAGGGAACATATTTATCTAAAAATTCTCGAGCATACTCTATTACTCTTGCTCCTCTTATCGGATTGTATGTTTTTCCACGAACCGCTCCTTTTGTTTCAGGTATAACATCAGTACCATATAGCGAGTCGTACAAACTAATCCATCTAGCGTTAGCAGCATTTAATGCATATCTTGCATTCATTATTGGAACAACTAACTGTGGACCAGCAATTTTAGATATTTCTTCATCAATATTTTTTGTTTCGATTTTAAAATTTGATCCTTCATTTACTATATAACCAATTTTTCTTAAAAATTTTTCATAATCTGAATGTCTAAATTTTTCATTTTTGTGATCATGATGCCATCGATCTATGTCTAGTTGTAATCTTTCTCTTATTTTTAATAGTTCTTTATTTTTAGAATTTAATTTATGAACAACAGAGCTAAAACCACTCCAAAATTTTTTTTCTTTAATTTTTGTGCCTGGAATTAAATCTTTATTGATAAAATTATACAAAACTTCAGAAACAGATAAGTTTTCAATTTTTATATATTTTTCGCTCATATTAACTCTTTTCCCCCTCTGTCTTTTTGCCTGAGAGATTTACTCCTTCGGCGAGATTAATTCTCTTTCCAGAGTTAATATGTACGGTCCTTTTGCCTGAGAGTTTCCGGGGTGGTTGCTCCTTCGGCGCTACATTTAAGCAGTCTCTTCCGTTTATTAATTATAAATTTAATTAATTTAAGACACTTTATTGCCTTTTTGAAATATAATAAATAACTTTTTTAATGAAAAATTACCTTAATTTTGAAACTGATATAAAGAAACTTGAAGAAGAGTTAGATCAGCTTAAAGACCCTTATAATCAATCAGGTCTAGCTGAAGTTGATACTAATAAAATATCAAAAATCCAATACGAGATTGATAAAAAATTAAAAAACATTTATTCAAATCTTGACCCCTGGCAAACCACACTTGTTGCAAGACACGAAGATAGACCGAAAGCAAAATTTTTTATCGAAAATTTGTTTGAAGATTTTATAGCGCTATCAGGCGATAGATATTACGGGGAAGATAAATCAGTAATAGCTGGTTTTGGAAAATTTGAAAAAAAATCTATTTTAATCATAGGACAAGAAAAAGGTGAAAATTTAGAATCTAGAATTGAAAGAAATTTTGGGATGATGAGACCAGAAGGTTATAGAAAAACTATTCGATTAATGAAAATTGCTAATAAGTTTAACATCCCAGTTGTTTCTTTTATAGATACACCCGGTGCTTATCCTGGAGTTGGAGCTGAAGAGAGAGGTCAAGCCGAAGCTATAGCAAGATCAATTCAATGCTGCATGGAATTAACTGTACCAACAATCTCAATAATTATTGGTGAAGGAGGTTCTGGAGGTGCTATCGCACTAGCTTCATCAAATAAAGTCTTAATGTTAGAAAATGCAATTTATTCTGTAATTTCTCCAGAAGGGTGTGCAACAATTTTGTGGAGAGATTCTAAAAAAATTCTAGAGGCATCTAAAGCAATGAAACTATCCTCTAAAGATCTTTTGAATTTAGAAATTATAGATGAAATTATTTTAGAACCAGTGGGAGGAGCACACAGAGATAGAGATTTAATTTTAGATAATGTTAGAACATCATTAAGGAATAACTTAGAAATTTTTTCAAAAATGAATAAAGATGAAGTTTTTATGCAAAGAAAAAATAAATTTTTATCTATAGGTAGAGCTAAAGGATTTGTCAGTTCTATGGATCAATCAGAAGGCTTATTAATGAAAACAAGTATATTGGAAAATATTAAAAATAAAGTAATTGAAAATAAAAACTATTTTATAGTGGCCTTAGTAATTATGATTATTGCTACGATTATAATAAAATTATAAAGCTCCACAACACTGTTTATATTTTTTTCCAGTAGCAGAACATTTTTCGTTTCTAGAAATTTTTTGACCCTTTTTTAAAATAAGTAAACATTTAGGATTGTTTGAAATATTTATATTTTTATTAATGTTATTCTGATTAGTATCTTTTTTTTCAATAATCGTTAAATTTATTAAAGTTCTAACTAGATCAGATTTTAATTTATTTAATAAATTTTCAAATAAACTAAATGCTTCATTTTTATATTCAACTAACGGATCTCTTTGTCCATAAGACCGCAAACCGATTACTTGTCTTAACTGTTCAAGATACTGAATGTGAGATTTCCAATTTAAATCAATAGTTTGTAAGAAAATTGATTTTTCAATTTCATGAGCTTGATCTTTTCCTAAATATTTAATTCTTTCATTTCTTTTTACTAAAAATCTTTCATTAATTTTTTTGCGAAATTCTTGGTTTGTATTTTGAATTAAATCTTGAATTTCATCTTCATCGAAGCTTTTTCCCAATATGGATTTTAACTGATTATTAAATTCGGTACTTTTAGGATTAGCTAAATAGTTATCTTTTAAGTTTATTAAATTTTCTAATATTTCTAATAAAAAACCATCCGAATAGTTAAATATTTCTTTACTATTAATTACATCGTTTCTTTGTGAAAAAATTACATGCCTTTGATCGTTTAAGACATTATCAAATTTTAATAGAGTTTTTCTTATATCAAAGTTTCGGGCTTCTACTTTTTGTTGTGCACGCTCTAATGCTTTATTTATCCAAGGATGATCAATACTTTCTCCATCTTTAAGTCCAAGTTTTTCAAGCATTTTATTCATAGACTCTGAACCAAATATTCTCATTAAATCATCATCTAAGCTTACATAAAATATTGAATTACCCTCATCTCCTTGACGACCAGATCTTCCTCTTGCTTGGTTATCAACTCTTCTGGACTCCATTCTTTCCGTTCCAATTACAAACAATCCTCCCAGCGATTTTACTTTTTCCTTTTCCTGATTTAATTTATCCTCTGGCATACTTCCTTTTCTACCGCCAAGCTGAATATCAACTCCTCTTCCAGATATACTTGTTGTAATTATAACTGAGTTTGTTTTTCCAGCATTTGCAATAATTTCTGCTTCTCTTTCATGATTTTTCGCATTTAAAACTGTATGTTTTATAGAATGACTATTTAAAATTTTAGAGTATTTTTCAGATTTGTTAATACTTGAAGTAAAAATTAAAATAGGTTGGCCCTTCTTGCTACATTCCAAAACTTTTGAAACGATGGAATTATTTTTTTCTTCCTCGGTTCTAAATATTAGATCATTCCAATCTTTTCTAATCATTTTTTTATTAGTTGGAATACTAACTACTGGCAAATTATATATTTCAAAAAATTCTTCAGACTCAGTCGCCGCTGTACCAGTACAACCTGAAATTTTTTTATATAATTTAAAATAATTTTGATAAGTAATTGAAGCTAAAGTTTGATTTTCAACTTGGATTTCAA
Organism: uncultured Pelagibacteraceae bacterium; assembly: GCA_902552985.1. GTDB lineage: Bacteria > Pseudomonadota > Alphaproteobacteria > Pelagibacterales > Pelagibacteraceae > Pelagibacter. The sequence continues at coordinate 62,600 of CACDII010000002.1, forward strand.
TATTTTCTTTAGCTTCTAAAGCTTGGTGTAGCCCATCCCCATATCTTCTACCTTCAAGTATTCTACCTGTTAATTCATCTATTATTTTTAAAGAACCATCTTGAATAATATAATCTTTGCCCTTTTCAAATAAATTATTAGCTCTTAAAGCCTGATTTACATGATGTACTAAATTTAAATTTTCTGGATCATAAAAATTATTATTTTTTAAAATACCAGCATTTGATAAAATTTTTTCAACATTATCAATTCCTTGATTGGTGAGCATAATATTTTTATCTTTTTCATCAATTTCAAAATCTTTTTCTTTTAATTGTTTAATTAATTTATCAACTGCTAAATATTTATTAGTTTTATCTTCTGCAGCCCCAGAAATAATAAGTGGTGTTCTAGCTTCGTCAATTAGACAGGAGTCTATCTCATCAACAATAGAAAATTTATGTTTTCTTTGAACTATCTCTTTTGGTGAAAATTTCATATTATCTCTTAAGTAATCAAAACCTAGTTCACTGTTTGTTGCATATGTAATGTCGCAGTTATAGCTCTCCTTTCTTTCATTATCATCCTGATCGTTGTTAATGAATCCACAAGTCAGTCCTAAAAATTTATAAATTTTACCCATTTCCTCGCAATCTCTTTTAGCTAAGTAATCGTTAACAGTTACAATATGGACACCTTCCCCTTCTAATGCATTTAAATAAGCCGCAAGAGTAATTGCTAAAGTTTTTCCTTCTCCTGTTTTCATTTCAGCTATTTTCCCTTGATGAAGAGCGATGCCACCCATTATTTGAACATCAAAATGACGTTCTCCTCTAGATCTTTTTGATGCTTCTCTTGTTAGTGCATATGCCTCGGGTAGCAATTCATCAAGCTTTGAACCCTCTTTAATTTTTTTTTTTAATTCTTCAGTTTTTTTTGGAAAATCTATATCTTGAAGCTTAGCTATTTCGTCTTCTTTGTTATTTACGAGCTCAACTGTTTTTTCAAGCTTATCAAGTTCTTTCTGATTACTTGTTTTAATTAGTTTTGTGATGAAATTTAAGGGATTTAGCATCTAAATTTTTATTTTTTGATATATTATTTAAGTATATTTTTTAATAATAATATAGGTATTAAATAACTAATTTAAATAGTATGGCAATAAACTTCGATAATTTCTTTAATTCACAAAGCAAAAAGTCAAAAATGGGTGACTTTCAAGATTTAGAGCACCTAGACGGAATTTCAGTTTCAACTACTAGTGCAAAACTTTATAATAACTCAAGAGATGATGTTGTAATGTTTTACTTTAGAAAAGGAGCAAATCATGCTTCAGTATATACTCAGTCAAAAATAGTATCAGAAAATATCAAATGGAATTTACTGTTAAAGAAAAAGAGAATTAGTGCCCTCATCGTAAATGCAAGAAATGCCAATGCATTTACCGGAAAAAAAGGTTTTCAGGGTCTTAAAGAGATAGCAGATGAAGCATCAATTCAACTATCTGAGAAACAAAAACAAGATGAAGAAAAACCTACAAAAGTTAAATCTAATGAAATTCTTTTTGGATGTACTGGTACAATTGGAGAAGAATATCCAACAAAAAAAATAAAAGAAAGTATTCCAGAATTAGTTAAAAAAATTAAATACACCCAAAATAAATATATATGGATGAAAGCTGCATTAGGAATTATGACTACCGATCTCAAGCCAAAACTTGCAATGGAAGAATGTAAAATTGGGAATACAAATATTAAAATATTTGGAATTGCAAAAGGATCAGGTATGATTTTTCCAAATATGGCAACAACACTTGGTTATATATTTACTGACGCAAATTTAACTCCAAGTATTTTACAAAAATTACTTAAAAAAAATATTGAGACAACATTTAATGCAATTAGCTGTGATGGTGACACTAGCACAAATGATATGGTTTCAATATTTTCTACCGGAACAGCAAGAAATTCAGAAATCAAAAATATAAATGATTCTAAAATTAAAGATTTTGATATTGCTTTACATTCTGTACTCTTGAATCTTGCTAAAAGAATAGCAGCAGACGGGGAAGGTGCTTCTAAGTTTATAACTGTTGAAGTTTTTAATTCTAAGACATTCGGCGATGCAAAAAAAATTGCTTTTTCTATTGCCAATTCTGCTTTAGTAAAAACCGCTATCGCTGGAGAAGATCCTAATTGGGGGAGAGTCATTATGGCAATAGGGAAATCAGATGTAGATTTGAATTTAAATAAATTATCAATTAAATTTGGTTCAATAAGAATTATTGAAAAAGGACAGTTGGTAAGCACTTATAATGAAGAAGAAGTTTCAGAATATATGAAAAATGAAAATATTGAAATTAGCGTTGATCTCAGCGCTGGAAAGAAAAGTTTTGTTGCATATACAATGGATCTTACTAAAAAATATATTGAGATTAATGCAAATTACCGAACTTAAAAGACATATTGAATTCTAAAAATAACTTATTAACTGTAAAGCATGATTAAGTATAAATTAACATGTAAAGATTGTGATACTTCTTTTGACAGCTGGTTTGCATCTTCTAGTGAATATGAAAAATTAAAAAAAATGAAGCATATTAACTGTCATGAGTGTAATTCATTAAATGTTGAAAAGAGCTTAATGTCACCTAATATTTTAAATTCAAAAAAAGACATATCTCAAATAGAAAAAAATAAAAAATATATAAAAGTCAGAAATAAGATTAAGGAATACCAAAAATTTATTAAAAATAATTTTGATTATGTGGGTGAAAATTTTGCGTATGAAGCGCGATCAATACACTATAATGATAGCAAAAAAACTAAAGGAATTTATGGCAATGCTACAGCTGAAGAAGTTAAAGAATTAAAAGAAGAAGGTATTGAAACTGAAATTATCCCTTGGGTTAATGATAACGAAAATTAATTTTTTTTAAATTTTGCAATATAATTAACCGAATTGTCAGCATCCAAATTCCATTCATCTTTTAAAAAATTAAAGCTCATACCGTCTAATTTTTCTAATTTTAAATTACTTGTTTCAGCAATTTTAACCAAATCTTCTGGTTTGACAAATTTGTTCCAATCATGGGTACCTATCGGCAACCATCTTAAAAAATATTCAGCCCCAATAATTGCAAATAAATAAGATTTTAAGGTTTTGTTTAATGTGGCAATAAACATTAAGCCATTTTTGTTTAATAATTCAGAGCTTTTTTTAATAAATAAATTTACATCTTCTACATGTTCTACTATTTCCATATTTAGAATAACATCAAATTTTTTATTTTTTAAAACTTCAGGAGTCGCACACATATAATTAATTTTTAATTTATTTTTTTTTGCATGAATTTTTGCTATTTCAATATTATTTTTTGAGGCATCTATACCCATTACATCTGCGCCTAACCTGCGCATGGGTTCTGATAAAAGTCCCCCTCCACATCCAATATCTAAAATTTTAATTTTCTTTAGCGGTTCGGAAGAGGAGTTCAGCTTGAAATTTTTAATTATATTGTCTTTTATGTATCTTATTCTTAGAGGGTTAAATTTATGCAATGGTTTAAATTTTCCATTAGGATTCCACCATTCAGAAGCAATCTTTGAAAATTTTTCTATTTCTTTTTTGTTTATTGTGCTCATATTTGAAAGGTTGTTGACAATACAATTAAGATGTATTTTATCAACATAATTTAAATATTTTTTAAAAAAAATATCAATGAAAATTGTTGTATTAAAATTTGGCGGAACCTCTGTAGGTTCAATAGAAAGAATAAAGAAAGTAACCAATATAATTATTGGTTATATCAAAAAAAAGTACAAGGTAATTGTAGTTTCTTCAGCAATGAGCGGAGAAACTAATGAACTAATAAAAAAATCAAAAAAGATATCAAATAATTTTAGTCCTTCTGAGTACGATGTTCTTTTATCAACTGGAGAACAAGCATCTTGTGCATTGATTGCCGGAAGATTAAACCACCTAGGATATAAATCTAATTCTTGGATGGGTTGGCAAATACCTATATTTACAGAAGGAAATTATTGTTCCTCTAGGATAAGCACAATATATAAAAAAAATATATTAAATTTTTTAAGATCAGGTGGCATTCCGGTAATTGCAGGATTTCAGGGGATAAATGTTAACAACAGAATAACTACCTTAGGAAGAGGAGGATCTGACGCAAGTGCAATTATGTTGTCAAAATTTTTCAAAGCTAAGAAGTGTATTATATACACAGATGTAGAGGGAGTTATGACCACAGATCCACGAACACTTAAAAAAGCAAAAAAAATAAAAATTATTTCTTATGAGGAGATGTTAGAAATGGCATCTTTAGGAGCTAAAGTAATGCAACCTCATTCTATACAAGATGCAAGATTAAATAGGATTAACATTGATGTTAAATCTTCTTTTACAAATAAGGAAGGAACTTTAATAACAAAAAGAAAAAATATATCAAATAATAAAACAATTACAGGAATCACATCTACAAAAAATGATTCGAAAATAACTTTAGTTGGAGTTAAAGACAGACCCGGAGTTGCTGCTTCTATATTTAAACCTCTTTCACAAAATTTCATTAACGTTGATATGGTAGTTCAAAATATATCAGCTAATGGCAAGGAAACAGATTTAACATTTACTATTAAAACTGAAGAATTACAAAAAACTTCAAAACTTTTAAGACAAAATAAAAAAATAAAATTTAAAAAGTTAATTATTGATAAAAATGTTTCAAAAGTATCTATAATTGGAGTTGGAATGATAACTACACCTGGAGTAACATATAGAATGTTTCAAGCATTAGCAAATAAAGGCATAAATATTTTAGTAATTTCAACTTCTGAGATAAAAATTTCAGTTTTGATTAATAAAAAAAATTTAAAAAAAGCTGTTTACACACTTCACAAAGAGTTTGGTTTATATATATAAAGCAATGAGCATAAGACCGTTTAGAGACATTAAAAGAAAAAAAACTAAAGTAATTAATGTTGGTAATATTAAAATAGGAGGTGATAATCCAATTTTGTGTCAAACAATGACCAATACTTTGACAACAGATATTAAAGCAACAATTAAACAAATAAATGAAGTTGTTGATGAGGGAGCGGATTTAGTTAGAGTATCTTGTCCTGATCAAGACTCAACAAAAGCTTTAAAAGAAATTACAAAACACTCGCAAGTTCCAATTATTGCAGATATTCATTTTCACTATGAAAGAGCGATAGAAGCAGCCGAAAATGGAGCAAAATGTTTAAGAATAAATCCAGGCAATATTGGGAACAAAAAAAAAATTTATGAAGTATTACAGGCTGCAAGAAATAATAATTGTGCAATAAGAATTGGGGTGAACGCAGGTTCACTAGAAAAAGATATATTAGAAAAATATAAAGAACCTTGTCCAGAAGCTTTAGTAGAAAGTGCTCAAAGAAATATCCAAATTTTAGAAGATCAAAATTTTTTCAATTTCAAAGTAAGTGTAAAGTCATCCGATGTATTTTTGTCGATTGCAGCGTATAGACAATTATCTCAAGTTTGTGATTATCCTTTACATCTAGGAATTACCGAAGCAGGTAGTTTTATCCCTGGAAGCATTAAATCATCAATAGGACTTGGAACGTTATTATTAGAGGGAATTGGTGATACAATTAGAATTTCCCTTTCAGATGATCCTATTAAAGAAGTCAAAATAGGAAATGAAATATTAAAATCTTTAAGTTTAAAAAATAGAGGAGTAAAAATTATTTCTTGCCCAACATGTGCTAGACAAGCTTTTCAGGTTATAGATGTGGTAAAGGTTTTAGAAGAAAAGCTTTCACATATAAAAACTCCTATTACTTTATCTGTAATTGGTTGCGTGGTTAACGGACCTGGAGAAGCTGCCCAAACAGATATTGGTATAACCGGAGGAGGCAAAGGAAGCAATATGCTTTATTTGAATGGCCTTCAATCACAAAAAATATCAAATGATGATATTATATCTAAAGTCGTAGAATTAGTTGAAAAAAAAGCTTTAGAAATAGAAAATAAAAAATAATGGTTCCTCAAAAAAAAATTATAGATTTAATAAAAAAGCATGCTGAGCTTGAAATTGAATTATCTTCAGGAAAAGTTGATAAAAAACTTTTTGCAGATAAATCTAAAGAGTATTCTGATTTAAATGATATTATAAATGAAGCAAAAGAGTTTAATTCTTTCGAAAAAGATAAAAAAGAACTAGAAAAAATAATCTCCGATCCCGCAAGTGATGAGGAAATGAAAAAAATGGCAGAAAATGAACTAGAAGAAAAAAAAAGGAACAACGAAATCAATGAAAAAAAACTAAAACTATTCTTACTACCAAAAGATGAAGCTGATAAAAAAAATGCAATTTTAGAAATTCGCGCAGGTACGGGAGGGCTTGAAGCAAGCTTGTTTGCTGCTGATCTTTTTAAAATGTATGAAAAAGTAAGTCATAAAAAAAAATGGCTTTTAGAGTTAATTAGTATTTCAAAAAGTGACGCCGGAGGTTTAAAAGAAGTAATAGCTTCAATTAAGGGCAGAAATATTTATTCAACTTTAAAATATGAAAGTGGCGTCCACAGAGTTCAAAGAGTTCCAGACACAGAAACTCAGGGAAGAGTTCATACATCAGCCGCAACAGTAGCAGTTTTGCCTGAAGCAGAAGATATAGATGTAAAAATTGAAGACAAAGATTTGAGAATTGATGTTTTTAGAAGTAGTGGACCAGGTGGACAAAGTGTTAACACAACCGATTCCGCAGTAAGAATAACTCATGTACCGACAGGTATAGTTGTAAGTCAACAAGATGAAAAATCACAAATTAGAAATAAAGAAAAAGGATTAAAAATTTTAAGATCAAGAATATACGAATTAGAAAGACAAAAAAAAGAAGATGAAAGATCAAAAGATAGAAAAAGTAAAATAGGGACGGGAGATAGATCTGAAAGGATAAGGACTTATAATTTTCCTCAAGGAAGAGTTACTGATCATAGAATAAACTTTACTTTGCATAAATTAGAAGAGTTTATGCAGGGTGAAATGTTCGATGAAATGATTGAAAATTTAAACTTACAAGCTCAGGAAGAAAAACTAAAAAATTTAAATTAAATGAATATTAAAAATTTACTTAACGAGTCTAGTAAAAAATTAAATTTTTTATCCAATGAACTTGCCAAATTAGATAGTGAAATTTTATTATCCAAAGTTATAAGTAAAGATAGAAAATATCTAATATTAAACCCTGAAAAAAAAATTAATGAGGAAAATTTTAAGCTATTTAATAATTTAATTGAAAGACGTAAAAAAGGTGAACCAATTGCCTACATAATTAAAAAAAAAGAGTTTTGGAAACATGATTTTTATGTAGATAAAAATGTTCTTATTCCAAGACCGGATACAGAACTTATAGTAGAGGAAGTATTAAAATTATATAATGCAAATCATAAACTTAGTGTTCTTGATATAGGAACAGGTTCTGGATGCATTTTGTTATCAATACTTAGAGAGAGAAAAAATTTTTTTGGAGTTGGAATTGACATTTCAAAAAAAGCATTAAATGTCGCGCGTTTTAATGCAAAAATACATCATTTAGAAAATAGAACGAAATTTTATAAATCTGATGTTGACAAATTTTTGTTTGGTAAATATGATCTTGTAATATCAAATCCTCCATATATTAAAAAGCAAGATTTAAAGTATTTGGAAAGAGATGTAGTAGGTTATGAACCAAAACTTGCTTTAGATGGTGGACAGGATGGTTATTCTAAAATTACAAAAGTAATTAGTAGAGCTTCAGTCTTGTTAAAAAAGAATGGAAAGTTTATTTTAGAGATAGGTTTTGACCAAAAAAATAAAGTTATAAATATTTTAAAAAGTAATAAATTTTATATTAATAAAACTTTAAAAGATTATGCAAAAAATGATCGATGTATTCTTAGTACGAAGTTATAATAAAAACACATGGTAACATTTAGAAATAATAAAAATCATAGCAGAAGAAGATATAGAAATAACGATCGAAATTTTAGAAGAAATGGAGATAGTGTAAAATTTAAATCGGATTTTTCAACTAACGTAAATTTTCAAAGAAAAACACCTGGAAGAAATAATCACAATGCTTCAAAATTAATTGAGAAATATACAGATTTAGCAAGAGAAGCTCTTGCACATGAAGATAAAATTTTATCGGAAAATTATTTTCAACATGCTGATCATTTTACAAGAATATTGAATGAAAAAGAAAATAGTAATCATCTAAAACAAGTAGACGATGTTGATAAAAGCAAAACTACATCAGAATTTAAAAATACTAAAGAAGAAGATAAAAAAATTGCTAATAATTAATTTATTTTATACCTAAAATTAATTCTGATTTTAAAACATCAATCTTAATTCTTCTAACTTCAAAACGTTCTCTTTCTTTTCCTTTCAGTATTTTTCCTGAAGGTAAATTTAAAGTTTGAGAATTAATTTTTTTTCCATTTTCAATTACCTCATAATGTAAATGAGGACCAGTTGATTTTCCAGTTGAGCCTACAAATCCGATTATCTGTGATTGTTTTACTCTAACACCTTTCTTTATACCAAAAGCAAATTTTGACATATGGGCATAAATTGTTGAGTATGTTGAATTGTGTTTTATTTTTACGCAATTGCCACCACCGCCACACCATCCTGCTTTAACTATCACTCCATTTCCAGAAGCCATAATAGGAGTCCCAAGTGGAGCAGCAAAATCAGTTCCACGATGCATTTTATTAAATCCATCAATTGGATGTTTTCTCATTCCAAAGGGAGATGATAACCTTGCTCCATTTATTGGAGTTTTCATTAAAGCTTTTTTTGCACTTTTTCCATTTTTATCGAAGTGTCCCTCGCTGTTTTGTTCGCCAAAATAATATAATGAATTATTTTGGCCTCTTAAGTTAAGATCAGCATAAATTATATTTCCAGTTTCAAATACTTTTCCATCATCATCTTCGAAAACTTCGTACATTATTTGAAAACTATCATTTTTTCTAATGTCTCTTTGAAAATCAACTTGAAAACCATAAATTCTTGCAAATTTTACTATTATATTTGCCTTTATGCCTAACTTTACTGCAGTTCTATACAAACTTCCTGTAATTTTTCCTTCTTTGAATAAAATTTTTTTATTTAAATTAGTTATTATTTCTTCTCTTTTATAAGCATCAGTTTTTGTATTTCTTGATAAATATATTTTTTCAGTTCTAGAAACAGGAAATAAAAAATTCGTTATTTTGTTATTTTTTGAACGATCGAAAGAAAACTCTATTATTTGATTTGTTTTAAGTCTATTTAAATTATTTTTTCTCGATAACTCTTTTATTAATTTTGCTATTTCCTTATCTGGAATTTGATAATTCTTTAATATTTTATCAATTGTTTCACCTGCAGAAACTATATGTTTTATCTTTGCATATCTAGGCTCTAAATTATCAAAAATATGATTAAAAGTTTTTTGAAAATAAGTATTATTAATTAGTTCACTGTAATTTTTATTTATTTTCTTTTTGTTTAAATTATAAATTTGCATGCTAATCACTGATATTACCGCTAATATTAAAAGAAAAAATATTGATATATTTTTTTGGATTTTTATTTGGTTTTTTAATATTATGAATTTCATGTAGATTTCTTAATTAATAATTCAGTACTTATTAAAAATCAAAAAAAACCCCTTATTTTAGTGATATTTTAATGTTTTTTTTGGCCTTAACTGCTTGATTTACTCTAATTTTAGACTATAAGCGTCACACTTTCTCAATAAAATTATTGTGAATTATTAGGCTTTTTAGCCTGATTAGCTATTTAAAACGTTAATATTTAAGAAGAGAAGTGTGGACGGTTAAGGTTACCAAAATTTGTCGTACACACTTCAACATTATATAAATTTTATTCTTAGAATTTATATAGAAGCTAGTGTGCGCCGTTTTTAAACTTGAGAGTTTGATCATGGCTCAGAACGTACGCTGGCGGCACGCCTAATACATGCAAGTCGAACGAAGTAGCAATACTTAGTGGCAGACGGGTGAGTAACATGTGGGTATCTTCCCTTTGGTGAGGAATAACACGAGGAAACTTGTGCTAATACCTCATAAGTCTTTACGGAGAAAGCTTTATGCGCCATTGGATGAGCCTGCACTTGATTAGTTTGTTGGTGGGGTAATGGCTTACCAAGACAATGATCAATAGCTGATTTGAGAGGATGATCAGCCACATTGGGACTGAGACACGGCCCAAACTCCTACGGGAGGCAGCAGTAGGGAATCTTGCACAATGGGGGAAACCCTGATGCAGCGATGCCGCGTGAGTGAAGAAGGCCTTTGGGTTGTAAAGCTCTTTCGTCGGGGAAGAAAATGACTGTACCCGAATAAGAAGGTCCGGCTAACTTCGTGCCAGCAGCCGCGGTAATACGAAGGGACCTAGCGTAGTTCGGAATTACTGGGCTTAAAGAGTTCGTAGGTGGTTAAAAAAGTTGGTGGTGAAATCCCAGAGCTTAACTCTGGAACTGCCATCAAAACTTTTTAGCTAGAGTATGATAGAGGGAAGCAGAATTTCTAGTGTAGAGGTGAAATTCGTAGATATTAGAAAGAATACCAATTGCGAAGGCAGCTTTCTGGATCATTACTGACACTGAGGAACGAAAGCATGGGTAGCGAAGAGGATTAGATACCCTCGTAGTCCATGCCGTAAACGATGTGTGTTAGACGTTGGAAATTTATTTTCAGTGTCGCAGCGAAAGCAATAAACACACCGCCTGGGGAGTACGACCGCAAGGTTAAAACTCAAATGAATTGACGGGGACCCGCACAAGTAGTGGAGCATGTGGTTTAATTCGAAGATACGCGCAGAACCTTACCAACACTTGACATGTTCGTCGCGACTTTAAGAGATTAAAGTTTTCGGTTCGGCCGGACGAAACACAGGTGCTGCATGGCTGTCGTCAGCTCGTGTCGTGAGATGTTGGGTTAAGTCCCGCAACGAGCGCAACCCTCACTTTTAGTTGCCATCATTTAGTTGGGCACTCTGAAAGAACTGCCAGTGATAAGCTGGAGGAAGGTGGGGATGACGTCAAGTCCTCATGGCCCTTACGTGTTGGGCTACACACGTGCTACAATGATATCTACAAAAGGAAGCAAAATGGCAACATTAAGCAAATCCTAAAAAGATATCTCAGTTCGGATTGCACTCTGCAACTCGAGTGCATGAAGCTGGAATTACTAGTAATCGTGGATCAGCGTGCCACGGTGAATACGTTCCCGGGTCTTGTACACACCGCCCGTCACACCATGGGAGTTGGTTCTACCTTAAGGCAAAGTTTAAAACCTTTGACTACGGTATAGTCAGCGACTGGGGTGAAGTCGTAACAAGGTAGCCGTAGGGGAACCTGCGGCTGGATTACCTCCTTTCTAAGGATGAATGAAATTTCGATTTCATTCTAAAATAATATACAGGCTAATGTTGACCGTCCTCATTTCTCTTCTTAAAGCAGTGTTTCTCTTTTTGGGCCGGTAGCTCAGTTGGTTAGAGCACACCCTTGATAAGGGTGGGGTCGAAAGTTCGAGTCTTTCTCGGCCCACCACGTAAATTTTTAAGGGGGATTAGCTCAGCTGGGAGAGCGCCTGATTTGCATTCAGGAGGTCAGCGGTTCGATCCCGCTATCCTCCACCAAGAAACACTTAGCTATTAAAATTGTGAATATTAAATAATTATTATCAATATCTATATCCGATTGTTCGAATAGATGAACAATCAATGAATGTTCGAATAGATGAACATTCCAAACAAAATTTGATTCAACACAGAATTTTTTTCTGTGCATAAATCAAGCGTTTAAGGGCGTGTGGCGGATGCCTTGGCACTGAAAGACGACGAAGGACGTGGTATACTGCGATAAGTTTCGGGGAGCTGTATGCAAGCTTTGATCCGAAAATTTCCGAATGGGGAAACCCTTCACTTTATGTGAAACTTTAAACTGAATACATAGGTTTAAAGAGAAAACCTGGAGAACTGAAACATCTAAGTAACCAGAGGAAAAGAAATCAATTGAGATTCCGTTAGTAGTGGCGAGCGAAAGCGGATTAAGCCTGTAGTTTTGTTAAAAAAATTTGAATAGTTTGGAAAAACTAACCACAGAGGGTGATAGTCCCGTAAAAGTAAAGTTTAACAAAATTCTTGAGTAAAGCGGGACACGTGAAATCTTGCTCGAATATAGGGGGACCACCCTCTAAGCTTAAATACTCTTCAGTGACCGATAGTGAACTAGTACCGTGAGGGAAAGGTGAAAAGAACCCCTATTAGGGGAGTGAAATAGAACCTGAAACTGCATGCCTACAATCAGTCGAAGCTCTTTTTAGAGTGACGGCGTACCTTTTGTATAATGGGTCAGTGACTTAATTTATTAAGCAAGCTTAAGCCATCTAGGTGTAGGCGCAGCGAAAGCAAGTCTTAATAGGGCGATTAGTTTAATGAATTAGACCCGAAAACGAATGAGCTTACCATGAGCAGGTTGAATGCAAGGTAACACTTGCTGGAGGACCGAACCAGTTGACGTTGAAAAGTCTTTGGATGACTTGTGGTAAGGGGTGAAAGGCCAACCAAATTCGTAGATAGCTGGTTTTCCGCGAAAACTATTTAGGTAGTGCGTTGAATAAATATGCGTTTAGAGGTAGAGCACTAAATGGGCTAGGGGGAAGAGATTCTTACCAAACCTAATAAAACTCCGAATGCTAAACGTAGTTCTTCAACAGACAGACTGTGGGTGCTAAGGTCCATGGTCGAGAGGGAAAGAGCCCAGACCACCAGATAAGGTCCCAAAATTGTGATTAAGTGTGAAAGGATGTGGAAATTCCTTAACAGCCGGGAGGTTGGCTTAGAAGCAGCCATCCTTTAAAGATAGCGTAACAGCTCACCGGTCTAATAGAGTTTCTGCGCCGAAGATGTAACGGGGCTAAAATCACATACCGAATCTGTGGGTTTATAAAACTTTCGAGTTTTATAAGCGGTAGCGGAACGTTCTGTAAGCCTGCGAAGGGATACCCGTGAGGGATCCTGGAGGTATCAGAAGTGCGAATGCTGACATAAGTAACGATAAACGAAGTGAAAAACTTCGTCGCCGAAAATCCAAGGGTTTCTGTCCAAGGTTAATCCGGGCAGAGTTAGTCGGCACCTAAGGCGAGGGCGAAAGCCGTAGTCGATGGAAATAAGGTTAATATTCCTTAACCAGATGGAAGTGACGGATCTTGTAAGTTGTGAGTTCTTAATGGATTGAACTTGCCGCGAAAAGGTCCCAGGAAATAGCTCCATCATAAGACCGTACCCTAAACCGACACAGGTGGATTAATAGAGTATATTTAGGCGCTTGAGAGAATGATGTTGAAGGAACTCGGCAAAATGCTTCTGTAACTTCGGAATAAAGAAGACCTTTTTTTGGGCAACCATTTAAAGGTGGCACAAGCCAGGGAGAAGCGACTGTTTATCAAAAACACAGGGCTCTGCTAACACGTAAGTGGATGTATAGGGTCTGACGCCTGCCCGGTGCTGGAAGGTTAATGCGATGGGTGCAAGCTCATTTCTGAAGCCCCAGTAAACGGCGGCCGTAACTATAACGGTCCTAAGGTAGCGAAATTCCTTGTCGGGTAAGTTCCGACCTGCATGAATGGCGTAACGATTTCTCCGCTGTCTCCAACATCAACTCAGTGAAATTGAATTCTCCGTGAAGATGCGGAGTTCGCGTAGTTAGACGGAAAGACCCCGTGCACCTTTACTGCAACTTTACATTGGTGTTAGGAAAAACATATTTAGCATAGGAGGGAGACATTGAAGTGATGGCGTCAGCTGTCATGGAGTCGCCAGTGAAATACCTCTTTTGTTTTTCTTGATATCTAACTGTTTGCCGTTATCCGGCAACAAGACATTGTATGGTGGGTAGTTTGACTGGGGCGGTCGCCTCCCAAATAGTAACGGAGGCGTGCGAAGGTAAGCTCAGAACGGTCAGAAATCGTTCGTAGAGTGCAATGGCATAAGCTTGCCTGACTGTGAGACTGACAAGTCGAGCAGAGTCGAAAGACGGTCATAGTGATCCGGTGGTTCTGAGTGGAAGGGCCATCGCTCAACGGATAAAAGGTACGCCGGGGATAACAGGCTGATACTGCCCAAGAGCTCATATCGACGGCAGTGTTTGGCACCTCGATGTCGGCTCATCACATCCTGGGGCTGGAGCAGGTCCCAAGGGTTTGGCTGTTCGCCAATTAAAGTGGTACGTGAGCTGGGTTCAGAACGTCGTGAGACAGTTCGGTCCCTATCTGCTATGCGTGTAGAAGAATTGAGAGGAGCTGTCCCTAGTACGAGAGGACCGGGATGGACGTACCACTGGTGGACCGGTTGTAGCGCCAGCTGCAGTGCCGGGTAGCTAAGTACGGACGAGATAACTGCTGAAAGCATCTAAGCGGGAAACTCACCTCAAAACTAGTTCTTCCTATAGAGCCGTGGTAGACCACCACGTTGATAGGCTGGGTGTGGAAGTGCGGCAACGCATGTAGCTGACCAGTACTAATAGCTCAATTGGCTTGATTTATGCACTGAAAAAAATTTTAGTATTTTTATTGAATATTTAATTATCATTGATCATTTCTACTTCTATTTTTCAATATTAAAATTTAGTTATATTATCAATTGATTATAAAAAGCTACTACCTTGGGAAAAGATCCTGATCTGTTAATCTCACATTTGAAAATCAATCTACTGAAATTATGGTTTTACAAAATTCACAAAAAACTAGTAATTATTTTAATCTAAGTATACATTAACACTTTAAATTAAAATGTGTTCTATCTTTGGTATTCAAACAAAAAAAAAATATAATTTTAAAAAAATTTGCGTAATCGCAAACAAATGTCTTTCACATAGAGGACCAGACGAAAATAATGTTTGGTATGATCAAAATGTGGGCATAGCACATAATCGCCTTTCAATTATTGATATTAAAAATGGCCAACAACCAATGATGTCCTCTAACAAAAGATACATTATCTCTTTTAATGGCGAAATTGTAAACTTCAAGGAATTAAGAAAATGTTATCTTCAAAATTTACATTTAAAGTCTAATTCAGATACAGAGGTTTTAATTGAACTTTTTAGTAAGTTTGGTCCCAAGATGTTAGATTTAATCAAAGGTATGTTTGCATTAGCAATTTATGATAGACTAAATAAAACCTTTTTTTTAGCTAGAGACCATATTGGAATAAAACCCTTATATTATTATAAGGAAAATGAACTACTAATGTTCAGTTCAGAAATAAAAGCTATTTACAAAACAAAAATTAAAGAATTTCAAATAAACAAAGAAAAAATTAATGAGTTTTTAGTACATGGCTCAGTTTATGGTAAAAATACTCTTCACAAAAATATTTTTGAATTACAACCGGGTCATTATCTGACAGGTTCAAGCAAGAAAATAAAAGAAATTAAGTACTGGGATGTTCATCAATTTAGGAAGTCTATAGATACTTTTTCTTCAACTAAGATTGATATAGAAAAAAATTTAAACAAAATAATTAAAGAATGGTGTAATTCTGATGTAAAAATGGGCTCTTTACTCAGTGGAGGATTAGACTCTACATATGTTTCTACAATTGCCTCAAAGTATAAAGAAAAAATTGAAATGTTTACTAATTATTTTCCAGATAGAAAAAAAGAGGATAATGAGGTTTTTTTAGCTTCTATCGTAGCAAAGGCGACTAAAAACAAACATCACAAAGTACAAGTTAAAGATATTTTTTCCACTGAAAAATTAGAAAAACTAGTGAACCATTTAGCAGATCCTTTGCAAGATTTAAATAGTTTATCTTTTATGGCATTATGTGAATATATTAAAACAAAAAGTAACGTGAAAGTTATTTTAACTGGAGAGGGTTCAGATGAACTTTTTGCGGGATATCAAAGACATTTTGATATTTCAAATATTTATAGAGCTAATAAAAATTTTGAAGACATTCTCCTTTCTAAAAACTACTATTCAGTAAATAGATTAAAATATTTTTTAAATACAAAATATACTTTACCTTTAGAAAGAAAAAATATTTATAAACAGTTCAAAAATAAAAAGTATAATGCCTTACAAAAGGTTCTTTTACACGATCAGATGACTTTTTTACCAGGCTATCTTGATCGAGTGGATAAAATCAGCATGATGTATGGGTTAGAATCTAGAACTCCTTTTTTAGACGAAAGGTTTATATCAATATCTAATTCATGCAAATCAGAGTTTAAAATAAAAAAAACAAAAAATTTTAAAATTCAAAAATATATTTTAAGAAAAATTTTCCAAAAATTTGTATCAAAAAAAATTGTATGGAACAAAAAAAAATACCAATTTAATTATCCGACATCAGCTTCTTTTCAAGATGGAGAACTTAATAATATTTACAAAGAATTAATAAATAATAATTCAAAAATTTCTATTTTTTACCCGAAAGAAGGTCTTTTAAATTTATTAAGACACCATGAAAATAATTTTGCTGATCATTCAAATTTGCTCGGTAGATTATTGACATTGGAAATGTTTGCAAATTTGAAATTCTGATGAAGTTTATATCCAAAATATCCAAAAAATCTTTTACTAATTTTATAATCAAAAAAAAAACATTTTTGAATAATGGTGAGGACCAAAAAAAAAGAAAAACAAAAATCAAATCATTCAATTCTTTAAACCAAAATTTTTTTACTAAAATTTTTTACAAAGAAAAAAAAAAATCTTATGAGTACAAACAGGTTCAAAATTTTGATGTGTTGATCATAGGATCACCGGAGCTTGATGGAAAAAAAATAAATGTGGATCAAATTTTAAATATATTTTATAAAAACAAAAAGGATTTATTTTTTCTAAGTGGTACGTGGGTAATAATAATTTATGACAACTTTACAAAAAAAACATATATTTTTAGAGATTATTCAGGGGTAAAACCAATTTTTTTTATAAAAAAGGAAAATCATATTTTTTTATCATCAAACTTAGGTTTTTTTTTAGAAAATAACTTTTCACAAAAAAAACTTAATTTTGATTTTGTTTTTAATTTCTTACATTGTCACCCAAAGTGTACTTTTGGAAGAAAAGATACTTTTTTTAATGATATAAATACTTTTTCACCAACAGATTATATAGAAATTGACTCTAGTTTAAATATATCTGTTAAAAAATTTTACGATGAAAATAGTTTCAGTTTAAAAAATTTTAAAAATATTAATTTCAGTAAAGATTTTTCTAAAAACATAAAAAATTTTTTGGCTACAATTTTAAAAGACAATAAAAAAAATTTAGCTACATCCACCTCTGGAGGTATAGATAGCGCAATGATTCTTTGGAATTTAAAAAAAAATTTAAGTAATAAATCAGAAATTCATTCCTATACTGTTGCTTTCGATAATAAATATAATTTTGATGAAACAAAAATGTCTAAGTTAATAGCTAAAGATTTTTCAGACAAACATAAAATTTTAAATATCAACTATAAAGATCTTATAAAAGATTTACCCAAAATTTATAAATTTTTAGATACACCAATTCCTACAGCAAGTTTATATGGATTTTATTACTTATATAGACATTTATCTAAATACAAATATGACAAAATTTTTAGTGGATATGGAGGAAACTATCTAAATGCAGGTGTCTATCCCTCTTATCTATTTAATTTTTTAGATATCATAAATATAAAAAAATTTAAAAATGAATTTAAAAATTGGCAGAATATTCATGATACTACCAAACATCCAAAAAATAAAAAAACTTTTAATGATTTTGTTAAAGATCATTATGATACTAGCATCAAGGGCAAAGTTTTGGATAAATTTTTTTATTTAACAGATAAAAATTTATTAAAATTCAATATCAAAAGAAAAAAATATAGAGATAACTCAAAAATTCTAAATTTTGGAAATTATTTGGACAGTTATAATCATTACGCCATAATGTACGACAGTGTGGCTCAAGCAGCAGATTTGGAGGATAATTTAGATTATTTAACAAATATTAAATCTGTGAGCCCTCTTACAGAAAAATCTTTAATAGCATTTGGTTTATCTCTCAAACAACACCAAAAGATAAAAAATGGAGTTAATAGAGTCGAAATAAGAAAAGTATTTAAAAATAAACTTTTAAGTGAATTATTAGAAAATCCTCATACTGAAGGCTTTAAATTACCAACCAATCAATGGTTCAGTAAAGAAATGAGGTCTTTCTTATTAAGAATTATAAAATCAAAAAAATTTAAATCAATTAAATTTTTTTCAAACAAAGAAATAAAAAAACTATTTTTAGAACATATAAGTAATAATAGAGATCATTCTATGATAATTTGGTTAATTATAAATTTTTATTTTTGGATAAAAAAATGGAAAATAAAATTTTAAGCTTTTTTAATGCCTTCAGTAATCTCACAAATCATTTTATTTTTTTGATCAGATATATATTTTCTAAATTGCCTATATTTTTCTTTATGAACTAACATGATATAGAACTTATTATCAGTATTTCTAACAACAAATGTTCTAAAATTAAATTTTTTTAATCTTCCATTTAATGATGGAGTAGCGTAATAACCCCAGTTTTTTTTTGCAACATCATATTCACTATTTTTATGAATAAAAGTTACCTGCTCATCATCACGCAAGATGATTGAACCACAATCTTTTAGCAAAACTTTTTTATAGCCCGCATAAAACTTTCTTGATTTCCTAAATATTTTCATTTTTCTGAGTATTTTTAAAATTTAAAATTTGTATAAAAATCTATTATATTGAAACTAAAACACAATAACATAAAAAAATAAAGTATTATTGATTGATGAATAATTTAGCAAAAAATTACTTTAGCTTTATATTTTTTTTAATGCTTTGATTCAGATTTCAAGTGAACTTAAATATTCATCATTAGTTTATTTTAGATTTTTACTTTTTTCTCTATCTATAAGCTTAGCACTTTGGTATTATTAAAAAATAGATTATGGATAAATTAAATTATTGTAAAAAATGTATTTTACCAAATACAAGGCCAAATATTTCATATAATTACAAAAAAAGGCTATGTAGCGTTTGTGAACAAATTACCAAAACAGAAGAGCGGATTAACTGGAAAAAGAGAAAAAAAGAGTTTGAAAAAATTATTTCAAAAGTAAAAAAAAAAAATAATTTGTATGATTGTATTATCCCAGTAAGCGGTGGAAAGGATAGCACATGGCAGGTAGTTAATGCTTTAAAATATAATTTGAAACCCTTATGTGTAACCTGGAAAACTCCTAGTAGAAATAAAATTGGATCAAAAAATTTACAAAATTTAATTAATCTAGGTGTTAGCCATGTTGATTTTACAGTTAATCAAAAAATAGAAAAAAAATTTATTTTAAAATCATTTATTAAATTTGGCGAACCATTAATTCCTATGCATATGGCAATGCATGCAATACCTGTTCGATTAGCTGTAAGTTTTAAAGTTCCATTAGTACTTTGGGCTGAAAATTCAAGAAATGAATATGGTAGTAAAAAAATTATGCTAAATGAAAAATACTTAACTAATAAATGGAGAAAGTTATTTGGAAATACAAAATCTACCGTTGCAAAAGATTGGGTAGATCAAAGAACTACTACTAAAGATATGTCCCCATATATATGGGTTGATGAAAAAATAAAAAAGAAAAACCAAGTAAAGGAGATATTTTTAGGATACTTTTTTAAATGGGACCCATTAAAAATATTTAATATATCAAAAAAAAAAGGATTTACGCCAGCCATAAAACCCAAGACTGGTATATATAATTTTGCTGACATAGATGATGAATTTTTGGTTACAATACATCATTGGATGAAGTGGTATAAATTTGGCTTCACAAGAGCGTGGGATAATTTATCAATAGAAATTAGAAAAGGAAGAATTACTAGAAAGAAGGCTATCGCTAGTGTAAAGAAAATAGGGAGTCAGACACCTCATAAAGAAATAAATTTATTTTGTGAATATTTGGGAATTTCAAAAAAAAGTTTTTATAAAATAGCTGAAAAATTTAGAAATAAAAAAATTTGGTATAAAGAAAAAAATATTTGGAAGATTAAAAACTTTTTAATCCCAGGTTGGAATTGGTCCAAAAAGTGAGAATAAAAAAAAAAAATAGAAAATTTGCAGTCGGTAAAAATAATCGTATAAAGATTACTCATAAGGCAGATATAATTTTAAAAAATATTGCGAAAAAGAAAAGTTATTATTAAGATGGTTTAAGTAATATAATGAAAAAAATTAATAGATGTATTTTTTGCAATAATAATAAATTTAAAAAAAGATTTAACTATACCAAGCCTGTTCCAAGAGAAATAAAACTAAAAATTGATTATAGAAAATATTCTAGATATTATAAGAGTTGTAAAATTTGTGGACATTGGTTCTCCGTCATAAAAATAGATTTAAATAACTTATATAACAAAGAATATGTTGCCAGCACTTATGGTGATAAATTAAATCAGACTTTTAAAAAAATTATTTCTTTGCCAAAAAGCAAATCAGATAATTATTTTCGAGTAAAAAGAATTTTAAATTTTTCAAAAAATTTTTTCAAAAACAAAAAAAAATATAAATTATTGGACGTAGGTTCTGGACTAGGCGTTTTTCCATATGAAATGAAAAAAAAAGGTTTAGACTGTACAGCTCTAGATCCAGATAAAAATGCATCAAATCATATTAAAAATAAATTAAAAATTAAAACAAAAAATATTGATTTTTTTAAATCTAAATTTAATAAAAAATTTAACATTGTGACTCTAAATAAAGTATTAGAGCATGTAGAAAATCCTACAAAAATGTTAAAAAAAATTAAAAATAATTTAATCAAAAAAGAAAATTTTTTTTATATAGAAGTTCCAGATGCTACTGAAGCTTCAAAAATCAATAAAGATAGAGAGGAGTTTGCGATTGATCATTTGCATGTTTTTACACTTAATTCATTATATTTACTTATTAAAAATTGTAATTTTACTCCAATTCTTATTGAGAGAATTAAGGAAAATAGTAACAAGTTTACACTAATTGCTTTTGGAAAGTTTTAATATAATTAATAATAATGACTAGGTTAATTTCAAAAAAAACTTCTCGACTATCTAAAGAAGAGATAAAATCTATATGCTTACTAAAAGATACGTATTGGAAATTTGGTTTAAAGCTTCAACTTGAATTTTTTAAAAAAAATATTAAATCATCTGATATTCACAACATCTTAACTATTAACAAAAAAATAATTGGATACACACTTTTGAGATCTAGAAAAATGAAAACAAGTTTTTTTAAAAAATATTTATTATTTGATACTCTTATAATTAAAAAAAATTACAGAAACAGAAAACTTTCAAAGTTACTAATGGCTTTTAATAATAAAATAATTAAAAATAACAGAAAAATTTCATTTTTAATGTGTAATAACAATCTTGTAAAATTTTATAAAAAGAATAACTGGAAAAAAATAAATAAAAAAAACTTTAGTGTGATTGATCATAAATTTAAAGGTAATGGCATGATTTTTAACGCCAAGCGAAAATATTCCCACATAGATTTTTACACTAGATAATGATCTTTTTAAAATAAAAATAAATTTTTACAAATTCTGCAAAAAGATTTTTGTAGAAATAAAGTTAAAGAGAAAAATATTTTCTACAGAAGAAAAATTTTTATTTTTTTCTACTAATTTTAAAAGTTCCTTTTTTTCAATAATATCAAATAGTTCACTATCACTTAATAAGAAATTAACATTTTTTTTATCTTTTAGATTGAATAAATTTTCAAAAGGAGCATTAAATCCTGTTTTTCTTGGATTTAATCTAATTTTATCAGGAACAATGCCCTCAACAATTTTTCTTAGAGGCCATTTTGCCAAACCATTTTTTACATAATAATCAGATGGCATATTTAAACATTCTTGAAATAGTTTGCTGTCTAAAAATGGACTTCTGTGCTCTATAGAATAATACATTGAGTTTAGGTCATCTTCTTTTAATCCGTCAGGTACAGTTTCATTTCTTATTTGATTAATCATTCTATTTTTCATAAAAGAATTTGCATATTTTTCTTCAACAAAAGCAACCTTCTTTTTTTTCTTAAAAATACCATCTTTAAATTTTTCAATTTGGTATGTGTGTTTCATTAGGTTTTCTTTTTTTATAAAATTTATATGATTTTTAAGTATTGGATTACGTGTAAGAGGAAGTATGTTTTTTTTCCAGTTTTCATAAGATATTTTAAATAATTTTTTATTATTTTTAACTTCATTTAGATAGAGAAGATGATGATCGTAATATCCTGAAAATATTTCATCTGCTCCAAAACCACTAAAAGTTAGTCTATAACCACTTTTTTTTACCTTTTTGAATAATGCGAATTGTAATAAAGAATTGATAGTTGTGACTGGTGAGTCATGATAATTTATTTGCTTTTTTAATAGTTTTAAAAAATCTATTTTTTTAAAGTTAATTTTTAAATTTTTATGTTCAACACCTAACTGTTTTGAACTAAAATTAATATATTCACTTTCGTCGTATCTTTTATCATCCCCAATAATACTAAATGTTTTTACATCATATTTAAAATATCTTTTAGCTATAAAAGCTAATGAATTACTATCTATTCCTCCACTTAAAAAAAAAGCAATAGGAAAATCTGATCTTAATCTTATCTCTATAGCTTTAAAAAGACGTTCTTTTATTTCCTTAAAACTTTCATTTTCATTTTTTTTACTTTTTTTATATTCTATTTTCCAATAATTCTTTTTGATAATTTTATTATTTTTAATTATAAAATAACATCCTCTCGGGAATTCTGAAATTTCTTTAAAATAAGTAGAATTATCTTTATAAAGTTTTCTATAACCATACCTCAAAAAGTCTTCCACTCTTTTAAAATTTAATGATAGCTTTTTGTTTAAAATCTCTTTTATAATTTTAATCTCTGAACCGAAAACAAACTCATTATTTTTATTATAATAAAAAAGTGGTTTTTCTCCAAATCTATCTCTGCATAATATTCCTTGTTTTTTTGTTAAGTCGTAAAAAAAAAAAGACCACATACCTTCAAGTTTTTTAATTCCACTTTCTCCCCAATGGTCCAAAACTTTTATTAAAACTTCGGTATCAGACGTGGTATTAAAAAAATATCCTTTACTTTTTAATTCAGATTTGAGCTCTAAATAATTATAAATTTCTCCATTAAATATTAAATATTTATCTTTATAAAAAAAAGGTTGGTTGGATCTGTCATCGTTATCAATTATATTTAATCTGGAAAAAAAAAGACTTAAAAAGTTTTTTCTATTATTTATTTCCTTAAAACCATTAGAATCTGGCCCCCTTCTACTCATGGTTCCTAATATTTTTTGAATTTTTTTAGTATCAAATCTATTTTTTCCGAAATATCCCGCTATACCACACATGTAGTTATTTTAATTTTTTTTTTGATTTAATATCAAGATATTTCATTATATACTATTTTTTACTAAAAAGAACTTTCAATATTTTTAAAATTTGTATACAAAATATCAAATAAAGACGGTTAATTAATTGTTAGCAATTATTCAAGCAAGAACTAGTTCTAAAAGATTTAAAAATAAAATTCTGCACAACATTAATGGAAAGCCACTTATATGGCATGTAATAAAAAGGGTAAAAAAATCAAAAAAAGTTTCTAAAATAGTAGTATCTACGTCAACATCAAAAACAGATAATAAATTAATACAATATTTGAAGAATAATAAAATAACTTATTTTAGAGGAGATCTAAAAAATGTAGCTAAAAGATTACTAGATACAGCATTATATTATAAAAAAAAAAATTTTTTAAGAATAAATGGTGATAGTCCGTTAATGGATTCTAAAATTATAGATAATATTATTTTAATTTCTAAAAAAAAATCTTTTAAAAAATATGATATAATTACAAATGTATTTCCAAGAACATTTCCCAAAGGGCAATCTGTTGAAATAATTAATACAGCATCTTTAAAATATTTTCTTAAAGAGATGAATTCAGACGAAGCAGAACATGTAACAAAATATTTTTATAGAAATCACTCAAAATTAAAAATTAAAAACTTTAAATCAAATAAATATCGAGGAAAAATAAAGTTATCAGTAGACACAAAAAAAGATTTAATAAGAATTAAAAAATTATTAAAAAATAAAAGCAGTTATGAATATTAAAGCCGCCATAATGGAGACACAAAAAAAGATTTAATAAGGATTAAAAAAAATATTAAAAAATAAAATCAGTTATGAATATTAAAGCCGCCATAATAGGAATGGGTATCGGTAAAAAGCACCTCGAAGCTATTGAAGGATATAAAAATTCCCATGTTATAGCCATATGTGAGAAGGATAAAAAAAAAGCTATTCAATTAAAAAAAAAATATCCTAACAAAAACATAGTATCTAATGATAAAGAAATTTTTCAAAATAAAGAGATTAATCTAGTTTCAATAGCAAGCTATGATAACTTTCACTATAAACAGATTATAAAATCAATAAAGGCGAAAAAGAACATTATTGTTGAAAAACCTATTTGTTTAAAAAAAAATGAACTAAAAAATATTTATAATCTTTTAAAAAAAAATCCAAAAATCAAAATAACATCTAACTTAGTTTTAAGAACAAATGATCTTTTTTTAAATTTTAAAAAAAATATTAATAAACAAAAAGTTTTATATATAGAGGCAGATTATATTTGGGGAAGAAAATATAAACTTTCTGAATGGCGTTCCAAGATTAAAAATTATTCAATAACTCTTGGTGCAGCAATACATATGTTTGATTTAATAATGTGGTTTTTAAAATTAAGACCAATCTCTGTTCAAGCTTTTGGTTCAAAAAAAGGAAATACTGGAACTTTATATACTAAAAATAGTTTAGTTATTTATATTTTAAAATTTCCTAATAATATAATTGTAAAGATTACTGCTAATGCAGTTGCGATACATAATCATTTTCACGAAGTAAGAGTTTATCAACAAGACAAAACGATGGTAAATTCAAGTCTTGGAGCATTTTCTATTTCAAAAGAAAAACCTAAAAAAATAAAGCAAAGATATCCTGATAAAAAGAACAGAAAAAAATTGATTCAAAACTTTATTGATATTCTAAAAAAAAATAAAGTTAAACCAATTATTACTCTAAAGGAGCAAATTGATTTAATGTCAGTATGTTTTGCAGCAGATGAATCTCTTAAATTTGGAAAAAAAATTATAATAAGGTATCTTTAAAAATGAAAATAAAGTTTTCAAATCCAAATATTTTTAATGAAGACTTAAATCTTGTTAAAAATATTATTAAAAGTGGTTGGCTAGCACACGGTAAATATACTTTGCTTTTTGAAAATGAAATTAAGAAATTTACTAAAGCAAAATATTGTTGTTTAGTATCAAGTTGCACAGCAGGATTACACCTTTCTTGTATTGCCAGCGGTTTTAAAAAAGGTGATGAAGTAATTGTACCTGCAATGACCCATACTGCAACAGCACATGCTGTTGAGTATACTGGAGCAAAAGTAGTTTTTGCGGATAATCATAATTTTACAGGAAATTTAAATTTAAAAAGTATTAAAAAAAAAATTACAAATAAAACTAGAGGATTGATTGTAGTGCACATGTCAGGAATTCCATGTGAAATGACAGAAATAGTTAATTTTTGTAAAAAAAAAAATATAATTATTATTGAAGATTGCGCGCATGCGTTAGGAACTTTTCATAAAAAAAAACATGTTGGAAATTTTGGTGTAACTGGAAGTTTTTCATTTTATCCAACTAAACAAATAACTACAGGTGAAGGTGGAGCAGTTGTTACAAACGACTTAAAATTTTATAAAAAAATTAAAAAATTAAAGGGATTTGGTATCGATAAAGACATAAAGGATAGAAAAAAACAGGGTGAGTATGATGTTAAAGATTTAGGATATAATTATAGGATGACAGATTTTCAGGCTGCGTTAGGGTATAAACAAATCAAGAAATATAAGAATAATTTAAAAATAAGAAAAAAAATCGCAAAAAGATATATTAAAAATTTACAAAATCTTAAAGGGGTAGTATTTGAACCTTTTTCAAATAATAATTCGTATTTTGTTTTTCAAATTTTTTGTCAAAAAAGAGATTTTATCTTAAAAGAATTTAAAAAATTAGGAATTGGAGTTAGTGTTCATTATTCTACACCTATAAACCGAATGTCTTATTATAAAAATAAATATAAAATTAATCTTAAAGATTATGTAAATTCAGATTTATACAGCAAAACAAATATATCACTGCCAGTTTATCCAAAATTAAAAAACTTTGAGATAGATTTTATCTGCAAAACCCTTATTAAACTTACAAGAAATGAAAAATAATAAAATTTTATTAGTAGGTGGTTGTGGTTTTATCGGACATAATCTTGCATTTCATCTTAAAAAAAGTGGTAATTTACCAATAGTCGTTGATAGTTTGTCAGTGAATAATCTTTATTCACTAGATAACAGTGAAATTGTAAACCAAAGTTTGTATAAAAGGATATTAAATAGCAGAATAAACTTATTAAAAGAAAACAATATTCAATTAATAATCCAAGATGCAAGAAATTATCATGAAATTTCTTCTATTTATAGTTCGATTAAACCAGATATAATTATTCATTTAGCTGCAGTATCACATGCTAACAGATCAAATAAAGATCCACATACTACTTTTGATCACAGTCTGAGAACCTTAGAAAATACTCTAGACTATGCCAGAGCTAATAAAACTCATGTTATTTATATGTCGTCCAGTATGGTTTATGGAAATTTTGATAAGATTGAAGTTGATGAGGATAGCAAATGTAATCCAATAGGAATTTATGGAACATTAAAATATGCTGGCGAATTAATGGTGAAAGCATACCGACAGGTTTTTGATCTGCCTTATACTATTATAAGACCCTCAGCTCTCTATGGAGAGAGATGTGTGAGCAGACGTGTTGGTCAAATATTTATTGAAAATGCCATTCAAGGTTTGGAAATAAATATTAATGGAGATGGAGAGGATAAATTAGATTTTACATATATTGAGGATTTGGTAGCTGGAATTTCAGAATGCTGTATTAATAAAAATGCGATAAATGAAACTTTTAATATTACATTTGGCAATGCAAGAAAAATTAATGATCTTATAGGTATATTAAAAACAGAATTTCCAAAAATAGTTGTTTCTTACAAAGAAAGAGAAAAATTTATGCCTGAAAGAGGAACACTTAAAATAGATAAAGCTAAGAAACTTTTAAATTTTAAATCAAAAAACTCAATTGAAGCGGGTTATGTTAAATATATTGAATGGTACAAAAAATTTTGGAAAGAGGCTAAATAGTTCTTAATAAATGAAATTAACTCATTTTAAAAAGTTAAAGAAAACATTTATAATTGCTGAAATTGGAAATAACCATGAGGGAAATCTCAATTTAGCAAAAAAATTAATTGTTTTAGCAGCTAAAGCAGGAGCTGACGCAGTAAAATTTCAAACTTTTAAGACCAATTATTTTATTAAAAATACTGACAAAAAAAGATTTAATAGACTAAAAAAATTTGAATTTACTTTTAAAGAATTTCTATTCTTAAAAAAAATTGCTCAAAAAAACAAGATTTTATTTATGTCGACAGCTTTAGACTTTGAAAGTGCGAATTTTCTTAAAAAAAATACCAGCATAATTAAAATTGCATCTAGTGATAATAATTTTTTTCCTCTTATGGGAAATATTCTTAGATCAAAAAAATTTTTAATAATATCGACAGGAATGATAGAAATAAAAAATCTTAATGAGATTATAAAATTTATTTACAATATTTTGGGAAAAAAAGAAGCTCATAAAAGAGTTGCATTTTTACATTGTGTAACAAGTTATCCCGTCGAACCAAGATATGCTAATTTAAGGTCTATATCTTATCTGTCAGAAAAAACTGATTTTTGTATAGGTTATTCTGACCATACTATTGGTACTGAGGCATCCTTAGCATCTGTAGCTTTGGGTGCTAAAATTATTGAAAAGCACTTCACTATTGATAAAAAATTTTCTAATTTTAGAGATCATTCTATTTCCTCTGATTATATTGAATTAAAAAATATAATTAATTCAATTCGAAAATTAGAAGTAATGCTTGGTAAAAAAAATAAAATTATACAAGCTCCAGAAAAAAAAATACTTAAATATACAAGGCGTGTTTGTTATTCATCTAAAAATATAGAAGCTGACGAATTAATTACAATTAACAATATAAAGTTTTTGAGATCAAAAAAAAATAAAAATTTTTCAAGTCTAAAAAATATTTTAGGAAAAAAAACAAAAGCACAAATAAAAAAAAATAAAATGATTAAAAAAGAACATCTATACTAATTTTATGAGATTAATAAATAATTAGATTTATTAAACAACATCTACTATTTTTTTAAATGCATTGCTTTTATTAATATCAGCCATCAAGTATTTATCTACATTTTTCAGCAAAATAGATAATTTTGCTCCCCATGAGTTTTTAAAAAAATTAGATCCAAGCTTATCTTTTTTTAAAGCAAATTCATCAACATGGTTTTTTATATAAAATCCATTTTCTAAAAAATAAATAACACGTTTTGCATTAAATATTTTTTTCTTATTTAATTTTTTAAAAAAATTAATATTTTTTAAGATTTTGAAATAATGTTTTTTTGACTTTGCTTCAATGGCAATATTTAGTCCTGAATATATAGCAGTGCCACATATAACTATTGGTTTACCTTCCGAAGCAAACTCTAACCCAGCAGTTCCTCTTCCCGTAACAAGACTTTGGCAAATCTTATATAAAGAAACTATGGGTACACCACTAGGGCACATAAAGATATTTTCTTTTTTGTATTTATTAACTAAATTTTTCATTTTTTGAGTTTCTTCTGGTAATAAAGATGCTGGATGAGATCTAAATATCCATATATTTTTTTTATCGTGTTTTGATATAAATTTTAATGTTTCTTGAAATTGATGATAGTAATTTTCAAATGTGAAATTAATACCCATAAAATGTGCTGAATCAGAAAAAGCGTGAGAAGCATATAAAATCACATTCTTTTTTTTATCTTGGATTTTTTTTAAAAATTTTTTTCCTTGAGCAGAAATCTTGTTTGCTTTTTTAAAATTTTTTATTGTTAAAAAATTTATTGTCTTGAAATTTTTTCTTTTTTTATAAAAGTTTTCAATTTTATTTTTTTTAACTTTCATACTTATAAATTTTTTGTAATTTTTTTTATCATGACAAATGCTCAATGGCCCATATTTTATAAAACTTTTTTTATAATTAATAATTTCAAAATCACCACTATTTGAAGAAGATTGAAGAGGAGTATAATTTTTTATATTTTTAAAAGTAGCAATTCTTAAAGCAATTCCAGAATTAAAAGTATAAGTTTCAGTACCAACTACTACTCTTTTAATATTAAATTTTCTGAAGTATTCTTCTATTACAAGCAATCTAAACGTTGCTTTAATTAGTAGTTTTATAAAATAATAATCTATTTTGGTTTTTTTATATCGATGATGAAATCTAATATTATGATCATAAACTAGGTCACCAATCAAAATATTTTTTACATAGTATTTATCAATCAACCATTTAAATCCATTTTGATATATTTTAAAAATAGCAAGAAAAGATATTATTATTGAAAAAATAAACAAATTTAATTTTTTAAAAATTAATAATTTGTTAAATCCTCTCACAATTTTATTGAATCCAAGATGTCTGTAAATTTTTAATGAAGTTGTATTAGATTCTAAATCTGTAAGCAAAATTACGTTCATTTTACTTTTTTTTGAAACTGCCAAGTTAATTATTGCATTTGGGAATAATGCGTCGACTCTTTCTCTATCAACTAACAAAATATTTTCATTAGAATTTTTTTTCTCTTTGTAGAATTTATATTTTTTAGAGAAAAATTTATTAAGTTGATAAATAGTTTTATCTTTTTCTGTCATTTTGATAGCAAAAACACATTATAAAATTCTTGTAAGATAATGATACTTTGTTATATTGTTCAAAAATTGAACAAAAAGTCAAATATTTTTTTTAAGGAAAGAAATGATTAGAAAAATTTTAATATTTATATGTTTATACACACCAATTTTAAATGCCAAACCACTCTTAAATTGTGAATAAAAAAAATGAACCAGATCAATTTAACGTTTTAAGAAAAGTAAGTGGCAATCCTAAAATTACTCAAAGAAAATTAGCAGAAGAGCTAGCATTAAGTCTTGGTAAAATAAATTATTGTTTAAAAGCTTTAAAAAAAAAAGGCTTAATTAAAATCAAAAATTTTAGTAAAAATGAAAATAGATTTAATTTAGAATCAAAAGATAATTATTTTTATATTTTAACAGCAAAAGGTGTAAAAACAAAAACTCAATTAACCCTTAATTTTATGAAAAAAAAAATGAAAGAATATGATGATCTTAGAAATGAACTTGATAAAGAAAAAAAACTTTAACTGGATTTAAATTTTAAGTTCTTTTAAAATATTTTGATAAAATTGATAATGAAAAAAAATAAAATTAAGCTAGTTGATTGTACCTTAAGAGATGGCGGTTATTATAATAACTGGGAATTTAAAAAGGATTTGATTAATCAATATCTTAAAGTAATGGATGATGTAAAAGTCGATTATGTTGAGATAGGTTTTAGGTTTATTGATAAAATTAAAACCAAAGGCCCTTGTGCTTACTCTGAAGAAGGTTTTCTTAAAAGTTTAAAAATTCCAAAAAATTTAAAAATTGGAATTATGATTAATGCTGCAGATTTTATTAATAGTAAAGATATTATATCTTTAGCTAGAAAAAATTTTATACCGAAGAAAAATTCTCTGATTTCATTAATAAGAATTGCCTGTCACCATAACGAAATAAAATCAACAGTGCCTTTGATAAATTGGCTTAAAAGATCTGGATATAAGGTTGGAGTTAATATAATGCAAATACCGGAGTTATCATTTAAAGATATTAAAAATTCTGTTTTGCATATTAAAAAAGCAAAAGCTGATATTTTATATTTTGCAGATAGTTTAGGAAGCCTTGATTCTGAGAAGACCTCAAAGATAATTAAAAAAATAAGGTTACATTGGAGAGGCCCTATGGGCATACACACTCATGACAACATGGGTAAAGCTCTAGAAAATTCTATTTCAGCAATTAAAAATTCGGTTGAATGGGTAGACTCTACTGTTGCTGGAATGGGACGTGGACCAGGCAATACAAAAACCGAATATGCAATTTTAGAATTCAAAAATAAAAAATCAGGTAATGACAAACTGGTTAATTTATTAAAATTAGTAAAAGATTATTTTGATCCAATTAAAGAAAAATATAAATGGGGTTCAAATCCGTTCTACTATTATGCCGGACTCAACTCTATTCATCCAACTTTTGTTCAAGAAATGTTGAGCACAAATCTGTTTGATACTGAGGATATTTATTCAAATTTAAACTATCTAAGCACTGTGGGAGGCAAAAGGTATAGTAAAGAGCTAATTTCATTAGGCAAAAAGTTTTATAAAGATGTTAATAAAGGTTCTTGGCAGCCAAACAAGGTAATAAAAAATAAAGATGTGCTGATAATAGGTCCTGGAAATTCAGTTGTGTCAAATAAAAATAAAATAATCAAATTTATTAAAAAATTCAAACCAATCGTTTTAGTTTTAAATGCTATTAATCCTATACCAAAAAAATATATTTTTGCTCATATAGTTTGTCATACGCTAAGATTACTTTCAGACATTGATAAATATAAAAAATTTAATAAATATTTAATTACACCTTACTCTAGTTTTTCCAAAAATATTAAATCAAAAATTAAATCAAAAAATGTTTTAGACTTTGGTTTGCAGGTAAAAAACAAAAAATTCAAGTTTGAAAAAAAATATGTAGTTTTACCAAATTCCCTAGCAATTTCCTATGCTTTAGGCATATCTACAAGTGGAGAAGCTAAAAAAATTTATTTAGCAGGACTTGATGGTTACAATGATAGCAGTCCAAAAAAATATGAAATGGATGATCTATTTCAAAATTATAAATTAGAGAATAAAGCTAAAAAAATAATTTCTTTAACAGCCACTAAATACAAAATTAATATAATGAAAAAAATTTAATGATCGATTATTTAGTTATTATACCAGCAAGATATAGTTCTAAAAGATTACCTGGAAAGCCACTGTTAGATATAAGTGGAGTTCCAATGATTGTAAGAACTTATAATCAATGTAAAAAAGTTGTTTCTTCGTCCAAAATAATAGTAGCAACTGATGATAAGAGAATTCAAAAAATTTGTGCCAAAAATAAAATAAATTCAATAATAACTTCAAGAAAATGTTTAACGGGAACTGATAGAATTGCAGAAGTAGCAAAAAAAATTAAAAAAAGATTTTATATTAATGTTCAAGGTGATGAACCAATCTGCAATCCTTCTGATATAAAAAAGATTATAAATTATGCAAAAAAAAATCCAGACTTGATTATAAATGGTTATACAAAAATAAAAGATAAAGAAATGTTTTATTCCCCAAATGTACCTAAAGTTGTTTTCGATAGAAATGAGAGTCTTTTGTATATGTCTAGAGCTCCAATACCTTCAAATAAAAAAAAATCTTTTATTGAAGGTTGGCGACAAGTTTGTATTTACTCATTTCCTTACAAATCCTTAAAAAATTTTACATCAATAAAAAAAAAGACATTATTGGAGTCAATTGAAGATCTTGAGTCGAATAGATTTATCGAGCTTGGTTATAAAGTCAAAATGTTAAAAATGTCAGATAGGTCCATCGCTGTAGATACAATAGCTGATTTAAAAAAAGTAAGAAAGATGATTAAAAAATAAATGTTAGCAATTATTATTATAAATTATTATAACTTAAAAATCTTTAAATGAAAAAAAAATTTGTTGATCCTAATATAGAAAATAAGTCAAAAACTGTTGAGGAAAAAATTCAACTAATTAAATTTAATGGAAAAATGTTACCTTTGCCTACCGAAATAGAGATCAGCGAGTCAGGAACCTGCAATAGGACTTGTTCATTTTGCCCAAGAAGTGCAAAAGATTTTGTAGATAAAAAAGAATTTATAAGTAATTTTTTACATCAAAAATTATGTAATGAACTAGAAGGGTTAAAATATAAAGGTACAATCAGGTATAGTGGTTTTGTTGAACCTTTAATTGATAAAAATATTTATAATCTTATTAATATGACCAGGACTCATCTTCCACAGTCAAACATAGAACTTGTTACGAATGGAGATCCATTAAATTTAAAAAGATTAAATAAATTATTTGAAAATGGCCTAAATAAAATTCTTATTAGTGCTTATGATGATGAAGAAAATGCAATAAAACTAGAAAATCTCTGTACAGAAGCAAAATTACAAAAGAATCAATTTATTGTAAGACATAGATATTACTCAGAAGACCAAGATTTTGGAATAACTTTGAGCAATAGAGCGGGCTTGATGGAAAACGCTGAATTTAAAATAAAAAGTTTAAAACAAAGTCTAAAAAATCCTTGTTATATTCCTTCGTATACATTTTTTTTAGATTACCAGGGTGATGTTTTGATGTGCCCGCATGATTGGGGAAAAAAAATAATATTAGGAAATTTAAATAAAGAAAAACTTATAGATATATGGTTTAGTAATAAGTCTATGAGTATTAGAAAACAGTTAAATAAATCTAATAGAAATTTTACACCTTGTAATGTTTGTGACGTTGAAGGAACATTTATGGGCAAAAAAAACTCTCAATATTTTAATTAATGAAAAAAAAAATTTTAATAATTGGTGGTAGTTCAGATATAGGCGTTGAATTAGTAAATATTTTTTTAAAAAAAAATTTTTACCAGCTTCATTTGCATTACAACACTAATTCAAAAGTAAAAAAAATATACAATAAAAATTGTAAATTTATAAAATCGGATTTGTTTACAGGAAGTGAAAAAAGTATTTTAAAAAAATTTGACGCTAATTATGATATAATAATTAACTTGGTTGGTTATATAAACACCAAGTCTTTTGAAAATTTTTCAATAAAAACTATAGATAAAAGTCTTAAGATAAATTCTATAATACCTTTATTGATTATAAGAAAATCATTGAAAAACATGATTAAAAATAAGTGGGGAAGAATACTTAATTCTTCAAGTGTCGGTGTAAAATTTGGAGGAGGCAATAAAACATTTGAATACTCATTAGCGAAACACTTAAATGAATTTATACCAAGCTATTTGAGAAAAATTGCAGAAAAAAATGTATTTTATAATGTATTAAAAATTGGTTTAACTAAAACTAAAATTCACAAAAAGACACCGAATAAAAATTTAATAAAAAGAACTAAACTTTTACCTGTAAAAAAAATGGCTAAACCAAAGGATATTGCTAATTATATTTATTTTTTAACATCATCCCAAAATCAATTTATTACAGGCGAAGTAATTAATATTACAGGTGGAGAATAATTTTAAATTATAACCGATGCATAATAAAAATGATTATGTTTTAGTTTTAGGTTCAAAACCTCACTCACCAATGCCAAATATTGAAGTTACCGATGTTTATGCTGCTAATGGAGCCGCTGAAAGAGCAAAAACTTATAAAACTTTTTTTCCTTCCGCAAATATAATTTCAGTAATTGGAGCAAGAGAATTCGAAAAAAATATTGAGGTTCAAAAAAGAGTTTTGGATGCATCACCAGATATTGTGGTTTCCAGATCAGGTAAATTAGATTTACAAAAATATAATTTTAAAAAGAATACAAAATTTATTACTTTCTCAAACTTTGAACAACTAATGATCCAGTCGAATTTTTTTAATTTTCATATTTTGGACATCATTTTGAAAGAAACTTATTATGAAAGTAAATTTTTTAATAAAATTATTCATCTAATTAAATCTATGAAAAATGGCAGATTAACCGGAGCATCAACAGGTTTTTTTTCAATACTGTACGCGCTTAAAATAAATCCACAAAAAAAAGTTATTATATCAGGTATAGGTATGTCGGGAGGTGGACATTATTATAATGAAAATTCAAACAGATATAGCAATAGGTCCTTAGTAGACAGAAAATTAATATTAAATTTAAAATTTTTTTTTAAATCAAGACTTTATACTACCGATGAAGAACTATCAAAAATAGCTGGAATTGAATTTTGGAGAAAAGATCTAATTAATTAAAAAAATAAATTATAAGTAAATTGAAAAAAGTAATAGAATTTTTTGGAGTTTCTGGAAGCGGAAAGACGAAATTAAAAAATAAGCTAAACCTCCAAGACTCGTATGACTATAGATCTCTAATTTATTATTATTCAGGAAAGTATTTTGTTTTAAATAAAGATGAAGAAAAAAGCTTATTATACTTTAGGATTATAAAGAGTAGTTTTGTAAAAAAAATTAAATATTTTTTAAAATCTGAGAAAAATTGGAAAAATTTAACTTCAAAAAAAATTGAAAAAAAAGAAAACAGTAACAATAAATATTTTAATAATTATAAAAAAATAGTCTCTAAAATTTTTCAAAAAACGAAAAAAAAAAATCAAGCCTTTTCAAAATTTGTTTTATATATCATTAGCAATTTAAAATGTTCTAGAAAATTTAAGAAATTGATGGAACTTTGGTTCAAAGAAGAATTTTCTTCTTATTATTTATCAAAAAAAATTCAAAATAAAATCTTAATAGATAGCGAAGGATTTGTTCAAAGATTAATTATTTATTTGTATTTTACTGAAAAAAGTAAACACAAAGCTATTATTAAAAAATATTTAAATCTTATGCCCAAGATTGATACATTAATAATAGTAAACTTTGATAAAACTTCTATCTCAAAAAAAAAATTAGATTTACCCGACAGAATTAGTTTAAAAAAACAAATTGAAATCTTTCTTAATATTCAAAAAATCACACTTGATAAAAAGACTAAAAAAAAAATAACTAAAATAATTAAAATTAACTCTAAAACTAATTTTAAAAAAATTTTGATATGAGAAAAAAAATTTTACATTTAAGCAATGATGATTTTACAGGAGCAGGTTTAGCAGCATTAAGATTTCATAATAATTTAAAAAAAAACAACTTTATCTCTTATTTTTTAGTTAATAAAAAAAAAAGTAATTTTTCAAGCGTTATTGAAATAAATAAAAATAATATTTTTAATAACTTTTTAAATAAATCTGAATTTTTCTTATTAACTGAGAGAAACAAATATGCGTTTTATAATAAGAATAGATATTTAATAAATGACATAAATGAAATAAATTTTTTTGAAAAATTCAAACCAGATATAGTTATTTTTCATTGGATATCGAATTTTATTAATCCAATTTTATTTACTCAAATATATAAAAAATATAAATGTAAGATTTTTTGGAACGTGATTGATATTGCACCATTAACAGGAGGATGCCATGTTAATTGGGGATGTAAAAATTTTAAAAGCACATGTGCTAATTGTCCAGCCATTAGACCACTATTTCAAAATAGACCAAAAATTACTTTAAAAAATAAAATAGAAATTTTTAAAAATTCAAAGGTAAATTTTTTATACACGGGTAAATGGATGGGCAAACAAATAGAAAATTCGCCAATTGCAAAAAATCATAAAAATTATAAATTAATGTTACCCGTTGATGAAAAATTATTCAAACCTAAACCCCAAGTAAAAAAAAATAATTCTTGGAGGATAAATACCAAAAAAAAAATTATCCTTTTTCGCTCCTCTTCAAATTTAAGAAAAGGAGTGGATATATTGATATCTGCCATAGAACACTTGATTAACAAATCTTATCTTTTAAAAAATAAATTTTGCTTACTATCTATAGGTGATAAATTTGCTGAAGAAAGATTAAAAAACTTGGATGTAGAATATATTAACTTAGGTAATATTGATTCTGAACATAAACTTTCTGAAGTTTACCAACTATCTGACATATTTGTGTCACCATCTATAGATGATGTTGGACCCATGATGATTAATGAAGCGGTAATTTCTGGTTTGCCAGTTATTAGTTTTAACATTGGTGTAGCAGAAGATTTAATTATTAATAAAATTAATGGATATATAGTAAAAAAAATAAGCTATAAAAACTTATCTAATTCAATAAATATGTATTTAAACTCTAGCAATAAAGAAATAAATAAAATGAAAAAAAAATCGAGAATTATAGGTTTGGAAAAAATAAGCCTTAAAAAGCACATAAAAATTTTTAAAAGTATATTAAGAAATTAATAATTTTATGATCATATTAGGAATCACAAACGATTATACAGCTGGCGCGTGTTTAGTAAAAAACAACACTATTGTGGCATGCGTAAGTGAGGAGAGATTTTCAAGAATAAAACAAGATCGTAAATGGCCAGTTAATTCAATTAATTATGTTTTAAAAAGTCAAAATTTGAAATTAAAAAATGTAGATCAAATAGTATACGGTTATTCACAAGGCTTTAAAGCAGAAAAAGATTTATTATTTTATTTTGATAGAATTGTTCATGAAACCAAAAATAATCCTGCTGGTTTAGAAATTTTTAAAAATAGAATTGAACAAGAAATAGTCAGAGATGGAATAAAGCGAAAAGAATTTATTAACTTTATAAAAAAAAATAAAATTGAACATAAGTCATCATACTTGAGACATCATGAATGTCATGGATACAGCGTATACTGTCTTTCAGAATATAAAAATGCCCTGATAGTTACCGTTGATGGAAGAGGAGATTTTGAGGCTATAACGATTTCACAAATTCGAAATGGAAAGACAAAAATTCTATATCGATCTTCATCTAATGATAGCTTAGGATACTTTTATTCAAGAATAACAAAGTTGCTTAACTTCACACCCCATAGGCACGAAGGTAAAGTTACAGGCCTTGCAGCAAGAGGAAATCCGATGAAGTTAATAAATGTTATGAGAAAGATGATTTATTATAAATCTGGAAAAATTTTTGCTGTTAATGGCGAATATTACAAACCTTTTTTTACAGATGGCAACAATAAAAAAACATGGAGCAAAAAGGCATTAAAATTTTTCAAGGGACATTCAAAAGCTAATATTGCGGCGGCAGCTCAAAAACATTTAGAAGATTTATTAACAAAAATTATTAAATATTATATGAAAAAAACAGATGAAAAAAATTTATGTTTATCCGGAGGGGTTTTTGCAAATGTTTTAGCAAATCAAAAAATTAGAGAATTAAAAGAAGTAAAAAATCTTTTTACATTGCCGCATGTTGGAGATGAGGGTTTATCAATTGGTGCAGCTGTTGGTTACAATTGGTTAAAAAACAAAAAAAAAACAAAGTTTAAAAATCTTTATTTTGGACCCAAATTTAAATTAAAAAAAAAATATTTAGAAAAAAAATATAAAATTAAAATTAAAAAAATACATAATATCACTGATTTTATGTTTAATTGTTTAAAGCAAAATAAAGTTATTGGATTTTTGAATGATAGAATGGAATTTGGCCCCAGAGCACTTTGTAACAGGAGCATAATTTATCATGCAAATGATATATCAATAAATGACAAATTAAATAAAAGACTAAAAAGATACGAATTTATGCCTTTTGCTCCAGTTACGGCTATAGAGTTAGCTAAAAGGTGTTACAAGGGGTGGAAAAGATCGCACTCATTATCAGAATTTATGACTGTTACTTACAGCTGTACTGACGAAATGAAAAAAAACAGCCCAGCAACAATACATGTTGATAATACTTCAAGACCACAAGTTCTTAGGAGAGAAAACAATAAGATAATACACTCATTACTTATAAAGTGGTATAAGGAGACTGGCGGATTATCATTGATAAATACATCCTTTAATGCACACGAAGAGCCAATAGTTTGTTCTCCAGAAGATGCAATAAAATCATTTAAAAAAAACACTGTAGATATCCTTATAGTTAATGGGTATCAGGTAATTAAATAACTATCAGTGACTATAAAAGTAGCAATAATTGGCAGGTATAGTTTTGTAGGTTACAATCTTTATCAAGGATTAAAAAAAAATAAAAAACTACAAGTTAAATCTTATTCTTTCGAAAAATTTAGAAAATTAAATTTATATAGTAAATTTCATTTTGTAATAAATACCACACTTACTAAAAATTTTAAGTTTAAAAAATATAAAGAAACAGAAGATATAGACTATCAAATAGCGAAAAAATTATATAACGAAAATTGCAAACAAATCATACTCAGCACTAGAAAAGTTTATCCGAATAAAGCAAATTTGAAAGAGAATGCAAAAGTACGACCACAAGATAACTACGCAAAAAACAAATTAATAAGCGAAAAAAAGTGCATCAGTTTAAACAAAACAGAAACTATTATTTTAAGGATTTCCAATATAATTGGTGGCAAAATTAAAAAAAATAGAAAAATTAACAAAAATTTTTATGAAAATTTTTTAAATTACTGTAAGTCTAAAAAAAGTGTCAAATTTTTAAATTCATATAAAGACTTTATAAGTTTCAACCAGTTTATTAAAGCAATGAATAAAATTATTATATTAGACTTATCTGGAGTCTATAATCTTTCTTTAGGAAGTAAAATTTATGTAAAAGAATTAGTTGGGTGGTTAAATAAATATAATAAAAATAAAAAATTATTTAATTTAGAAAATAAAAAAAGTAACGAAAATTTTTACCTCAATAACTCTAAATTAAGAAATCAAATTAAAATAAAATTTTTTAAAAAAGATTTAAAAAAAGATTGCGTTTTACTAAGTAAAAAAATATTTAAAAAATAATATGAAGAAAATAATATTTTATAATCCATCATTTGAAACTGGCGGTGTTGAAAAAAATATTATTTCATTTTTAGGTCATTTTGAAAATTCACTGAAGTATACTCCAATTTTAATTTCAGCTGATAATATTAAAATAAAATTAAAAAAAAAAAATTATATCTCTATTCCAAATGTAAAAATTAAATTGAAATTTCGTTTTTTTAAATACATTTTAAGTTTTTTTTATTTGATTAAAATATGTTTGCAAGGAAACTGTATAATTTTAAGTTTTCAAAATAACATATTGGCTTTAATTGCATCTATTATTACAAATACAAAAATAATAGTAAGGTTAAACACTTCACCAGAAAAATATGTAAAATCTAAAATAATTAAAATAATCTTTAAATTATTTTATAAAAAATCGGATGCTATATTAGTTAATGATGAAGATTTTAAAAAAAGTATTAAATTATATTTTAACTTAAATGCTAAAATTGTACATAA
The DNA here is from genome assembly GCA_902552985.1 of uncultured Pelagibacteraceae bacterium. Lineage (GTDB taxonomy): Bacteria > Pseudomonadota > Alphaproteobacteria > Pelagibacterales > Pelagibacteraceae > Pelagibacter. The sequence goes on from CACDII010000002.1 coordinate 102,911, forward strand.
TTGTGTAAATATTAAAAAAATAAATCAATACAAAAGATCAAAAATTAAGTTTAACTTTTTCAAAAAAAATTATTTGAATATCATTTCTGTAGGAAGACTTACTTCTCAAAAAGATCATATTATATTAATAAAAGCTATAAATAATTCTAAAAAAAAAAATAAGTTTAGAGTTTTAATTTTGGGATCAGGAGACCAAAAAAATAATCTTGTTAATTATATTAAACAGAACAATTTAGAGAAAATTATAAAAATATCTAAATATCAAAAAAATCCTTACAAATATATAAATCAATCAAATTTATTTGTCTTACCATCTAGATATGAAGGTTCTCCAAACATTCTTTTAGAAACGGCGGCTTTAAAAAAATTAATAATTAGCTCGAATTGTAGGACAGGACCAAGAAAGTTGCTTTCAAATGGCAAAGGTGGCTATTTATTTAAAGTTGGTGATTACAAAAAATTGTCAAAAATTTTAGATAATGTTCGGTTAAAAAGCAAGTTAGTGAATAAAAAAATTGATTACTCATTTAATTCGGCCAAAAAATATAATGTTTCTAGACAAAAAAATGAATTATTGAGAGTTTTAAAAAAAATTGAAAATTAGAATGAAGATAAATAAAAAATTAAATCCTTTTTTTTCCATTATCACACCAGTTAAAAATGATAATAAAAATCTTATTAAAACTCTTAATAGTTTAAAAAATCAGAAATTTAAAAATTTCGAACATATAATAGTAATTTCAGGAGCAAAAAAAGAGATACCAAAATTTTTGAAGGGATCTAAAAAAAAAGTAAAAATTTTGTACGGAAAAGACAAGGGAATATATGACGGAATTAACAAAGGTATTAAAGTTGCCAAAGGAAAGATTATAGGAACTCTTAATGCCGGGGACACTTATACAAAAAATGCTTTAAAAATTATATTCACATATTTTCAAAATAAAAATATAGATTTTGTTTTTGGAACAGTAAAAAAAGATATAATAAAACACGGATATAATCCTGAAAAAATATTTTGGTCATTTAATTTTTATCCTGCCCATTCTTCAGGCTTTTTTATTAGATATGCTTCACAAAAAAAAATTGGTTATTACAATTTAAAATACAAATGTTCCTCAGATTATGATTTTTTTTATAAAATGATAAAAAAATATAAAATGAAGGGATTAGCTACAAAAAAAAAAGAAATGATAGGTAAATTTCAACTTGGAGGATTTTCCCAACAGGTCACACTTTTAGAACATATTATTGAAGAGACTAAAATTAGATATGACAATAATCAAAACACATTAATAGTTTTGATTATATTGATTTTAAGATTAATTAAAAATTTTTATAAATTAAACATTATAAAATACTTTAAAAATGAAAAATAAAATTTATTATTGGTCACCATTTGTTTCAGAGGTCGCAACTGTAAAATCCGTCATCAATTCTGCATCATCAGTTAATAAATATCTAAGTGAAAATTATGAGGCTTATATAATTGATGTTTATGGAGAATTTGAAAAATACGAGGAAGAAATAAAAGAAAAAAATATAAGTCTAATTAAATTTGGAAGAAGCAATATTATTAAATATTTTCCTAGACCTGGATATTTAAGAAGCAGATTATTATATATTTATATCTTTTTAAGATATTTTTTTCCATTATTTTTTCTTTTAAAAAATAATCCTCCAAAGATATTCATGTTACATCTGGTCACTTCATTACCACTATTTATTAATTTTTTTTTTAATATTAAAACAAAAATGATTTTAAGAATTTCAGGATTACCAAAATTAAATATTTTAAGAAAATTTTTTTGGAAATTTACATTAACTAAGGTTAATCTTATTACTACGCCAACCCAAGCAACATTAAATGATTTGGTTAAACAAAAAATAACTGAAAGCAAAAAAATTTTACTTTTAAGGGATCCGATTATTGTTTCAAAAGATATTATTTTAAAAAAAAATTCTAACTTAATAAATAAAGAAATAAAACCCAATGAATATTTTATAAGCATTGGAAGATTATCTAAACAAAAAAACTTTACTTTTTTAATTAACAATATGAAGGATTACCTAGTAAAAAATAACACAACAAAACTTATTATTATTGGAGAGGGAGAGGATAAAAAAAAATTATTAAATCTAATTATTGAATATAAACTAGAAAAACAAATATTTTTATTGGGTTTCAAAAAAAATATTTTTAAATATTTAAAAAATGCAAAAGCATTTATTTTAACTTCACTTTGGGAGGATCCAGGATTTGTTATCTTAGAAGCAGCATATTTAAATATTCCTATAATCTCCAGTAATTGCCCAAATGGACCGAAAGAAATATTAGAAAATGGAAAATTTGGGTTTATGTTTGAAAGTAATAATAAAAGTGATTTTCAAACAAAGTTTAATAATTTTATTAATATGAGTAAATTGGATATATTTAAAAAAAAATTACATGCAAAAAGACAAACTAAAAAATTTAGCATTTATAATCACAGTATAGAATTAAATAAAATTTTAGGTAGTTTAAGTTAATTATGAATTTTTTAAAAAGAATAATAAAAAATATATTAAAAAAAAATAATTGGAGATTAGAGAAAATTGTAATTCCAAAAGAATATAATCTAACATCGCCAAGCCAAAATTTGGTTTCAAGTATGGCTGAATGCAAAGGAATTTTACATGTTGGAGCTCATCGTGGTAGTGAAGCTCCCATTTACGAATGGTTTGGAAAAAAAACAATATGGATTGAAGCTAATCCAAAAATTTTTTCAGCGTTAAAAGATAATTTAATAAAATATAAATTTCAGGATAGTTATTGCGAGTTAATGTTGGATGAAATTGGAAAAGAATATAAATTTAATATATCAAACAACGACGGAGCATCATCCTCAATATTTGATTTTGGAGATTTAGTAACTGGAAAAAATAAATTTTGGAAAAATAGAAAATTTGAAATGGTTGAGAATATTAAGATAAAATCTAATACTTTAGATAATTTTATAAAAATTAATGATATTGATATAAAAAATTATGACCATTGGATTGTTGATGTTCAAGGTAGTGAAATACAATTTTTTAAGGGAGCCTTAGAGTCATTAAATTATTGTAATTCTATAAATGTTGAAGTTAGCAAAGGCGAAGTATACAAAAATGGTTCAAAATGGTTAGATGTAAAAAGTCTTTTAGAAAAATATGGATTACATCCAGAAAAAGAACCTCATAAAGATCATATGGACGTTTTCTTTAAAAAAATAACAAAATAAAAATAATGAATTTTATTAAAAAAAAAATTATAGATTTATTACTTAAGTCAAGAAGTAGGCCTTTTTTAAAAAGGAAGAGTCGCATTTCATTAATAGTTAAGAATGCACCCCAATATAAGATACATTCTTTCGGTGAAAAAAATAAAGATAAAATTTTTTATGTAATTAAAAGGTATAAGGGAGGGGGTTTATTTTCAAATCTTTTATTTGTTTTAAATCATTTAATATTAGCTGATAAATTTGGGGCAATACCAGTTGTAGATATGGAAAATTTTACAAATTTATATAATGAAAAGAATAAAATTAAGAGCACAAAAAATTCCTGGCTTTATTACTTTGAGCCAGTATCAAAATACAATTTAAACCAAGTTTATAAGAGTAAATTTGTAATTTTTTCATCAGATAGTTTATTTATTAATCAAGCAGTAAATTTTAAAAGTAATACAAATCAGTTACAAAAAGTTTATAAAAAATATATTAAAATAAAGCCAGAATATATTAATTTATCAAAAAATTTTGTTAAGAAAAATTTAAAAGCAAAAAAAATATTAGGTGTTCATTGGCGTGGAACTGATCATAAGGTATTACCAGGCCATCCATATCCGCCTACTCAAAAACAAATTTTTAGAGCGACTGATTATTTTCTAAATAAGTACAAATTTGATAAAATATTCTTAATAACTGAAGATATGAATTATCTTAATGCTTTCAAAAAAAAATATAAAAATAAACTTTGTTATTTTAATAGTTTTAGAGCTTTAAATAGAAGGGAACTAGCTATAAATAATAGAAGAAATCATAGATATAATCTAGGAAGAGATTCTTTGGTAGAAACATTAATAATGTCTAATGCAAACTTTCTAATTTGTTCGAGATCAAATATATCAGAATTCTCACATTTTTTATCTAAAAACAGAAGATTAAAATTTTATGAAATATTAAATGGATTTAATAGCCCCAAGATTTTTAATTCTTTATTTATGTGGAATATAAAAAATATATTACCTTATCAGCTCGGAGGATTTAAGTGAACACAGTAGTTATAACAGGATCATCTGGATTAGTTGGATCAGAAGCTGTAGATTTTTTCTGTAAAAAAAATTTTAGGGTTATAGGAATTGATAATAATTATCGAAAATATTTTTTTGGTAAAGATGGTGATACAAAAAAAATAAAAGACTATTTAATTAAAAAACATAAAAATTTTTATCATTTTAATTTTGATATAAGAAATGAATTAAAGATAAAAAAATTATTTTCAAAATATAATAAAGATATTAAGCTTGTTATTCATGCAGCAGCCCAACCTTCGCATGATTGGGCAAAAAAAGAACCATTTACAGACTATTCAATAAATTCCACTGGCACACTTAATATAATTGAGAATATGAGGTTATTTAGTCCAAAATCAGTATTTATTTATTTATCTACAAATAAAGTTTATGGAGATAATCCAAATAAATTTAGATTTTTAGAAAAAAAAAATAGATACGATATTATTCACAATAAATACAAAAATGGATTTGCTGAAAATTTAAGCACAGATAATTGTATTCATAGTTTATTTGGCGCGTCTAAACTTTCTGCTGATCTAATAGTACAGGAATATGGTAAAAATTTTGGTTTAAAAACTGCATGTTTTAGAGCTGGCTGTATAACAGGTGTTAATCATGCTGGAGCAAAACTTCATGGTTTTTTATCATATTTAGTTAAAAGAAGTATAAAAAAAAGAAATTACCAAATAATAGGATACAAAGGCAAACAGGTTAGAGACAATATTTCGAGCTCGGATCTAGTTACAGCATTTTGGGAGTTTTATAAAAAACCAAAGTTTGGTGAAATTTATAATCTTGGTGGTGGTAGTTTTTCTAATTGTTCTGTTTTGGAAGCCATTAGTTTTGTAGAAAAAAAATTAACTATAAAAATAAAAAAATACTATAACAAAAAGCCAAGAGTAGGAGATCATATTTGGTATATATCTGATAACAATAAATTTAAAAATGATTATAAAAATTGGAAACAAAATAATAACATTGAAACAATTATAGAAAGTATTATTAATTTTGAACTACAAAATAATAAAAATTTATGAAACCAGGAATAAGTAGCAACTTTGAAATTAACAGACCATTATGGAAAAAAATTATAAAGTCTTTTTTTAATTTATTTGGCTTAGAAGTATTAAGAACAAATAATTTTATTAAAAGAAGAGAAAATTTAGTTGTTGAACTCGACAACGATAATTACAGTAAAGAATTAATTGAAAATGTAAATCCATATATTAATTCAGCAACAATTCCAATTAGATGGTCATTAATTCAAATTATGAAATATATACATCAAAATAAAATTGAAGGTGATCTTTTGGAATGTGGAGTATTTAGAGGAGGGTCATTGGCTATTATTTGTTTACTCGCTGAAAAATATCAAATGAAAAAAAAAATTTATGCATATGATACATTTGGCATAGGTCACACAGTTTATTCAGATCATGATAGAGATATGAAAACTATGTCTAAAGATATTAAAAAAGATTATAAAAAAGGTTTTTTTCCAAGCTTAGATGAAGTTAAAAATAATTTAATTAAATTAGGCGTTAAAGATAATTTTATGCCTAAATTTGTTAAAGGTAAGGTTGAAGAAACGTTTTATGTAGATGGAAATGTACCTAATCAAATTGCGTTAGCTAGAATAGATACTGACTTATATGCTTCGACTAAACATGAATTAGAAGTATTTTATCCAAAAATTGTAAAAGGAGGAATATTGCATATAAATGATTACGGAGGATGTGCTGGCGTGAAAAAGGCTGTAGATGAATATTTTAGTGATAAAAAAGTTTGGATGCACAGAGTTGATTATACTTGTAGACTAATAATTAAATAATAATCATTTTTGATTATATAAAATTTTATAAATGTTTAAAATTTTCAGCGATATAAATAAAATTTTTTCTGAAAAACATAAATTACAATTAATATTTATTTTTTTCTTCGCTATAATTATATCTATTATTGAAACTATCGGGATAGGTTCACTCGTAGCTTATGTAATGATGCTACAAGATCCATATGAGCATATTTCGAAGATTCCGTTTGAAAGTTTAAAAATTTATTTAAAAGACTTAGATAAATTAACAATTGCAATTTATTCATCTGTTTTCGTAGTTTTATTTTTTATTTTTAAAAATCTTGCTCTAGCATTATTTTACTATTGTGAAGGAAAAATAAATAAGAATATCCGAATTGGAATAAGCAAAAATGCATTTTCGATAATTTTAAACAAGTCTTATAAATTTCATGTAAACCAAAATCGTGCTTCATTTATAAATTTAGTTGTTTCAGTTTCAAGTACAGCTATAACGTATATATTTAGTTTGTTATTAATTTTAAGAGAAGCTTTAATTTTAATATTTTTATTTGCATTTTTAATTTTTGTTAGCGCCAAACTTTCATTTATTGTATTTATAATCCTAATTTTATCCTCATACATTTTTTATTCTTATTTTAAAAAAAAAATTAAATTAATGGGTTCAAAAAAAATAGAAATGGAAAAAAAACTTTACAAATATTTAAATGAAGCTTTTGGATCTATTAAATTAATTAAGCTTTTAGAAAAAAATACATTTTGGATTAGAAAATACTTTTTTGCTAAAAATAGATTGGAGCAATACCAATTAATAAACTATTTGATTGGAAGATCTCCCAAAATATTTTTAGAATTACTTGCAGTTATAAGCGTGGTTGGAGTTTTTTTATTTTTTATATCAAGTGGCAAAACCATAGAAGACTTAATACCTATTTTAACTTTAATTGTTCTTATAATTGTTAGATCAATACCAGGTTTTGTAAATATTAATACTAGTATAAATGCTCTTAACTATTCTTACCCAGCATTACAAAAAATTTTAAATGTTTTTTTAGAAAGTAAAAATAAAATTATTGACGAAGTTAAAGAAAACTTACCAAAAAAAGTTATAAATTTAAACTCCATAGAACTTAAAAATGTTCACTACTCGCATGAAAAAAGGGATTTAACACTGAACGATATTTCTATTAAAATAAATAAAGGCGATGTAATAGGTATCACTGGCAAAACCGGATCTGGAAAAACAACTTTAGTTGATATAATCTTAGGTTTATTAGTACCACAAAAGGGAGAAGTTTTAATTAATGGAAAAATAATAGAAAAAAATTCTAAAATTAATGTAGGCTATGTAACACAAGATACTTATTTAACCGATGATTCAATTCTGGAAAATATAGCTTTTAGTAATTACGTTGATGATATTGATATAAAAAAAGTAGACAAAGCAGTTAGTAGAGCAAATTTAAAAAATTTTATAGAGAGTTTACCAAATAAAATTAACACTTTAGTTGGAGATGCAGGAGCTAGAGTATCAGGGGGTCAAAAACAAAGAATAGGTCTAGCTCGAGCTATTTATGAAGACCCAGATTTATTAGTGTTGGATGAAGCAACTAGTTCTCTAGATTATGAAACTGAAGAAGAAATAATTAATAATATTTTTAAATTTAATGATAATAAAATAATTTTAATGATAACTCATAGATTAAGTACACTTAAATTTTGCAATAAAGTTATTAATCTTGAAAAAGGCGGTTCTATTAAATCAAACAACGAAACCTAAAAGTATTTTTGATAAAAATAATATGGAAAATTTTAATAAATTTATGAAAAATATTTTATTTGATCAAAAAAAAATAGTTTTTTTAATGAAAAATAAGTTAGAAAGTATAAATATATAAAATTATGAATTATTCATTAATTGTTCCATTTTATAATGAAGAAGAAAATGTACTGAAATTAAATGAAGAAATCACAAAAGTAATACATCAGCTCAATTCTGAAAAAAAAAGAAATTTTGAAATACTATACGTAGATGATGGATCATTAGATAATACTTTTGAAAAATTAAAACAAACATCAAGAAATAAATGTAAAACAATAATAATAAGACATAAAAAAAATTTATCTCAATCTTCAGCTTTATTTACAGGAATTTCTTTTGCCAACTATGAAAATTTAATTTTTTTAGATGGTGATGGCCAAAATGATCCATCAGATTTAAGAAAAATGTTAGAAATTTATGAAACTGGATACGATATGGTTAATGGATGGAGAAAACATAGAAAGGATAGCTATTTTTCGAGAACATTTCCAAGCAAACTTGCAAATTTTTTTGTTAGAATATTTACTCGATCGAAACTTCATGACCATGGATGTAGTCTAAAAATATTAAAAAAAGATATAATTGATTATAAAATTTCTTGGGGGGATTTTCATAGACTTTTATCTGCAAGAATTAGTTTTGATAACTGGAAGGTAAAAGAGGTTGAGGTTAATCATCGACCGAGAGTTTTTGGAAAATCAAAGTATAATATAAATCGAGTTTTTAGGGTATTAATAGATCTTATTTATATTAATCTTTTCAGAGTTGCAGGTAGGCCTACCATATATTTTTTTGGAAAATTTGGATTATGGAGTTTCTTCGGATCTATTTTGACTTTTACATATATGATTTATAACAAAGTTTTTAACAACATGGATTTAGACAGCACTCCTTTGCCAATTTTAGTTGTTTTTTTAATATTTATGGGGTTCTTATTTTTATTTATAGGCTTACTCGCACAACTTATTATAAATAGCACAGTAGAAAATGATTCAATTGATAAGTTGATTAAAGAAAGAATAGAAAATTAATAAATTTTAAAATAAATGTTAAATATATTTTAGGCATTATTTATATATGCAATATAATAATAAAAAAAAATTAATAATTATATTTTTTTTATCTTTTTTTTTAATAGGCTCTATAATTTTCAAAGATTATGGAGTTTCGTCAGATGAATATTCTTCAAGAATTAAAGGATTTGTCACTTTAAATTATTTAGGTGAAAAAATTTCCCCTGATCTGAATAAAAAATATAAAAAAGATAAAAATATACCTGATATACAAAATTATAAACAAAAAATTTATGGAGTTGTTTTTGAGGCACCAGCCTCCTTTTTAGAGATAATTTTTGACATTAAAGATAAAAAAAATCAATTTCTTTTAAGACATTATTTAAGTTTTATTGTTTTCTTTATTGGAACTATTTATTTTTTTAAATTGTTACTAATTAGATTCGACAGTTTTAAATTATCTATATTAGGTACATCTTTTTTAATTTTAAGTCCAAGAATATTTGCAAATAGTTTTTATAATAATAAAGACTTAGTTTTTTTATCTTTTTTTATTATTGCATCTTTTTACGCCATAAAATTTATAAAAGAACAAAATTTAAAAAACTCATTAAAGTTTTCTATATTTTCAGCACTAACGATTGATATTAGGATACTTGGAATACTATTACCGCTTGTAACTCTAGCAATAAGCTTTATAAAAAATTTTTTTCAAAAAAAACTAAAAGAAAAATTAAATTTAAATATATCAATAATATTTTTTGTAGTTATTTTTACAATAATTTTTTGGCCTTATTTGTGGGAATCCCCTTTTAAAAATTTTATTTTTGCATTTAAAGGAATGGCAAATTTTAATATTGACACTTCTAATTTATTTTTTGGAGATTATATAAAGGGAAAAAATGTTAAATGGTTCTATGTACCTGCCTGGATAACTATAACTACACCAATAATATATTTACTGCTATTTTTAATAGGATTAATAATAAGTTTAAAACCAATTTTTAATAATAAATATAATTATAAAAACGATAATATCTTCATCGATCTATTCTTTATTGGATGTTTCTTTTCTCCGTTAATTGCTGTGATTATTTTTAATTCAACTCTATATAATGGCTGGAGACAACTTTATTTTATTTATCCATCATTAATTTATTTTAGTATTATTTCTTGTAATTATTTTTTTAATTTAAAAAACAAAAAATTATTTCAAATATTTTCTTTAATATTATTTTTAAATTTAATTTCGATTGGTTTTTGGATGTTTAAAAATCATCCACATCAATACGTTTTTTTTAATAACTTTATTCCTAAAAAAAATATACATAAGAAATTCGATTTAGATTATTGGGGACTTAGCTACAAACATAATTTTCAACTAATTTTAAAAAATGAAAAAAAAGACAAAATTAAAATTTATAATTTAAGTGATAACAAAATATTCTATCATTTATTTGCACTAAATCAAAAATCGAGAGACAGATTTGTGTTAGTAGATAATATTTTTGATGCTGATTATCTGATAACAAATTTTTTTTTAGATCAAGAATATTCCACAATTAATATTTTAGATAAATACGAAGTATTTAATGAAATTTTAGTAGATAATAATTCAATAAATACAGTCTATAAGAAAATAAACTAATTAAAAAAATTTTTTATTAAAACATTGTCAACGATTCTGTATGAATTTGCCATAATGGTAAATGTGGGTGGTTTTGCAGATAATGTTGTAAAAATTGAAGAATCTAAGATTGAAATTTTTTTATAATCAGCTGTTCTTCCAAAAATATCAGAGTCAAAAATATTTTTTTTTATTTTTTTCATAGGAAATGAACTACCGAAATGGTTTCCACTTAATGAATTTCTAAATATTGGAAATTTAATATGTTTTATCTCTGAACTTAAAATATTGTTATTAAATAAATCATTTAAATTTTTGATCAAGAAATTATTGGATATATTTTTTTTATAAATAATTATTTCACCATTTTTATCAAAAGTAAATTCATCTCCATATCGAGAGTCTAGTGATAAGTAAGAAAAACCAAATTTATTAAAAAAATTAGATATATTTTGAAAAATATTAGAATTACTAAAATTAGGAAATAAATATTTAAAAAGTGTAATATTTAAATTGGATATTTGAGAATATATATTTCCTAAATTTTTTGACTTGTAATGAAGCTGAAAAATTGGATAAATATTATAAAAATTTTCTTTATTATTTTTAATTTTTTCTTTTTGCTTAAAATAAACTGGGAAAACTATTTTCTTATTATTTTTTAATTTAAGATTTTTATCAAAATTATTTAAAGAATTTTGAATTAATTTTAAGGTAGACGCTGAACCGCAGCCTAAGAATAAGTAATCACATTTATATATTTTTTTATTGTTATCAGGATCTAAATTAATAACCTCTACACTGTCTTTTTTTTCCTGCATGTTGATAACTTTTCCCCTTACGTAATTTATCTTAGATTCATTTATAAGTTTTTCTATATACTCTGAAAAATTTAAAGGTTTCAATAAATTGAAATATAAATTATCATTTTGACTATTATTTTCAAACTCACTTGTTAAAATAGATGTATTCTTAAACAAAAGATTTTTATCAGATTGTATTAATTTATCCTCAGATTCTTGATTTTTTTTAATTTGATAATTTAATAAGCTATTTTTTTTTGATATAAAATTATAAATCTCAGATTTATAAAGAAGATCATCTAACTTATTATAGTAATTTTCTAAAATATTTTTATTAACAGGCCAGTTTTGAAGATCAATCTCATCATATTTATCTATAACGCCAGTCCAAACGTTAGATAAGCCACCTAGACACAAATAATCATCATAGTTTTTTTTTTTAATAAAAATATCTTTTTTCATTAAATGCTTTTTTTTATTATTAATTTTATTTCCTACATCGATCACAGTAGGTTTAAAACCTAACTTAACTAGTAAAGAAATTGCAGGTATTGATGCAAAACCAGTGCCAACAACTATTATTTTCATAATATATTGTAATAGCATAAATATTTAATAAGCGATAATAATATTTAAAATTTAATTTTTAGAATGAAAAATATTTTAATTATTGGAGCAAATTCAAATTTATCAAAATTGTTAGTAAAAAAATTTTCAAAAGATTTTAATTTTTTTTTAGCAACAACATCAAATTTTGATAGAAATTTAGAATTTGTGCAGTGGGTAAATATAAAAGATTCTAATAATAATTTAATTGAAATATTAAAAAAAACTGAATTAATTATTAATTTTGGCTGGTCACAAAATAATGATAATAATAAAAATTTACTAGATTTTATATTAAAACATAAAAATGAACGATCAAATTTAATTTTTATATCTTCAATTTCTGCCTCACCAAAATCTGTATCATTATATAGTAAAAATAAATATAAAATTTCCTATTTAATTTCTCAAAATTCCCAAATAAATATTTTTTTGGGATTAGTAAATTATAATGAAAGTAAGCAAATTAAATATATTTTAAAGTTAATAAGGATTTTACCTTTCTTCATAAGGTTCTCAAAAAATTTTTTCAATGTTTACGTAATCGAAAAAGAAGAATTTTTAAATAAATTTTTTTACCTTATGAATAAAGAAGAAATTAAAAAGAATATAGTAATGTACGATAAAAAATTAGGAATAAATGAATTTATGGATTATCTAGAAAAAGTTAATAACATAAAAAAAAAATTTAAAATTATAATACCAGTATTCTTAGCCAAAATTGTTCTCTTTTTAATAAAATACTTACCATTTAGAATTTCAATATTTGACAAAATTTTAACTTTTACTTTCAAGGATGATGAGTGGATAAATAAAATAGAATTAAATCAAAATGAATCAGGTAAAATTTAATAATAAAATAAAATATTTATTAATATCAGTAACAAGTTTTATTTTATCAATTATATTTTTAAATATAAGTTTTTATATTACTAAAGATGAACAAATTTCTGCACAAATTTGTTTAGTTTTATTATTTATTAGTAATTTAATGTTATTCTTAAAATTTTATAAATCAAAACTTGAAACTAAAGTTTTCATTTTTATTTTTTTACTTTCTTCAATTTTTTTTAGAATATTCGAGTATTACTTATTTATTTTTTTATTAAGTGAATTAACTTATTTAAATATTTCTTGGTTCTTAGCTTTGATTATTTCCTTTATATTTAAATTTATTATTTTTGACAAAATCTTCAATTAAATTTATATAATCTCTAGAAATTTTTTCATAAGAAAAATTTTCTGATATAATTTTGTGAATTTTTTCAGGATTTAAATTTAATTGATTATTATCAAACCATACAAAAAAATCATTTATATTTTCAAGCGAGGAGTCTTTAAATATAAATCCCATTTCTAAAGATTTAATTAAATCTTTAGTTCCAGTGTTATCTAAAATAACTATCGGCAATCCTGTCGATAAACTTTCCAGTGCAATTTGTCCAAACGATTCTTGTCTACTTGTATTTATAAGTAAATTTGATGCTGAATAAATTAATTTCAATTTATTTTCGTCTTCTATTTTTCCAAGAAAATTTATTTCTTCATCTTGAAAATATTTTTTGTCAACGTCACCAAAAACATTTAAAATAAATTTATTTTCTGGATATTTTTTTTGTGTTTTTTTAAAAATATCAATAGCAATATCAAGTCCCTTAATATATTTTTTGCTATAATTAGAAAAACCAAATAAAAAATAAAAAATATTATCTTGCCAAGACAAAGATTCTCTAGATTTTTTTTTATCTATGGGTTTCCAAAAATTTGTATCAATGGGCAAAAATAACTTGTGAATTTTTTTATCTCTTAATAAATTACTTTTTTTGGCATTATTAAATTGCCAATCTGATGTCGCTATAACTTCAAAATTATTTGGTAAATTTTTTTTTTTTCTATTCCAAACCCATCTATTTAAATCAAATCCGCTTTCAGTATGAGGTCTATTATTTTTTAAGTAACCTTCGATAAATCTATTGCTAAAAGTATAATGTTCAGCACCACAATACAGCCACATGTCATGTAGCGTCCAAAAGATAGGAATATTAATTTTTTTTATTTGTTTAAGACTAATAAATTCATTCCCAATCCAGTGTATATTTAAAAAATCTGGATTATATTTTTTTATTTGTGATAAAATATTTGAATTAAAAAAAGAAATAGTATGTGTATTTTTATTTTTAGTTTTAAAAAAAAACTTTAAATTTCTTGAGATTTTTTTTTTATTTTTCCAAAAAAAATTATCTAAATTGGACTGATTATAAATAACATTTTTATCAGAAGTATTTTTTTCAGCCACCAAAATTTTAGAATTTACATTTGATTTAATTAAACAGTCGTTTATTCTTTTTACTGCTATGCCAGCACCTCCATCATCAGAAAAATTTAAATGTAGGATTTTTTTATTCATGTATTATATATAATCTTGAGAGTATATTAATTATATAATTAATTATAAATGAATAATGATAATTTAACAAGTTTTGCAAATGAAATTAAAGGTAAATTTATTTTTAATTACGATTTAAAAAAAACTAATTGGTTTAATATAGGAGGCAAGGCTAAAATTTATTTTAAACCCGATAGTTTAAGTGAATTGGTTATTTTTTTAAAAAAATTTGGATCTAAAGAAAAAATTTTTATTTTAGGCGCTGGCTCAAATGTTTTGATAAGTAACAGTTTATTTAATGGAACAGTAATTAAGTTAGGAAAAAATTTTTCTAATATTTCTCTTCTTCCAAATAGAACTATTGTTGCGGGTTGTGCAGCATCCGACAAAAAATTGTCAGAATTTGCATTTAACAATGGCATTGGAGGTTTAGAATTTCTTTCTTGCATCCCAGGAACAGTCGGCGGAGGTTTAAGAATGAATTCTGGTTGTTTCAAAAGAGAATTTAAAGATATTATTTTATCTGTTCAAGCGATTGATAAAACTGGCAAAATTTTTACTATACCATCCTCTAAAATTGAATTTGGTTATAGGAAAACCAATTTGGATAAGGATTTAATTTTTTTAAGCGCTTCTTTTAAAGGTGAGGAAAAAAATAAGCAAAAAATTGAAGAAGATATAAAAAATTTACAAAATGAGAAAAATAAAACTCAACCAACAAAAACTAAAACTGGCGGAAGTACCTTTAAAAATCCTATAGACCAAACAGATCAAAAAGTTTGGGAACTTATAAAAAAATCTGTTCCTTTAGAAACTAAATTTGGTGATGCAGAAATTTCACAAAAGCACTGTAATTTTTTTGTAAACAAAAGCAACGCGAGCTTTGAAGATATGAAAAAATTGATAGATTTCGTTAAAAAAAATGTAAAATCAAAAACTGGTATAGAATTAGAAACAGAAATAGAAATAATCGAGTGATAAAAAAAATTTTAATTTTAGGTGGAGGAATTTCCAAAGAACGATTAATTAGTCTTCAAACTGCTAAAGCTGTTAACAAAGAGCTTAAAAAAAAATATAAAACTTTAATTTGCGAACCAGATGGGGATTTAATAAAGAAAATTAAAAAGTTCAAACCCGATGTAGTTTTTAATGCTTTACATGGACAATTTGGTGAAGATGGATACGTCCAGGCTATATTAGAATCTCAAAGAGTAAAATATACGCATTCAGGAGTTAAAGCATCATATATAGCAATGGATAAGGAAATTTCTAAAAAAATTTATTTAAAAAATAAAATATTAACACCTAAGTATATTAAATACAATTTTGAAAAGAATAATAAAATTAATAATAAAATTATTTTTAAAGTTCAAAAAAAATTGAAATTTCCCGTGGTTATAAAACCTATTAATGAAGGCTCAAGTGTTAATGTTTATATATGTAATAGAAAGAACTTTATTAAAAACTTAAAAAAAATGTTTTTTTATAGGGAAATTTTAATTGAAGAATTTATACCAGGTAGGGAAATTCAAGTAGCTATATTAGGAAAGAAAAAATTAGGAGCAATAGAGTTAATACCTAAAAGAAAATTTTATGATTATGAAGCAAAGTATAACGTTAAAGCTAAAACAAAACACGTTATTCCAGTGGATTTAAGTAAAAAAAATCTAAATAAGATTATGAATATTGCACTTAAAGGACATAATTTGATTGGATGCAAAGGCGTAACCAGATCAGATTTTAAATTTTACAAAAATAAATTTTATTTATTGGAAACTAATACGCAACCTGGAATGACAAACTTATCTTTAGTTCCAGAAATAGCAAGCTACTCTGGAATGAAATTTATTGATTTAATCGAGTGGATTTTAAAAGATGCTTCAACAAATAGATAAAAAAAAAAATATATTTATTTATGTTATTTTACTATTTTTATTAAGCACAATAAATAATTTGTCATTACATAACTCTGAAAATTTAAAGTTAAAAATCAAAAGTATATATGTAAGTGGGCTTAGTGAAGAGAAAAATTTAAAAATTTCTGAGGAATTTGATGAATTAATTTCTAAAAATATTTTTTTTATTAGTAAAAGTTATTTTAAAACTATTCTTGAAAAATACAGTTTGATTCATTCGTTTCAAATTAAAAAAATCTTTCCGAATTCTATTGAAATACAGATTGAAAAAACTAAATTATTAGGGATAGCACATTACGCAGATGAAAAATTTTTTATAGGATCGAATGGAAAATTAATAAAGTATAATCCAAATAATAAAAGTTTACCTTTAGTATATGGAAAAATTAAAACTGAAAATTTTATAAATTTAAAAAAAATAATTGATAAATCTATATTGAATTTTGAGGAAATATCAGAAATATTTTATTTCCCTTCTGGTAGATGGGATATTAAAATGAAAAATAAAATCTTGATTAAACTTCCAAATAAAAATTTATTAGAGGCAATAAATTTTGCAATTAAACTTACTCAGGATGAAACAATTAAAAGTAATAAAGTTATTGATTTAAGAATAGCGAATTATGTTATTTCAAAAAAATGAAAGAGAAGAAATTTGACATATATCTGTATATAAGTTCTACTAAATTAAGTGTATCTATTTTTGATAAATCTGATCTTGTTAAATCTATATTTTTTAAAGAATTTAATTGCAAAACTAATTTATATAAAGAAAAACTAAATTTTTATGAAATAGAAAAAATTATAGAAAAAAATATTTTTGAAATTGAAAAATTTACAGGAAATTTTTTAAATGATATCTATCTTATAGTTGACAGTCCAGAGTCATTAAAAATCGGTATATCGTTATCAAAAAATAATGAAGATAAAAAAATTGAAGAAAAAGATGTTAAATATTTGATTCAAGATTGCAAACAGCAAATTCTTAGTTCAAATTTTAATGAAGATATTATTCATATTATTATTACTAATTATGTAGTTGATGAAATTGAGTACAAGTATTTACCTTTAAATAATACCTGCAAAAAATTTTCTGTTAATCTTGAATTTATTTGTTTTCCAAAAATCTTAATTAGGAAACTAAAAGACTTGTTTAACAATCATCAAATTTCTATAAATAAAATTATTTGTGGAAATTATGTTAGATCTTTTAAAAATTCAGAATCTGACTTAAATATTTGTGCAACTGGACTGAGTTTGGTAGAGGGAGCCAATAAACAAGAAGTTGCAATAATACCAAAAAAACTTGAAAAAAAAGGTTTTTTTGAGAGACTTTTTCATGTTTTTAATTAGAACTGGTATTTTATTGTAACATTTGTTGTTTTTAAAAAATTTGTTAAAAATTTTATATTTCTCACATGTCAGTTTTAAACCAAAAAACAGTAAAACAAACTATAAAAATTAATGGTGTTGGATTACATAGCGGTAAAAAGGTAGAGTTAAAAATTAAACCAGCAGAACCTAACACAGGTATAATTTTCAAAAGAACTGATTTAAAAAATAATAATTATGTAGTTCCAGGCGTTTATAATGTTTCTAGCGCATCTTTCTGCACAACTATTTCAAATGAAAATGGAGTAAGTATTTCCACAATTGAACATTTAATGGCAGCTTTATACGGCAAAGGAATTGATAATGCTTTAATTGAAATTAACAATTCAGAAGTACCAATTTTAGATGGATCTGCGAAAAATTTTGTAGACGAAATTAATAAAGTTGGAATTACAATTAGCAAAACTCCTATCAAGATAATTAAAATAGAGAAAAAAGTAGATTTGAAAGATGGATCAAAAACGATATCAATCGAACCTAGTAAGATTAGCTTAGATATTGACTTTGAAATTAAGTATGAAAATCCACTTATAGGAACACAAAGAAATTTAATTAAAGTTTATGAAGCAGATTTAGAGGATATATATAATTCTAGAACCTTTTGTTTATTTGAAGATATTGAAAAATTAAAAAAAATGAATTTAGCAAAAGGTGGAAGTCTAGAAAATGCTGTTGTTGTCAAAGATAGTGAAATTTTAAATAAAGAAGGACTTAGAAATAAAAAAGAATTTGTAAACCATAAAATTCTAGATTGTATAGGAGATCTGTATTTATCAGGATATAAAATTATTGGATCAATAAAATGCTCGCAAGGTGGTCATAAACTTACTAATCAATTATTAAGAAAGGTTTTTCAAGATAATAACAACTTTTCAATTGTTGAAATTAAAGAGAAAAACATTCCACATTCGTTTATCAATAAAAACTTCTTAAAATCAATTGCATAAAAGTTAGAAATTTTAAGATAATCTGTTAGTAATTCTAAATGGAGCTTTTGAAAAAAGTTTTATTGCTGTCCTTATTTTTTGTCTTATCTTCTTGTGGAGGAGATAAGGAAAAAGTCACAATAGTCAAAGAAAAGGATATTGAACTTCAAATGATAGATGCTTTTAAAGAAGGATACGAGGCTCTTGAAGATGGAGATGTTTTTTTTGCTGCCAAAAAATTTAATGAGGCAGAGCTTTTATATCCACAATCTACGTGGGCGCCAAAAGCTTCTCTTATGGCTGCCTATGCTTGGTATTCACAAAATTATTATTATGATGCAGTTTTCGAACTTAATAGATTTATCGAGACTTATCCAAACGACAAAAATATTCCTTATGCTCATTTTCTTTTAGGTATGTGTTATTATGAAAACATCATTGATGAAAGAAAAGATTTAGAACCTTTAATAAGAGCAAAAAAAAAATTTGAATTTATCATGGAAGAATATCCAGATACTGATTTTGCACTAGATGCTTCATTTAAAATTGGTTTAATAGAAGATATAATGGCTGCAAAAGAAATGTATATAGGTAGACATTATATAAAAAAAGGCAAATGGATACCTGCAATAAATAGATTCAAAATAGTATTAAAAGATTACGATACCACAATTTTTGTTGAGGAAGCTCTACATAGATTAGTTGAAATACATTATAAAATTGGTTTAACAGAAGAGGCGAACAAATATGCAAGTTTATTAGGTTATAATTATCAATCTAGTAAATGGTATAAAGAGTCATATCGTGTATTTAATAAAAATTATCAAGTTAAAATTAAAAATGAAAAAAAGAAAAGTAGAAATTTTATAATTAGAAAATTTAAGTCACTTTTTGATTAATATGAAAGATAGTTTAATTAAGAAAGAGTACTCAAGAAAAATTAAATTATTTCAGAAGTATAATAGAGAATATTATAACAATAATACTTCTCTGATTAGTGATCAAGAGTTTGATTTATTAAAAAATGAAATATTAGATTTAGAAAAAAGTTACTCATTTTTAAAGAATAAAAATTCGCCTTCTTTATCAATAGGATCTATTCCCTCTAAAAATTTTAAAAAAGTTAAACACAGAGTTCCAATGCTTTCTTTGGGAAATGCTTTTAACGAAACTGATTTAATAAATTTTGAAAAAAAAATTTTAAATTTTCTTAGTTTGGGAAAATCTGAGGAGATAGTATATTCAGCAGAGCCAAAAATAGATGGTATATCAGCATCTTTGCTTTACAAAGATGGTGTGTTTGTTCAAGGTCTTTCTAGAGGTAATGGCGTAGAAGGTGAAGATATAACTAAAAATTTAAAAACAATATCAGATATTCCAAAAAAAATATTAGCAGAGAACTTCCCTAAAAGTATTGATATCCGTGGTGAAGTATTTATTAAAAATAGTGATTTTAAACTGATGAAAGATAAATTTTCAAATCCTAGAAATGCAGCGTCAGGATCATTAAGACAAAAAGATCCAAATATTACAAAAAAAATTCCTTTAAAGTTTATAGCCTATACCTTTGGCTACGCAGAAAATTTAACTATAAGTTCCCAATCAGATTTTTTAAAAAATCTTAAATCTTGGGGTTTTCAAACAAATAAGTTTAATAAAAAAATTATAAGTACAAAAAATTTAGTTTCTTATCACAAAGAGTTAGATGAAAAACGTAAAGAATTAGATTTTGATATTGATGGTATAGTTTATAAAGTAAATGATTTTAATTTACAAAAAAGACTGGGCTTCGCAGCAAATGCTCCTAGATGGGCTATAGCACATAAATTTTCAGCAAACAGTTCTATTTCTGAAATTATTAATATTGAAATTCAAATTGGAAGAACAGGAGCTCTTACTCCTGTTGCTAAAATTAAACCTGTAAATATAGGCGGGGTTATTGTTTCAAATGCTACCTTGCATAACGAGGATGAAATCAACAGAAAAGATATAAGAGTTGGTGATATAGTAACCGTTGAAAGAGCGGGCGATGTAATACCACACGTAATTTCAGTTGATCAGAAAAAAAGAAAAATAAATTCTAAAAAATTTTTTTTTCCTAAAAAGTGTCCATCATGTGGATCAAAAACAGTTAAAGATTTTAACGAACAAACAAAAAAATTTGATGCAGTAAGAAGATGCGCAAGTGAAGGGTATGATTGTGAAAAAATTGCTGTTGAAAAAATAAAGCATTTTATCTCAAAAGAAGCTTTGAATATTGATGGTTTCGGAAAAAGAATAGTAGAAAATTTCTGGAGTCTTAAAATATTAAGATTTCCTCAAGACATATTTCAACTTAATTATAAAAAAATTGAAAATTTAGAAGGTTGGGGAGATTTATCCGTTAATAATTTAAAAAATTCTATTAATAAATCTAAAAAAGTTTCACTAGATAGATTTATTTATGCATTAGGTATAAGGCATATAGGACAAGAAAATGCTAAACTTTTGGCACAACATTTAAAAACTGCAGATAATTTTTTTAAACTCTCAAAAACAAAAGATGTAAAAACATTATTAAATATTGATGGAATTGGCGAGACACAAATAAAATCAATAGTAAATTTTTTTTCAAATAAAATAAATTTAGAAGTTTTGTATGAACTTAAAAAAGTATTAAATATTCCCAATGCAGAAATTATTAATAGAAGTGGTGTATTAAAAAATAAAACTTTTATGCTTACTGGAAAATTAAAAGGAATTAGCAGAGCTGAAGCAAAATCTTTAATTGAAAAAAATTCAGGAAAAATATTAAGCAATGTAAATAGGAAGTTAGATTATTTGATTGTAGGCGATAAACCTACAATAAAAAAAATTAATACTGCAAAAGAATTAAATATTACGACTATTACACAAAATGAATGGATAAAAATGCTAAATAAAACTAGCTAACCATTTTCTTTCGCTATGATTTAAAAATTTTGCTAATTTAGCATATACACTTAGATGATATTTAAATAAGTAATCTTTTTCATTTTTATTTAACAATTTATAATTAATTAAATCCTTTTCAATTGGTGCAAGAGTTAAATTTTCAAATTTTAATTTTTTTTTACTTTTTTTTATGTAGATAAGATTTTCAATTCTTATTCCATATTTATTTTTTTTATAGTAACCTGGTTCATTGCTTAATATCATTCCTTCTTTTAGTTTAATAGAATTATATTTCGAAATAGATTGAGGTCCTTCATGAACATTGGAAAAAAATCCTACTCCATGTCCAGTACCATGAGCATAATCAAGTCCATCTTTTTTTAGAAATTGTCTTGCCTTTTGATCTATTTTTTTTCCAGTATTTATTTTTGAAAAATCATTTGTTGCTACAGCAATATGACCTTTTAATACTTTAGTAAAAATATTTTTTATAGAATTAGAATGTTTTGAAAAACAAATTGTTCTCGTAACATCTGTTGTTCCATATTTATATTGCCCACCAGAATCGCATAAAAATAAATGTTTTTTTTTAATAATTTTATTTGTCTTTTTTGATGATCTGTAATGAACTATAGCCCCATTAGCTCCAGTACCGGCTATTGTATTAAAACTTGGAAATAGATAGTTTTTATTTTGTTTTCTAAATTTCTCTAATTTATTTTGTGCATCGATTTCAGTTATTTTTCTTTTTTTTTGATTTTTTATCCAAAAAATAAATTTTGTTAAAGCAGCACCATCCTCAACATGTGTATTAATCATATTTTTTAATTCTGAAGAATTTTTGATGGCTTTTAATTTATAACATGGATCATTTTTATTTATTATTTTGAATTTTGATTGAATTATCTGTTCATTTAAAAGTGAGCAAGAATTTTGATCTATTATAAATTTTTCACCTTTTAAAATTTTTATTAAATATGGAAAGTGCTCTGGAGAAATAATTTGTGTTTCTTTTATTTTTTTTTCTTTTATTATTTTTGTAGCCTTTTTTTTCTCAGTGATTAGACATATTTGTTTATTCTTTCCAATGATTAATCGACTATTAGGTATCGGAGAATAAGGGCTATCAAATCCTCTGATATTTAAAACCCAAGCAACATTTTCTGGTGCACTAACAAATAGAAAATCTGATTTTTGTTTTTTTAAAATTTTCGCTATTTTATTTACTTTTGATTTATAACTTTCTCCTACAATATGTTTTTTTATAGAGAAAAATTTTTTAATTTTTTGCTTTTTTAATGGATGTATTTGATCAATTAAATTTTTATTAATGGGTTTTAATCTAAATGAATTCCCAAAATAAATCTTTAAATTTTTAACAGTGAATAAACTAGGATCAAAACCTAGTTTTAAATTATTTAAAACTTGATAAGGTAAAAATTTGTGAATCTCAATTATTTTAAATAATTTTCCTGATTGTTGCTGTGCCTGAATTGTGTATCTACCGTCTACAAATAAATAATTTTTTTTCTTTAAAATAATGGCTAAACCAGCAGATCCTTCAAAATTTGTAATAGTTTTTAATCTATCTTGAAAAACATATTCAGCAAAGTATTCGTCATTTTTTGGAACTATATATCCATCAATATTATGCTGATTAAATTTTTTTCTTAATAATTTAATTCTTTTTTTAATCATTTAATTCTTTTTTGGTATCTTATCCAACCTGGACTTCTTGTTTCTTCTTGCATATCAAAATCCTGATTAAATTCAAAATCATCTTCGTCGCTATTTTTTTCATCAAATAAAGTATTTTTTTGTAAATTTTTTTCAGGCAGCTCTCCAATAAATCTTGATGCCATACTATCAATCCAATCACCTTGATAATATCTATTCATCGAAAAAGATATTAAGGCTAATTTTTTAGCTCTTGTTATACCAACATAGGCAAGTCTTCTTTCTTCTTCTAATCCATCTTGTCCTTTTTCCTCAATAGATTTTTGGTGAGGGAATAATCCTTCCTCCCAACCTGGCAAAAAAATTACATCAAATTCCAAACCTTTTGCACTATGCATTGTCATTAAATTAACTTTTTCTCCTTCCCAATTTTTATCAATAGAAGTAGCTAATGCCACATGTTCTAAAAAGCTTTCAAGATTATCAAACTCTTTCATTGCACTTAAAAGTTCTTTAATATTTTCTAATCTATTTTCATTTTCTAGATCTTTTTTATTTTTAAGCATCATTGAATATCCAGACTCATCCAAAATTATTTGTAATAATTTTACATGATTCATTTTTTTAATATTTAAATCGTTCCTCCATTTTGCTACCAAATTTAAAAAAGAATTTAAGCCAACTTTAGCTTTTGGTTTTATCAAATTATTTTCTATCATTTTTTTTGAAGACATTTCCAAACTAATTAAATTTTTTTTAGAGAATTTATGAATTTCTTTTAAAGTAGTGTCCCCAATTGATCTTTTAGGGTTATTAACTATTCTGTCAAAAGCTAAATCATCTTTATCTTGATAAACAATTCTTAAATACGAAACACAATCTTTGATTTCTGCTCTTTCATAAAATTTTATTCCACCAAGTATTCTGTATGGAAGACCAATTTTAAGGAAACGTTCTTCAAATTCTCTTGTTTGGAAAATAGCTCTGACTAAAATTGAGATGTTATTAAGTGAATATTTTTTTTTTAATTTTTTTTCTATTTCATCAGCAATACCGATTGCCTCATCTTTACCATTCTTAAAACAGTTTAGTTTTACAAGATCACCCTCTTTCATTGAAGTTTTAAGTGTTTTTCCAACTCTATTTTGATTATTTTCAATAAGATTTGAAGCAACTGATAATATGTTTTGAGAAGATCTATAATTTTCTTCTAGTCTTATTATTTTTGTATTTTTATATACTTTATCGAATTCTAAAAAATTTTTAATTTCAGCGCCTCTCCAACTGTAAATAGATTGGTCATCATCTCCGACGCAGCAAATATTTTGATGTTTTTTTGCTAGTAAATTTAACCACTTACTTTGTATAAAATTTGTATCTTGATATTCGTCTACTAAAATATATTTAAAATTATTGGAATAGATTTGATTTATATCGGGATTATTTTCAAATATTTTAACACAATGCAATATTAGATCTCCAAAATCACAAGCATTTAAATCTAACAATTTATTTTGATAAATTTGGTATATGGGTAAGACAGTTTTTTCGTAAATATTTTTTTTATCCAAAATTACATCATTAGGATAAAATCCTTTATTTTTCCATTTATCAATAATTGACAAAATATATTTTGGGGCAAGTTTTTTAATATCTATATTTTCAGCCTTACATATATTTTTAATTAATCTATTTTGGTCGTCTTGATCTATAATGGTAAAGTTCGAATTTAAATTAGCTGCAATAGCATGTTTTCTTAAAAGTTTTGCACATATAGAATGAAAAGTTCCTAACCACGAAAGTCCCACAGCTTCTTTTTTTAAGATTGAACTTACTCTATTTTGCATTTCTTTAGCTGCTTTATTAGTAAAGGTTACAGCTAGGATTTGATTGGGAAATGCTTTTTTTTCTTTTATAATATGTGCAATTCTTGATGTAAGGACTTTTGTTTTGCCAGATCCGGCACCTGCAACAATTAATAAAGGGCCATTAACCCATAAAACAGCTTCTTTTTGAGCTTTATTTAAATTTTTTAGGTATTCAGAGTTTATCATTTTTAAATTATCATTATAAAGCAATTATATTTCATGAAAAATATCAAAATTAAAATAAGTAATTTTAATAAATATTTAATATTATTTATAACCTTATTATTTTTATATTTATTTTATTTATCAATACCAGCATTATATAATAAAGAAACATTGCAAAAAGAGTTAACTGAGAAATTATTAAGTGATTTTAATATAAATATTAGTTTATCTTCAGATATTAAGTATCTAATTCTTCCCTCTCCACATATACTAGTGAAAAATGTTAAGATATTTGATGATAATAAAGATAATCCTAAGGAATTAAGTCAAATTAAAAATTTAAGAATTTTTATATCTCAGAAAAGTTTACTCAATCAAAAAAATATTAAAATAACTAGATTTTTAATTAAAGATGCAAATTTTTTGATTCAAAAAGATGATTTTGAATATTTGAATAATTTTATAAATCAAAAATTTTCTGAAAAAAAAATTAATATAAAAAATAGTAATATTTTTTTTAAAGATAGCAATAATGAAACTATATCAATATTTAATATAAATAATTTTAAATTATTCTACGATCAAAATAAATTGGAAAACTTAATAATATCTGAAGGAAAATTATTTAAAATACCTTTTACTTTTCAATGGAATAAAAAATTTAATTCCGATAGTGGTTCGGAGTTTTTTATGGAATTAAAAAAACTATTAATGAATATTAAAAATATTTCAACTCCAACACAAAATGAGGTTAACTCAGGAAAAAATACTTTATCACTAGGTAATTTTAAATTCGTTACTAATTACAAGATTGAAAAAAATTTAATTTTACTAGATTCTAAAGAATCAAAATTAATTAATAATGAAATAGAATATCGTGGAGAAATTCATTTAAAGCCTTTTGATTTAAATTTAAATATTTTTTTGGAAAAATTTAATATAAATAAGTTCATTAATAAGAGTGATACGTATAAAGAATTACTATATTCAAATGTACTATTTAATAAAAATTTGAGTGCTAATATTGCCTTCGATATAGAGCGTGTTGTAAAAAATAAATTATTTGATTCAGCAAAATTTTTTTTAAAATTTGATAATGGGGCTATTAATTTTAACAATTCTTATTTAATTAGCAAAAAAATTGGAAAGCTAAATGTTGATAATTCAAGTTTAAGATTTATTGAAGATCAACTAATTTTTAAGGGTAATTTTGATTTTCAAATCAAAGACTATAAAGAATTTTATAAATCTTTCCAAACACCTAAAAGAAATAGAAAAAAATTAAATAATATTTATTTTGATATTGAATATAATATTTTTGAAAATAACCTAAAAGTTGTCGAAATCAGTCTTGATGATTTAAATAGAGAACCATCAGACTCTGTTAAATCAATCTTACAACAATATAGCAACGACGTAGATAGTAAAATCGAAAATTGGATAGATCTTAAAATTTTTACTAATAAAGTTTTGGAAAATTATGCAGGATAAATCATTTTTTTTGGATCAATAATTTTGTCATATTCTTTTTCATTTATTAAACCACTTTTTAAAGTTTCATGTTTTAGAGTAGTTTTATTTTTTAATGCGCGTTTTGCAATTTTTGCAGCATTATCATAGCCAATTCTTGGTGTTAGCGCTGTTACTAACATTAAAGAATTATCTAATAATTCTTTAATTCTATTTTTGTCAGCTTTTAGTCCAGATATACAATATTTAGCAAAACTTTTTGTACTATCTGATAAAATTTTTATTGATTGAAGTATGTTATGAATAATTAAAGGTTTAAAAACATTTAATTCAAAATGTCCATGTGATCCAGCCATAGTAATTCCATTATGATTTCCAATTACTTTAACGCAAACCATAGTAACCGCTTCGCACTGTGTTGGGTTAATTTTACCTGGCATAATTGATGACCCGGGCTCATTCTCTGGTAAAATTAATTCTCCATATCCTGCTCTAGGACCCGAACCTAAGAATCTAATATCGTTAGCTATTTTCATTAGACAAACTGCTGTTGTATTTAAAGTTCCAGAAAAATTAACTAAAGAATCGTGAGCTGCCAAAGCTGCAAATTTATTTTTTGCTGGTTTAAATGGCAATTTAGTAATTTTTCTTATTTCATTTATAATTTTTTTGTCAAAATTTTTTTTTGTATTAATACCAGTTCCAACTGCTGTACCGCCTTGGGCTAAGTAATAAATTTCATTTAAAGCATTTTTTATTCTATCAATACTTTTTTCTAATTGAGATTGATATCCTGAAAATTCTTGTCCTAGAGACAATGGAGTAGCATCCTGAAGGTGTGTTCTTCCAATTTTTACAATTTTATTAAATTGTTTAACTTTTTTTTTTAGCTGATTATTTAATAAATTAAGCGAGGGAATTAAGCGGTCTTTTGTTTGTAATGCTATAGCAATATGCATTGCCGTAGGAAAAACATCGTTAGTAGATTGTGATCTATTAACATGATCGTTGGGGTGTACAGGTTTTTTAGTACCTTTTTTTCCTCCTAATATTTCAATTGCTCTATTTGCAATTACCTCATTAACATTCATATTCGTTTGAGTTCCAGAGCCTGTTTGCCAAACTTTCAAAGGAAAATTATCATCCATTTTTCCTTGTATTATTTCGTTAGAAGCTTTTACAATTGCTACTGAAACTTTCTTATCAATATCTTTATTTTTATAGTTAACAATTGCTGCAGCTTTTTTTATAATTGCAATTGACTTAATTAAAACTGGTCTAACTAAAAAATCACCAATATCAAAGTATTTTTTTGATCTTTGTGTTGATGCACCCCAGTATTTATCTGAAGGAACACTTATTTTTCCGAGACTGTCAAATTCTTTTCTGAATTTCATATTTTATTTGGATTCAACCTAATGAATCTTATACATTAATTTTCATACAAATCATATAGGAGCATTATGACAAATTTTGAAAAAGTGGGTCTATTTATGACAACATTTGGTCAAGAAGTAAAAACTAAACCAAGTTTAAGTTCTGAAAAAATAAATAGTTTAAGAATTAATTTAATAGAAGAAGAATTAGAAGAATTTAAACAAGCAATAAAAAATAAAGATTTAAAAGAAGCAGTTGATGCGTTGACTGATATTTTATACGTTACTTACGGTGCCGGACATGCATTTGGTGTAAATCTTGATCAATGTTTTGAAGAGGTGCAGAAGTCTAATATGAGCAAATTAGGCGAAGATGGAAAACCAATTTATAATGAAATTGGCAAAGTAATGAAAGGTTCTAATTATTTTAAACCTGATTTATCAAAATTTATAAAATAATAGGGGCGTTCTGTTGCCAGGTGCCCCGAACTTTGTACCATTATTCGCGAATAATTTGAATTGAAAAACGACAATTTTAACTAAAATCCCGATCATATCCCGTACAGAATTTTTGTGTTAATATAGAAGATATGAAAACATTTCAAAAATTTTTTAGATATAGAGTGTCATATGAAAATATTGATAAATATGTGAACCTAGTTCTTAAAACTTTAGATCCTGATGATGAGGTTTATGTTCATTATGAAGAAGAAGATAACTCTCAATTTGTGAAAATTGAAGTTTTAGATAGAATCTTGCATTAATGAATTCAATAATCAAATCATTGTTTAAACATACACCTCTAACGAATGTTAATAAATTATTTAAAAAAAAAGATCTTTTTATTATTGTCCCAATAGCCATAATAATTTTTTCATTTATCATATATGGTATAGCAATATGGACTTCACTTTTTATTATAGTATATGAGAATGGCTTTTCTTTTTATGGAGTTTTGGATATTGCAGCAGGTCAATGGGCAGAATTTATATCTTCTTATACACCGCAATGGTTGAAATCTTGGTCTGATTGGCCGTCTATAATTTTAAATTTATTATGGACTACCTTTATAGGGTTTCTTCCAACAATGCTTGTTTTGATATGGGGAACTATAATAATAATTCGTGCTGCTGCTTATTTACTTGGTTTTATTGGACATTTTTTTTTAATTTTAAAAAAATGGATTCTAGATCAATAAGATGTTTATCAACTATTAATAAAATCCCGTACATATCCCGTACAGAATTTATTAACGATAATATTTAAAGGTTTATTTTTGGTTATTAAGGGGCGTTCTGTTGCCAGGTGCCCCGAACTTTGTAACATTATTCGCGAATAATTTGAATTGAAAAATCTATAATTTAATAAATAGTGTGCCACTACTGTGCCAAAATTCACAATATTAAATTTTATATAGAATTTTATTATAAAGCATGAAAAAAATTATATTATTATTAATTTTAATACCTAGTATCTCTTTTGGTGGCACGATGAATATGATAGGTGAAAAAGGAGATCCAGCTGAAGTTTCTAAAGTTATCGTAGTTAAAATGTACGATAATTATTATGAGCCAAATAAATTTGAAATAAAGAAAAACCAAACTATAAAGTTTATTGTTTATAATTATGGGGAACTAGTTCATGAATTTAATATTGCTACTAAAGCAATGCACCTGAAACACCAACCAGAAATGATGAAAATGGTAGAAAATCAAATATTATTAGTTGATAGAATTGATAAAAAAAAAATGAAAGAATTATCAAAAAAAGATCATTCTATGAGTCATTCTCACTCTAATAGCGTGTTGTTAGAGCCGAACCAGAGTGCTGAATTAATTTGGAAATTTAATACTAATGCTTATCTTGAGGCGGCGTGTAACGTTCCCGGTCACTACGAGGCGGGCATGATTGCAAAAATAAATAATTTATAATTGTGCCACTAGTGTGCCAAAGATAAATTTAACAGAATAAAATAAAGAAAATATTTGATTAAAAAGGGGCGTTCTGTTGCCAGGTGCCCCAAAACCCCGTTACTTAATTAATAAATTAATTAAGCAGCAAGAGCAAATTTATCATTTGCAATTATAATTTAGCCCGTCACGGTGGAACAATCCCGAACGAAAGAATAGCCTTTAGACACCCGTCGATCCTAGTTCACCCCCGTAAGTTGAATATGGTGGAGGTGGTGGGTACTGCCCCCACGTCCGTAATGCTTATTACGAAATTCGTTTATCGTCGTAGTTGGAAAACCAACATTAATAATATAAAACCTAATACTGAAGATTCAATAAGTAATTCATGAAATTAACTAAAGAACAAACACAAGAAATTAAGGATCAGCAGTCTCAAAGTAATAAAACTAAAAGAATTACAGTACCAGAACTGGAAAAAATTTTATATGAAGCAATTCCAATTTTGGATCACGGTTTTATTAGAGTAGTTGACTATATGGGTGATGATACGTCAATAGTTCAAGCAGCTAGAGTTTCTTACGGAAAAGGAACAAAAAAAGTATCAACTGACTCTGGTTTAATAAAATATTTAATGAGACATTGGCACAGCACACCTTTTGAAATGTGCGAAATTAAATATCATATTAAATTACCTATATTCATAGCAAGACAATGGATTAGACACAGAACAGCAAATGTTAATGAGTATTCAGCAAGATATTCAATTTTAGATAAAGAATTTTATTTACCTTCTACAGAAAATTTAGCCGCACAATCCCAAATTAATAGACAAGGAAGAGGGGATGTTCTTAAGGGAGAACAAGCAACAAAAGTTTTAGAATTATTAAAAAATGATGCTGAACGAACTTATAACAATTATGAAGAAATGCTTAACCAACGATATGATGGAACAGTGATTGATGAAAAAAAAGTTGGATTAGCAAGAGAGCTTGCTCGAATGAATTTAACTTTAAATACCTATACTCAATGGTATTGGAAAACAGACTTATTAAATTTAATGAATTTTTTAAGACTTAGAGCCGATCATCATGCTCAGTATGAAATAAGAGCATATGCTGATGCTATGTTAGATACAGTAAAAAAATGGGTTCCAATTACATATGAAGCTTTTATGGATTATAGAGTTGGTGGAACTGAGGTTTCTGCTAAAGGAAAAAAAGTTATTCAAAAATTAATTAAAGGCGAAAAAATTACTATAGAACAATCTGGTTTATCTAAAAGAGAGTGGAATGAGTTAATGGAAGCTTTTGATCTCAAGGATAAGTTGATTTAATTTTTTCAGCTAAACTTAAATAAATCTTTGAAATTTCGTGATCTGGATTATCCTCGACAATTGGCATTCCGAGATCTCCTTGTTTTCCAACTTCAGGATTAATTGGAATTTCTCCTAAAAAATTTTTATCAAATTCCCGAGCAGTTCTTTGAACACCACCATTACCAAATATAGAATATTTTTTTCCATCATCTCCAACAAAGTGACTCATGTTATCAACTAAACCAATTATTTTTACTCCAAGTTTATCGAACATTTTAATTCCTCGTTTTACATCTTGTAGAGCCAACTCTTGTGGAGTTGATATTATAATTACTCCATCCATTTTAATTTCCTGAGAAAATGTTAGTTGTGTATCTCCTGTTCCAGGAGGCATATCAACGATAATAAAATCTAAATTATTCCATGAAACTTTTTGAGTAAAAGTTTTAATTGCACTAGTAACCATAGGTCCACGCCATATCATTGGAGTTTGTTCTTCTGTTAAAAATCCAATAGACATACATTGTATGTCATACTTATTTATTGGAGTTAAAGTTTTGCCATCGCTTTTTGGTTTTTCATTTATTGAAAATAATTTAGGTAAAGATGGGCCGTAAATATCGGCATCTAACAAACCTACCTTGCATCCATTTTTTTTTAGCGCTAATGCAATATTAGATGCAAAAGTTGACTTACCTACACCACCTTTTGCACTCGAAATTGCTATTGTATACTTGGTTCCAATAATTGGTTTTTTTTCAAAGGTTTTACCACCCATTTTTTTCTTTAGTGCTTCATTATGGCTTATATTTTCATCATTCATATAACCATCATAACTTGTTTTTCCCGTTAAAGACATTATATAGATTGTCATGGTCGATGATTTTAAAAGCAGAGGAGGCAGTCCTTGGGGAAACCCTCCAGGTGGAGATGGAAATGGATCAGGAAGAGGAGGTCCAAGACCACCAGATATCGACGCGATTATTAGAGAAATTCAAAATAAAATAAATAAATTTTTGCCCGGTGGTAGTAAATCAGGTGGTAAACCCATTGGACTAATTTTAATTATTTTAGCGTTAGTCTGGGTAGCTAGCGGTTTATATAGAGTACTACCAGATGAACAGGGCGTAGTTCTTAGATTTGGAAAATTTGTTAAAACCACTCAACCAGGATTGAATTATCACATTCCTATGCCGATAGAGAGCGTTCAAACTCCAAAGGTAACAAAAGTAAATAGAATGGATATTGGTTTTAGATCAGAAAGAGATAGTGGTTTTACATCAGGAGCAGTAGCCGATGTACCAGAAGAAAGTTTAATGTTAACTGGAGACGAAAATATAGTGAATATTGATTTCTCAGTTTTTTGGGTAATCAAAGATGCTGGAAAATTTTTATTTAAAATTCAAGACCCACAAGGAACAGTTAAAGCAGCAGCAGAAACTGCTATGAGAGAAGTAATAGCAAAAAGTAATATTCAACCTATTTTAACTGAAGGAAGAGCAAAAATAGAATTAGAAACTCAAGAAATCATTCAAGCAATTTTAGATGAGTACAATAGTGGAATTCAAGTAACTCAAGTTCAAACTCAAAAAGCAGATCCACCAGATCAAGTAATTGATGCGTTTAGAGATGTGCAAGCTGCAAGAGCAGATATGGAAAGATCTAAAAATGAAGCAGAAGCTTATGCTAACGACGTTATTCCAAGAGCAAGAGGTGAAGCACAAAAAATTCTACAAGCAGCTGAAGCATATAAAAAAGAAGTAGTTGCAAAAGCTGAAGGTGAGGCAAGTAGGTTTATTTCTATTTATAAAGAATATGCAAAAGCAAAAGAAGTTACACAAGAAAGAATGTATTTAGAGACAATGGAAAAAGTTTTAGCAGATATAGACAAAGTAATAATTGACAAAAATTCAGGCTCTGGCGTAGTGCCTTATTTACCACTGCCTGAACTTAAAAAGAAAGTAGAATAATGAAAGCAGGAAAATTTTTATTACCGATAGTTATTGCAATATTCGCGATAGCATTTTTTTCTATATTTATAGTAAAAGAAGTTAATCAAGCAATAGTATTACAATTTGGTGATCCAAAAAGAATTATTTTAAAACCTGGATTAAATTTTAAATTGCCTTTTATTCAAAATGTTGTTTTTTTAGATAAAAGAATTTTAAATTTGGATGCTCCACCAGAAGAAGTTATTGCATCAGATCAAAAAAGATTAATAGTTGATGCTTTTGCGAGATTTCAAATCGTTGACCCATTAAAATTTTATATTTCTGTTGGTAATGAAAGAGTTGCAAGATCAAGGTTAGCAACAATTATAAATTCGAGAATTAGAAGTGTTTTAGGAACTCAGAGATTACAAACTTTGTTGTCAGAAGATAGAACCAAGCAAATGTCTCTTATCCAAGAAGGAGTTAACACCGAAGCTGAGAAGTTTGGAATAAGGATCGTAGATGTAAGAATAAAAAGAGCTGACCTACCTCAAGCAAACAGTGAAGCAATTTATAGAAGAATGCAAACCGAAAGAGAAAGAGAAGCTAAGGAATTTAGAGCAAGAGGTGCTGAGATGGCTGTAACAATCACATCAACAGCAGATAAAGAAGTTACAGTAATACTTGCTGACGCACAAAAAAAATCAGAGATTATGAAAGGTGAAGGAGATGGATTAAGAAATAAAATTTTTGCAGATGCATTCGGCAGAGATCCAGATTTCTTTGCTTTCTACAGAGCTATGCAAGCCTACGAAAAAGCTTTAATCGGAGGAGACACTTCATTAATTTTATCTCCTGATAGTGAATTTTTTAAATTTTTTGGAAATATAAAAGCTAAATCTCAATAAATAAATTTTAGTAATATGAAAGAGCTAATTATAGCTTTTGGTCTTTTTCTTTTTATAGAAGGTATTCTGTATGCCTTATTTCCATCAAAAATGAAAAATATGTTAAAAAAGATGGAAACAATAAAAGACTCCCAGTTAAGAACAGGCGGTTTAGTGTTTGCCATCATTGGTTTTATTATTATTTGGTATTTAAAAAAGTAATGAAAATTAAATCAAAAAAAATAGGTGTATTTTTTATAATATTCTATTTATTTTTTAATATTGAAGCAAATACTAAAGAAATCCCAAGTTCTTTTGCAGATTTAGCTGAGAAATTAATACCATCGGTAGTTAATATTTCGACAACTCAAACGGTTGTTACAAATGTAAATCCATTCCCATTCGAATTTCCTCCCGGATCTCCTTTTGAAGATATGTTTAAGGAATTTGGCACTCCTCAAAAAAGAAAGACAAGTGCGTTGGGTTCGGGTTTCATAATTGATGCAAAAGGAATAGTTATTACAAATAACCATGTAATTTCAGATGCGGAAGATATTTTAGTAAGAGTAGATGGAGACAAAGAATACAAAGCTAAAGTTATCGGATCAGATCCATTATCTGATTTAGCTGTGCTTAAAATTGAATCTCAAGACAAATTTATTCCAGTAAAATTTGGAGACTCCGATAAAGCGAGAATAGGGGATTGGGTTATTGCTATAGGAAATCCTTTTGGTTTAGGTGGAACTGTAACTTCAGGAATTATTTCTGCAAGAAATAGATCTATTGGTTTGTCTAGATATGAAGATTATATACAAACAGACGCATCCATAAACCAAGGTAACTCTGGTGGTCCTCTTTTTGACATGAATGGAAATGTTATAGGAATTAACACAGCAATACTAGGTCAGTCAGGTTCAATTGGAATTGGTTTTTCAATTCCATCGAATAGTGCAAAAATAATTATAGATCAGCTAATTGAATTTGGAGAAACTAGAAGAGGATGGCTGGGAGTAAGGATACAATTTGTTACAAAAGAAATTGCTGATGTCGAAGGGTTGGATAATCCACGTGGTGCGCTAGTAGCAAGTGTTGCAGAAGGAAGTCCGTCAGACAAAGCAGGAATTAAATCTGGCGATATTATTTTAGAATTTGACGGAACTCCAATAAAAGAAATGAATGAGTTGCCAAAAATTGTTGCACAAACAAAAGTTGGAAAGACTGTTGATGTTAAGGTATGGAGAAATAAAAAAGAAATAATAAAAAAAATAAAACTTGGAAGATTAGAAACCTCAAGTGATTTTAAAGTTGCTGAAAAGAAAAAAAATCCAAATCTTTCTGAAATCGAACCTTTAAAAATAACAGTGAGAGTTTTAAATGAAAAAGATATAAAAGACAGAAACTTACCTAAAGAAACTACAGGTCTTGTCATAACTAATATTCAAAATGACAGTCCAATTAATTATTTAAAAATAAATAATATTATTATTGAGGCACAAAAGAAAAAAATTCGATCAATAAATGGATTCGAAAAAATAGTTCAAAGTGTGCTAAAATCTAGTGAAAAAACTTTACTTATATCAATATATAATAATCAAAACCAAAGAAGATACATTGGTGTTAAATTAGACTAACAATGGACACTCTGTCCAAAATTATTTTAATAGCAGGACCCACAGCATCTGGAAAATCAAACTTTGCAGTTAAATTTGCAAATAAAGTTAATGGTGAAATTATTAATGCAGATAGTATGCAGGTCTATAAAGAATTAATGATTTTAACTGCACGTCCTAATAAAAAAATTCAAAAAAAAATAAAACATCATCTTTACGGAATTCAAAGTGTTAAAAAAAATTTTTCTACAGGCGTCTGGTTAAAACTTGTGATAAATAAAATAAAAGAAATACAAAAAAGAAAAAAAGTACCAATTATTGTTGGCGGTACAGGACTTTATTTTAGGGCACTAACTGAAGGTTTGGTCAAAATACCTACTATTCCATTAAAAATTAGAAATGAGACAAGATACTTACAAGAAAAAATTGGTCAAAAAAAATTTTATGCAAGACTTCTTAAAATTGATCCACTTGTTAAAAATAAAATTAATTATAACGATGTTCAAAGATCGATAAGAGCTTTTGAGATAAAAAAATATACTAAAAAATCAATGATAAAATGGTTTTCAAATACAAAAATCTTTTTTGATAAAAGTGCTTTTTTAAAAATATACCTAGATTTTCCAAGAGCAGAGCTAATTGAAAGAGTTAATAAGAGAGTAGATATGATGTTTGAAAATGGAGCAATTTCCGAGGTTATTAAATTTAATAAATTGAAAGTAAAAAAACAGAATAGCTCAAATAAAGTAATTGGTATTAGTGAAATTGGAAAATATTTAAATGGAGAGCTTAACTTAGAAGAAACAAAGGAAAGAATTTGCATAAAAACAAGACAATACGCTAAAAGGCAAACCACATGGGCACGAGGTCAGATGAAATCATGGTACAAAATTGATCCAAATGATCTGGACTTTGTAATAAAAAAATTTAAATAATCGCTCGTTAAACTTGACCAATTAGCAGGACTTCAGCTAGATTGAACAAATGTCAAAATTGTATTCAGGAGCTGAAATTGTCTTTAAATGCTTGGAAGACCAAGAAGTGGAATTTATTTTTGGTTATCCAGGTGGAGCAGTCTTACCTATATATGATGAATTAAAAAATCATAATTCTATAAAACATATTCTTGCAAGACATGAACAAGGTGCTGGTCATGCTGCAGAAGGTTACGCTAGATCATCAGGCAAACCTGGAGTTCTTTTAGTAACATCTGGTCCTGGTGCTACAAATGCTGTTACTGCATTAACCGATGCTTACATGGACTCGATACCTTTGGTTTGTATTTCAGGACAGGTTCCTACACATTTGATTGGAACAGATGCTTTTCAAGAATGTGATACAACGGGAATAACAAGACCGTGCACAAAACATAACTGGTTAGTTAAAGATATTAAAAATTTAGAAAAAACAATTCATAAAGCTTTTGAGGTGGCAACTACTGGTAGACCAGGACCTGTCCTAGTTGATATTCCAAAAGACGTACAGTTTCAGAAAGCAAGTTATACTAAATTTAAAAAACAAAAAAAACTTAATGGAAAAATTCATAATCTATTTTCTCAGAAACATATTGATCAATTGATAAACTTAATGAGTAAATCTTCTAAACCAATTTTTTATACTGGTGGTGGCGTTATAAACTCAGGGCCTAGAGCAAGCGAACTTTTAAGAGAGATTGTAAATATAACTGGTTTTCCAATTACAACAACATTACAAGGCCTTGGATCTTATCCTGGGGAAGATAATCATTTTTTAGGAATGCTTGGAATGCATGGTTCTTATGAAGCAAATAATGCAATGCATGATTGTGATTTAATGATAAATGTTGGTGCAAGATTTGACGATAGGATAACAGGTAAGATAGATGAGTTTTCGCCAAAATCCAAAAAAGTTCATATTGATATTGATCCATCTTCAATAAACAAAAATGTTAAAGTAGATTTACCTATTATAGGTGATGTCACCGAAGTTATTGCATCTACAATAAAGACATTAAAAAAAACAAAACCAAATTTTGCAAAATCTAACAAACAAAAGATTTCTGATTGGTGGGGAAAAATTGAAAAATGGAGGGCAGTAAAATCATTTGATTTTATTAATAGTACTGAGACTATTAAACCTCAGTACGCTGTTCAAAGACTTTATGAATTAACAAAAAATAGAGATACTTATGTTACAACCGAGGTTGGTCAACATCAAATGTGGGCTGCACAACACTATAAATTTAACAAACCTAATCGTTGGATGACATCTGGTGGTTTAGGCACAATGGGATATGGTTTGCCTGCTGCAATTGGTGTTCAGATTGCTCATCCAAAAAAACTTGTTGTTGATATAGCTGGAGAAGCCTCAGTTTTAATGACAATGCAAGAGATGTCTACGGCTGTTCAATATAGTTTACCAATTAAAATATTTATTTTGAATAATGAATACATGGGAATGGTTAGACAATGGCAAGAGCTTTTACATGATAAAAATTATTCTGAAAGTTACACTGCTGCTTTACCTGATTTTGTAAAACTAGCTGAAGCATATGGATGCGTGGGTATTAGAGCAGAAAAGCCTGACGAACTAGATGATAAAATAATTGAAATGATTAATACAGATAGGCCAGTTATTTTTGATTGCTTAGTTGATAAACAGGAAAATTGTTTTCCAATGATACCTTCAGGTAAGCCACATAACGAAATGCTTTTAGGTCCGAACGATCAAAAAGTAAAAAAAATAACTGGGAAAGGAAAGACTTTAGTTTAATGGGTAAGTCAAAATCAGCATACAGCACACCTGGAAAAGTAGGAAAACTTGATACCCATATAATTGTTGTATGGGTAGATAATGAAGCTGGGGTTTTGGCTCGAGTAGTTGGTTTATTTTCTGGAAGAGGATATAACATTGAGTCCTTAGCTGTTGCAGAGATTGACCAAAAGTTAAATATATCTAGAATAACTATTGTAACCACTGGAACACCGCAGGTTATAGAGCAAATTAAACTTCAATTAAAAAAACTTGTACCAGTTCACAAAGTAGCAGATTTTAAAAGAGAAGATAGGAATGTAATTTTTAAAGAAATGGCTTTATTTAAGGTTGTTGGCAACAATTCAAAAAGAGATAAAGCTTTAAAAGCTTGTAAAAAATACAAGGCTGTAATATTGGATAAGACTAATAAGTCGTGTGTAATTCAAATTACTGCATTGAGAAGAGAGATTGACTTGACTGTAAAAAATTTAAAAAAATATGGACTTGTTAGTGTTTCAAGGACCGGAGCAGTAGCTATGACAAGAGGTTCTGAGATATTTAAATAACTTAAGGAGAAAAATATGAAAATGTTTTATGAAAAAGATACTGATGTAAATTTAATTAAAGAAAAAAAAATAGCAATATTTGGTTATGGAAGCCAAGGTCACGCACATGCGCTTAATTTGAAAGATAGTGGAGTAAAAGAAGTGGCAGTTGCTTTAAGAGATGGATCTGCAAGCAAAGCTAAAGCGGAATCTAAAGGTTTAAAAGTTATGAATTTATCTGACGCGGCTGAATGGGCTGACGTTGTTATGATCTTAACACCTGATGAATTACAAGCTACTATTTATAAAAATCATATTGAACAAAGAGCTAGAGAAGGAACTTCAATAGCATTTGCTCATGGATTAAACATTCATTACGATCTTATTAAAGCGAGAAAAGATTTAGATGTATTTATGGTAGCACCAAAAGGCCCTGGTCATCTAGTGAGAAGTGAATTTGAAAAAGGCGGAGGTGTCCCTTGTTTATTTGCCGTTCACCAAAACGGTTCAGGTAAAGCAAGAGATCTTGCTATGTCATATGCGTCTGCTATCGGCGGAGGAAGATCTGGAATAATAGAAACAACATTTAAAGATGAAGTTGAAACTGATTTATTTGGTGAACAAACAGTATTATGTGGAGGACTTGTTGAGTTAATTAAAAATGGCTATGAAACTTTAGTAGAAGCAGGTTATGAACCAGAAATGGCATACTTTGAAACCGTTCATGAAGTTAAATTGATTGTAGATTTAATTTATGAGGGAGGAATTGCAAACATGAATTATTCTATTTCGAATACAGCAGAATATGGAGAGTATGTTTCTGGGCCAAAAATTATCAATAAAGAAGAAACTAAAAAAAGAATGAAAGAAGTATTATCAGATATTCAATCTGGAAAATTTACTAAACAGTGGATGGATGAGTGTAAAAATGGACAAAAAAACTTCTTAAAAACTAGAGAAAAACTAGCCGATCATCCAGTTGAAAAAGTTGGTGCAGTACTTAGAGCTATGATGCCATGGATTGCCAAGAAGAAGCTGGTTGATAGCGATAAAAAATAGTTTCTATTTATTAAATTTAAAAAAAGTTCTATTTTATTTTGCAATCTATACGAGAGCATGTATGATGGCTCAGCAGAAAAATAAATTAAATGACGGACAAAAATAGAGTATACATATTTGATACAACGATGCGTGATGGTGAGCAATCGCCAGGAGCATCAATGAGCTTAGAGGAAAAAATTCAAATTGCTAGAGTTTTTGATGAACTTGGAATTGATATAATAGAGGCAGGATTTCCAATTGCATCTCCAGGGGACTTTGAAGCTGTAACTGAGGTAAGTAAAGTTTTAAAAAATTCTATTCCAGCAGCACTTTCAAGACATTCAAAAAAAGATATTGATAGATGTTATGAAGCATTAAAACATGCTCCAAGATTTAGAATTCATACATTTATTTCAACTAGCCCATTACACATGAAGCATAAACTAAATAAATCTTCGGAAGAAGTTTATGAGTCGATTAAAGAACACGTAACTTATGCAAGAAAATTTACTGATGATGTTGAGTGGTCATGTGAAGATGGAACAAGAACAGATATGGATTATATGTGTAAAACAGTTGAGTTAGCAATTAAATGTGGTGCAAAAACAATAAATATTCCTGATACAGTTGGTTATACAGTTCCTTCAGAATTTACAAAAATTATTAATACTTTAATGAATAAAGTTCCAAATATAGATAAGGCAATTTTATCTACACATTGTCATAATGATTTAGGTTTAGCTGTTGCGAATTCATTAGCTGGGGTACAAGCAGGAGCAAGACAAATAGAATGTACAATAAATGGTATTGGTGAAAGAGCAGGAAATGCAGCTTTAGAAGAAGTAGTAATGGCAATGAAAACTAGAAATGACTTAATGCCATACAAAACTGGAATTAATACAACTCTTTTAAGTAAAGCTTCAAAAGTGGTTTCTAATGCAACAGGTTTTCCTGTTCAATTTAACAAAGCAATAGTTGGAAAGAATGCATTTGCTCATGAGTCAGGTATTCATCAAGATGGAATGCTTAAAAATAGAAATACATACGAGATTATGACACCAGAAAGTGTTGGTGTTAAACAGACCTCATTAGTTATGGGAAAACATTCTGGGAGACATGCATTTAAAGATAAATTGAATAGCTTAGGGTATGTTGATGTCACAGATGACGTTATAGAGAATGCTTTTGGAAAGTTTAAAGTTTTAGCAGATAAAAAAAAACATATTTATGATGAAGATATAATTGCTTTAGTTGACGATAGCCTAATCATAGACAATAAAGTAAATGCAATAAACTTAAAATCTTTAAAAGTTTTTGCTGGAACAGGAGAACCACAAAGAGCAGAAATGACACTAGATGTTTTTGGAGATATTAAACAAGCGTCGGAAACAGGAGATGGTCCAGTAGATGCAATATTTAAATGTATTAAAAAACTTTATCCGCATGATGTAAATTTACAATTATATCAAGTGCACGCAGTTACAGAAGGAACCGATGCTCAGGCAACAGTAAGTGTCCGAATTGAAGAAAATGGTAAAACAACAGTTGGACAAGCAGCAGATACTGATACATTAGTTGCGTCAGCAAATGCATACTTAAATGCTTTGAACAAAATGATTATAAAAAGAAATAAAACTGCTCCAGGAATGGAAGATATTAATTTTAAAAATAAAACAAACGAAAAAATGAGAGGAATATAAAATGGGAATGTTTAATAAAAT
The DNA here is from genome assembly GCA_902552985.1 of uncultured Pelagibacteraceae bacterium. Classification (GTDB taxonomy): domain Bacteria; phylum Pseudomonadota; class Alphaproteobacteria; order Pelagibacterales; family Pelagibacteraceae; genus Pelagibacter. The sequence continues at coordinate 144,692 of CACDII010000002.1, forward strand.
AGCAAAAATTTGGAGCCAAGATATGGCAATTGACCTGGGAACTGCAAATACTCTTGTTGTATTAAAAGGACAAGGAGTTGTCCTTAATGAGCCATCGGTAGTTGCTGTTTTAGACAGTAAAGGAAAAAAATCTGTACTTGCAGTAGGAGATGAAGCTAAAACTATGCTAGGAAGAACACCGGGAAATATACAAGCAATAAGACCTTTGAGAGATGGTGTGATAGCTGATTTTATCGTAACTGAAGAAATGATTAAGCATTTTATTAAAAAAGTTCATAAAAGGAGCACTTTTGCAAATCCAAGAATTTTGATTTGTGTACCTACAGGATCTACTCCGGTTGAGAGAAAAGCTATTCAGGATAGTGCCCTTGCAGCAGGCGCTAGAAGAGTTCAATTGATTGAAGAACCAATTGCAGCTGCTATTGGCGCTAATTTACCAATATCTGAAGCAACCGGTTCGATGGTAGTTGATATTGGGGGCGGTACGACAGAAATAGCAGTTATGTCTCTAGGCGGCGTTGTTTATTCAAAATCTTTACGAATAGCAGGAGATGCAATGGATCGGGCATTAGCGGATTATATGAGAAAAGAATATAACTTAATGATAGGAGATAGTACCGCGGAAAAAATTAAAAAGGAAATTGGAACTGCAATACCAACAAATACTAATACCTATGCAGTTAAGGGTAGGGATTTAAGATCAGGAACTCCAAAAGAAGTTAATATTACTGAAGAAGATTCTTCTGAGGCATTGAATGGTATTTTAATTGATATGGTAAATGGAATTAAAGATGCATTAGAAAATACACCTCCAGAACTTTCAGCAGACTTAGTTGATATGGGCTTAACTTTAACAGGTGGAGGAGCATTATTAAAAAATATAGATAAAAGATTTTCTAAGGAAACAGGGCTTCCGGTTCATATAGCAGATGATCCACTAGCTTGTGTAGCGGTTGGAACAGGAAAGGCATTAGATCAAGAGGAAACTTTTTCTACCATGTTATCTGAATATTAATAATTTTTTATGGAAACGAGTAGTAGAGACGATTTTATTATAGCTATTCGTTCCGCCTTTTTAAAAAAAGGTACTCAGCAACGTTTTTCATTAATTGTTTTAATTTTTTTTTCATTAATCCTTTTATCACTAGCAAAATTAAATTTTGCTGGTATCGATTATTTAAGGTCTGCTATTAGAGAAGTTGTTTACCGTTCCTCATTTATTGTTTCTACACCTGAAAATTATTTAATGAAATCTTATCAAAATGTTAAAAATCATTTTTTTTTATATGATGATTATTTGGAAACTAAAGCTGAATTAAAGAAAATTAAATCAGAAAAAATCTCAAACAACTATATTATTGAAGAAAATAAAAGATTAAAAAAAATTGTAGACGATTATCTAGTTGATACTAATGAAATTGTTGCAAAAATATTAATAGATAAAAAAAGCCCTTTTTTAAGATCAATAATAATAAATAAAGGCAGTAAAAACAATGTTAAGCTTGGTATGGCTGCTCTTGACGAAACATATTTAGTTGGCAAAGTTGTTGAAGTTAATTATTTAACTTCTAGAGTTTTACTTTTATCAGATTTGAATAGCAAAATTCCTGTAACTATTGAACCAGGTGACTATCAATCAATTCTTTCAGGAACTGGTAGAGCCAATGGAATTTTACAATATTTAAAAGAAGATTATGAAATTCAAGAGGATAATTTAATTTATACATCAGGCTCGGGTGGAGTTTTTAAATCAGGAATACCAGTAGGAAAAATTAAATCAGAAAATGAAAATAATTTAAAAACAGTTGAATTTTTTTCTGATTTTACTCAATTAAGGTTTGTAAAAATAATATCTTTTAAGAAAGAATTAGGTAATGATTAAATTTTCAAAAGCTAACATACTTCAAAAATTACTAGTTAATGCACCTATTATTGTGCTTTTTATATCCGTTTTAAATGAATTTGATTTTAATTATTTGGAACTTAAATATTTTTCTTTTAATTTTCCTTTTATTTTAATTTTTTTCTGGAGCTTAAAAAAAAGTGAAAGTTTGGGATATGGTTTAATTTTTTTGGCAGGGCTGTTTAATGATGTGGTAGTAGGACTTCCAATAGGAATAAGCAGTTTTTGTTACTTAATTATTTGTGGTTTTGCTGGTTATCTAAGAAACATTACTTTACGTCCAAGTTTACTAAAGGATTGGTTATTTTTTTTAATAACAATCTTAGTAGTAAAATCAATTATGTATTCATGTTTGGTTTTATTTTTTTCAATAAACTTAGATTATAACGATGTTTTAGTAAATTTATTATTTACATTTTTATTTTATGTTATTTTTGCAAATATTTTTGAAATATATTTAAAGTTAGTTTTTGGTAAATCAAATGTTTAGTGGTGGTGATACATTCGTTAGAAAATTAAGTACTTTGAACAGAAGAGTATTTATTTTGTCTTTAGCCAAAGGCATAATATTTACAGGGATAGTGGCAAGACTTTTTTCGCTACAAATAAATGAAAATAAAAAATATTTAACTTTATCAGATAAAAATCGTTTACGAGAATGGAGATTGCCACCTGTCAGAGGACAATTTCTAGATTATTTTGGAAATGTAATTGCGGGAAATTTAAAAGTTTATCAATTGCACGTAGTTCCTGAAGATGTTGATAATTTCAAAGCTTTGATGAATAGGCTTAGAGAAATTTTGAAATTAAGCGACAAACAATTTGCAAAAATAATGAAAAAAAAAAATTCCCAAAAACCTTGGGAAACATTGGTTATTTCAGAAAATTTAACTTGGGATGAATTTTCTAAAATAAATTTTTATTTACATGATTTAATAGGTGCAAAACCAGTATTGTCAGTTGCTAGAAATTATCCATATAATGAAACTTTTACACATGTGCTAGGCTACGTTGGAGAAGCAAGCGAAAATGATTTAATTCGAAACGAAACAATAAAACAAAACCATGTTGCGGGTTTGAGAGTTGGAAAAATTGGTTTAGAAAAAACTTTTGAAAATTATTTGATAGGAACAAATGGTGTTCAAAGATATGAAGTTAATGCTTATGGAAAACGGATTAATCAATTAGATTTTGAAGAAGGCACAAAAGGACAAGACATAAAATTAACTCTAGATTTAGAGGTTCAAAAATTAGCTGGTGAATTATTAGGGGATAAAGCAGGATCTATTAGTGTCATGGATATTTATACCGGAGACATAATTGCAATGCAGTCTTCGCCATCATTTAATCCTAACTTATTTTTATATGGGATATCTCAACAAGATTGGGATTTGATAAAAACTAACCCTCTTAAGCCTCTCGTAAACAAAACTGTTTATGGTTTATATTCTCCTGGTTCAACAATAAAACCAATTGTAGCTCTATCAGCTCTGGAGAACGACATAATCTCACCTAAAAACACGGTACTATGCACCGGGAAAATGGAAATGTATGGACAAACATACCATTGTTGGAAAAAAAAAGGGCACGGATATATGGATTTAAGAAACGCCATCAAACAATCTTGCGATACATATTTTTATGAAACTGCCAGAAAACTTGGTGTTGACCGTTTAAGTTTAACAGCAAAAAAATTTGGTTTAGGCAACACAGTTTTGAAAGGAACTATAGGCAATGAAAAAAAAGGACTGATTCCAAACACAACTTGGAAAAAACAACAGCTTGGACAAGGATGGGTTTTAGGTGAAACAATAATCACTGGTATTGGCCAAGGCTATATTCAGACTACACCACTACAATTATGTTTAATGACTGCACAATTAGCTAATGGAGGATTTAAAATTTATCCAAGGATAACAGTTGAAAAAAACCAAGATAGTTTAGAAAAAATAAAATTTAAAATGAAACAAAGTGCTTTAACCGCAAAAGAAGAAATAAATCCTATCAGAAAAGAAGTTAAGGAGTTTTTTAATATTAAAGATAAAGAGTATCAAACTTTGTTTAGAAATCCTGAAAATATCAAATTTGTTTTAGAAGCAATGTGGGGGTCAACTAATGAGGTGATGGGAACTTCTTTTGGTTCAAGACTTAAAGATAAAAAGTATGAATTTGCAGGTAAAACGGGAACAGCACAGGTAAAAAAAATAACTGAGAGACATAGAGAGTTAGAGTTAAAAGCAAAAGACGTTCCATACGAGGAACGGGATCATGCTTTATATGTAGCTTTTGGTCCTTATAAAAATCCAAGATATGCATTAAGCATACTTGTAGAGCATGGAGGATCAGGAAGTACAACAGCAGCACCTATGGCAAAAAAATTATTTAAACTAATTATAGATAGACATGAGGAAAGAGAAAAAGCGAGAGCAAAAAATTTTTCTTTAGCAACATAAATGTATCAACAAGTTTCATATTCAGATCAATATACTTTCTTTCAAAAGTTAAGATCATTCGATTTAGTTTTATTATTTTGTATTATAACATTAGGAATAATAAGTAGTTTCTCAATGTACTCTACTGATGGAGGTGAACTTTTATACCATAGCAAAAGCCATATTTTACGATTTCTAATTTTTTTTATAATGATGTTTTTTTTCTCTTTTTTAAGTATTAGATTTTGGCATGCAATAGGATATTTATTTTACATAGTAGTTTTGGGACTTTTAATATGGACATCGTTTTATGGAGTTACATCATCAGGTTCAAAAAGATGGTTAAATTTGTATTTCATTAACTTACAACCATCAGAATTAATGAAAATTGCAATAATAATTTGTTATGCAAAACTTTATCATCGACTTCAAATTAATAACGTAAATCAAATTAAAAATTTGGTAATACCAATTACAATATTGGTACTACCAATACTGCTAGTAGTAAGTCAACCTGATTTAGGCACATCAATACTAATTGCTCTTAGTGGAATCATTGTTATGTGGTTAGCAGGAATAAATATAAAATATTTTATTTATACTTTTCTAACTTTTCTAATTTCAACTCCATTTATAATTTCTTTTTTAAAACCTTATCAAAAATTAAGAATTTTAACTTTTTTTGATCCTGATAAAGATCCATTGGGGGCAGGATATCAAATTATTCAATCAAAAATTGCCGTAGGATCTGGAGGTTTTACTGGAAAAGGATTTCTAAAAGGAACTCAAAGTTATTTAGAATTTTTACCCGAAAAACACACAGATTTTATATTTACACTTTTTTCAGAGGAGCATGGATTTATTGGTTCAACATTTCTTTTATTAATTTATGCAATTATGATTTTTAGAATTATAAAAATTGGTTCTGATACTAGAAGTTTTTTTGGAAAATTATTTTGTTTTGGATTTGGCTCTGCAATTTTTGTTTATGTCACAATTAACATGAGTATGGTTTTAGGCTTGCTCCCTATAGTAGGATCTCCTTTGCCAATAATGTCATATGGTGGATCTTCAATGCTAGCGACAATGATTGGTTTAAGCATAGTTATGAGCGCCAAAATACACTCAAGACAAACAGTTTCTTAATTTTAATAAGTTTTTTATTAAAAATGGCTCAAAACGGATATTAAAATAAGTCCCAAGATTTTTTTTTATTTGTTATTTAGCTTTTAAAATGTTTTAATTTTCATGAGGGAAATGAGGAAGATAATTTTTTTTATAGCCATGGGTGTCTTATTAAATAGCTGTGCACAGTACAGCTCTTTTTTAGGTCCAACTTATACAATTGTTGAATCGGGAAATATATACCAAGCTGCATTATCATATCAGTCAAATACATTAGTTAAAAAAAAAACTGGAAAAGATACATTTCAACATGCATCTGAACATGCATCTATTTTAATAGAGAAAAAAAATAAGCAAATAAATTTAGATGAAGATTTAATAGCACTAATTGAAACCAGTATTAAAAACACTAGAAATAAAATTATTTCTAAAAAATAATTCATTAAAATTTTAAATTGAGCTAGTTATTATGAGGTTGGACAAAAAAAAAAAATTAAAAATAGGAATTGTTGGGGCAGGAATTCAAGGCGTGTGTAATGCATTATTTTTACAAAAAAAAGGTCATGAAGTAACTTTATTTGATAAAGAAACACCAGGAAGCGCAGCTGCTTCCTACGGAAACGCAGGTCATTTTTCGCCTTACGCTTCTATACCTTTAAACAGACCTGATATTTTAACGGATGTTCCAGCTATGCTTTTAAGTTCTACTGGTCCATTAGCTTTAAAATGGAATTATGTTCCAAAAATGATTCCATGGTTTTTAAAATTTATAAATAATTGTACTAAAAAAAAAATGATGCATACAGCAAAGTACATGCATCAAATATTAGACCTAGCAATACCAGCATATGATGAATTATTTGAAGAAATTGATTTGTCCGGATTGGTAGAGAATAAAGGTATTATGTATATTTGGAATGATCAAAATCTTAAGAGTAGAGAATTAGAAATTAAGGCCAGGGAAGAAGTTGGAGCAGAGCAACAACTCCTTAATAAAAAAGAAATTCATGATCTAGAACCAAATATTAAAAATATTTATCACGCTGGTGTTTTCTATAAGAAGGCTAGACATGCTAGAAATCCTGGAAAAATTTGGTTAAAACTATTTGAAAATTTTATTAAAAAAGGTGGAAAATTTTTAAAATTAAATATTAAAGATTTAAATTTTGATAATGATAAACCTGTAGTAATTTCTGAAGCTCAAAGATTTATATTTGATAAATTAGTTATTGCTTGTGGAGCTTTTTCAAAAAAATTGACAGATAAGTTAGATGAAAAGATTCCTCTAGATACAGAGCGTGGTTATCATATTCATTTCAAAGGTTGTGATAATTTAATTTCACGTCCTGTAGTATTTCAAAATAGAGGTTTTGGAATGACACCAATGGAACAAGGATTAAGAGTAGTGGGCACTGTAGAATTTGGTGGTTTAGAAAATCCATTAAGTAAGGGTAGAGTAAAAAATTTAGTAAATAATGCCAAATATTTGTTAGATGGATTACCGGAACATGAAGACGAATGGTTAGGTTTCAGGCCTACGCTACCTGACTATCTACCAGTCATAGGACCTTCCAAAAATTATAAAAATGTTTTTTACTCCTTCGGACATCATCATTTAGGATGGACATTGGGAGCAATATCAGGAAAGATTGTTGCAAAGATGATATCAGGTGAAAATACAAATTTAGAATTAGAACCATATAGTTCCTTAAGGTTTGCTTAGTGAACAAAAGCATTAAAGCATATTTAATGTTAGTTTTGGCTTCAATATTTTGGGCGGGTAATTTTATTGTTGGTAAATTTGCTTTCTTTGAAGATATTCCACCTTTTTCATTAGTATTTTTTAGATGGTTAACTGTTTGGTTTATTTTATTACCATTTACTTACAAAGAAATTTTAAATAATAAAAATAATATATTTAATAATTTTTCTTTGTTACTTCTTCTTGGCTTAACAAGCGTTGGTCTTTTTAACTCTTTTGTTTATATTTCTTTAAATTATACCCAGGTAATTAATGCATCGTTGTTTAATACAGCAATACCAGCAGCAATAATTCTTTTTTGTTTTTTGTTTAAGATCGAAAATACAAACTCTTATCAACTAGTTGGTCTTATAATCTCTGTAATTGGAGTTTTTGCAATTATTACTCGATTGGATTTAAATATTTTATTAACTCTTAGCTTTAATATTGGAGATATTTGGATGATATGCGCGGTATTCTGTTGGGGAATTTATTCTGCTTTTTTAAAAAAATTAAAATTAAAAATATCATTATTATCTTTGGTTCATATTCTTTGTTCATGTGGATTAATATTTTTATTTCCTCAATTTCTTTATGAATATTCCCAAAGTGACATTATAAATGTAGATAAAAACTTTTTATATTGCTTGGTATATTTGGCTCTATTTCCAAGCATTGGATCTTATTATTGCTGGACTGGAGCAGTATCAATTATAGGACCAAATAGAGCTGGAATTTTTCTTATGTTAATACCCATGTTTAGTGCAGTTATGGCTATATTTTTTTTTAAGGAAGAATTTCAATTATATCATTTTATAGGATCTATTTTCGTAATAATTGGTTTATTCTTAGCTAATAAAAAAATTAAAAATGTATAAAATTGATAAATCAAAATTAACAGCTGAACAAAAATTAGTATTATTAGAAGAGGGTACAGAACCTCCTGGTTCAAGTGTTTTAAACAATGAAAAAAGAAAGGGAAGCTATCACTGTGCTGGATGTGGAGAAAAATTATTTGACTCGATTACCAAATACGAGAGCGGTTCTGGATGGCCATCTTTTTATGAGTCCTTACCTGATGTTTTTGAAACAAAAACAGATCATTTGTTAGGTTATGCAAGAACGGAATATCATTGTAAAAAATGTGGTGGACACCACGGTCATATTTTTGATGATGGACCACAACCAACAGGAAAAAGATATTGTAATAACGGTGTATGTTTAATTTTTAAACCTAAGATATAACAATTATGTTAGTTAAATATTTAAGTTTTTTGATAGGAGTAATTTGGTCTTACTCATTAATAAAGACGCAGTCTATTTTCAGTAAAAAAGCTGGTCTAATTTTTAAAGTATTTATATCGAAGGTTTCTTGGCTTACTTTGATTGCAGCAATTTATTTTGGATATAAAAATTTTTCTATAAAATTTACTTTAATCGGTATCGTTTTTTCAATAGTTTTAGTCCATCTAGGATTTAAATTTTTAAGTAAATTTTTGTCATCAAAATTTACTGAAAAACAGTTAGTTATTTCAAAAACTTTTTTCGAGTATTCTTTAATTGTTTGGGTTTTCTACTATCTTTTTTATTAAACTATTACTTAATTTAATAAGCAAAGATATTGTAATAGTGGAATTATTTTATTTTTTTGTATGAAATGTTAAAAAAACTAAGCTTGCAAATTGACTTATTTTTACTTAATTTTAGTAAAAAAATACTATGAAAAAAATTTTAACAGTTATTTTTTCATTTCTTTTTATGTCAGCTTCTCATGCTGATCTTGAGAGCAGAATATCAGAAATCATTGCAGGCTGGATACCAGGAGACGGTATAACTGAAGTCGGAGTTGAATTAAATGATGCAGATAATGATAATATCAATTTTTCAATTCTAGGAGTTCGAAGTATAGAAAAAAGTGATGATTCAAATTTTTTTACACAATTTAGTTTAAGAAATGAGGAAAAAAATAGCTCAGGAAGATTAACTGGAAATTTAGGTTTTGGTTTAAGAGAATTAAGTGAAGATCAATCTTTTATGTATGGAGCTAATGTTTTTTTAGATGGAGATATATTAGAAGGACATAAAAGATTAGGATTAGGTTTGGAAACTAAATCGTCTTTGGTGGATTTAAGTACAAATTATTACCAAGGATTAACTAGGATGAAAATAGTTGATGGAACTGAAGAAAAAGTCTTAAGTGGTTGGGACTATAATTTAACAACGCAAGTTCCATATCATCCATGGATTAATTTAAATCTAGAGGGATATAAATGGAAAGCCGAAAAAGCAACTACAGACTCTAAAGGAATGATCTATGGATCTGAATTTTATATTAATCCAGTATTACAATTTAATTTTTCTCTGGATAAGTCAAGCAACGAGGGCGTTGAAGACATTTACAAAGCAGAGATATTATTTACTTACCCGCCAAGGGAAAATATTAGAACAATGCAAGACGGTAAATCAGATGTTGCATTTGAAAAAGATAATATGCAGGCAAAACTAACTGAAAAAGTAAGAAGAAATAATAACTTGACAGTTGAGATTCAAGGAGCAGTTATTATAACGAGCAAATAATTATGAAAAAAATAAAAACATTTTTAATTTCAATTATATTTACATTTATTTTTTATGGTAATGTTGTTGCTGGAACAGGTGAAGCAACAGAATATAAAATAACTATATATAAGATAGAATTGTGTGACAGTAGCAGTACAGCATCGGCGTGCAATGGTGCTGTTACTATTTTTGATGGTAACTCTGGTGCTATTGATATTGCTAATACAACTGCTGGAGCAGCTGCAGCAAGTTTAGGAAATGCATCTGCAGCAACATTTGGAACAGCGTATACTTATTTACAGATAACAATGGGTAGAGCATATACAGTTAAAGGATCTGCGGCTGATGGTAGTGGAACTACTTGCTATACCAAAAGCAATGGATCAGCAGGAACACTTGCTAAAGGATCAGAAGACTCAGGAGATGAAGCATCGGCAACTTTGTATGCAGCTATGGTTGGAACAAGTGTTGGTGATAATTTAACTGGGTTACAGACTTTAACAGACACTACAGGTGTAGCGTCAACAATTGAAAATAATGATGAATACTTTCAATATAGACAACAATTAGCAAGTACTTTCACAATGGAACCAGGAAATATACCAAGTGTAACTGTTGCATTTGGTACTGATAATGCTGTTGGGGCTATTGATGATATGGGAGACTCATGTGAGACCGTTGGTGCCGCAAAAGGATTGTACGCAGCAGAACCTGATGTAACCGTCACTATAGAATAATTATTTTATAATAAAATTATTTATTAAATATCAGCGTATACTTTTTCTTCTTTTTCATGTTTTTCTTGAGCCGCGATACAAAGAGCTGCAACTGGTCTAGCCATTAATCTTTTGATACCAATTGGTTCACCCGTTTCTTCACAAAAACCATAAGTGCCATCTTGTATTTTTTTTAAAGCCTGATCAATTTTTGAAATAAGTTTTATCTGTCTATTAATAGCTTTCATTTCCACATTTTTATCTGTGTACGAACTAGCTTGATCCACGATATCAGCTGAGACACTGTTATCGTCTATAGAACCATTATACAGAGCTTCGTTATTAGATTTAATGATATCTGATTTCCATTCGGTAAGCTTTTTTTTAAAAAATGCTTTATGCTTTTCACACATATACTTTTCGGTTTCTTTGGGTATGTAGGTTTTTGAGATTTTAACCATAGTCGAGTTTTAAACGTGGCTGAATATATTCATGAATAAATAGCTGTCAAGAAACCATTAATTGTATAAATTGAGTAAAATGGCCATAAATAAAAAAAATATATTTAAATTATTTTATATTTTTCTATTAACGCACTTAATTATTTGGACAGCGATTCCAGCATTCACAAATAATAATTTACCATTAGATACTATCGAAGCTTTAGCATGGGGAAGTAATTTAGATTGGGGGTTTAATAAGCATCCTCCAATGAGCGCATTTCTAGCTGAGATTTTTTATCAAATATTTGGTCCAAACGATTGGGCTTATTATTTATTAAGCCAAGTTTGCGTAATTAGTTCTTTTTTTATTATTTTTAAATTTGCAGAAGATTTTTTTGAAAATAAAATCTTTTGCTTGTTATCAGTTTTATTATTAGAAGGTATTTTCTTTTATAATTTCACCTCTCCTGAATTCAATGTAAATGTATGTTTGATGCCTTTTTGGTCACTTACAGTTTTATATTTATGGAAAGGATTTAAGGATAATAAAATTAATGACTGGTTGTTATTTGGTCTATTTTCTGGATTTAGTTTTTTATCAAAATATTTATTTATCTATTTGGGCTTAGCTATTGATATTTTCTTACTTTATATGATCTATAAAAGAAAAATTGATTTTAAATGTTTATCATCTCTCCTTACTTTTTTTATAATTTTGTTACCTCATTTAGTTTGGCTCACAAAAAATGATTTTGTTACAATCTCATATGGTCTTGATAGAACAGGAACAGGTGATCAAAATCTTATAGATCATATCATTCATCCAATTATTTTTTTAGCAAAACAAATAATAATATTAATACCATTCTTTATGATGTTTTTATTTGTGAACAGAAAATTAAAAGCTAAATTTAATTTTAAAGATAGCAAACTATTATTTTTATTAGCAATAAATATTATTCCTTTAGCTTTAGTATTTTTAACTTCAATGATGATGGGTGTTAAAATTAGAACAATGTGGATGACACCTTTCTACTTATTTTTTGGTGTTTTTGTGGTTTATATTTTTCAATCTCAAATGAATTTAAAAAAATTAAAAAACTTTTTTACTATATTTATAATTCTTTTTATTTTTTCACCATTTGCATACGCATATGTATCAATTACTCAAACCGATAAAAGAACTGATTATCCAGGAAAGCAGATAGCTGAAAAGGTCCAGAAACAGTGGAGCCAAGATTTTGACGAACCTATTAACGTAGTATTAGGGAATGAGTGGGAAGCTGGAAATCTTTCTTATCACTTAAAATCCAGACCAGTATGGGAAGGAAAAATTAATAATGAAAAATTAAATAGTTATAATAAATTCATTTGTATTGATAATATTTGTTTTGGAAATAAATGAAAAACTTATTAAACATTTTTATATTAAGTGTAGTTATTTTAATACTTAATTCGTGCGCCAAACCAACGGTTGTGGAAATTGTTCAGCCTAATGATGATAAATTAAATTGTGAAGAACTAAAAACAGAAATAGCAGAAGTTCAAAAGATAAAAGAAGAGGCTGTATTTTCAAAAGATTCTGGGGGAAATTATGCAAGAGTAATTTTATTTTGGCCAGCATGGGCTCAATCGTTACATAACGCTGATGAGGCCATACTAGCGGCCAATGATAGAAAACATCACTTAATCAAAATAATGAAAAAGAAAAAATGTAAAGGTGCTGAAAAACTTGAGGCAAATATTAAAGACAAGCCAGCAACTACCACATCAGTTTCTCAAGAAAATATTGCAGAGCAACTTAAAACTTTGAAGGAATTATATGACTCTGGAGATTTGACTGAAGAGGAATATAAAAAGGCCAAAGACAAAGTGATCAATTAATGAAAAAAATTAAAATATTAATTCCTATTTATAATGACTGGGAATCAGTCTTTAAACTTTTAGAAAATATTAATTCTGAAATTTCGACTTTGCCACATGAATTTTCTGTCATCATTGTAAATGACGCTTCTAAAGAAAATAGACCAGAAAAATCATTAAATTTAGATAATCTAAAATCGATACAAATTATTAATATGAAGGAAAATCAAGGACATGCGAGATGTAATGCTGCTGGCTTAAAATATATTTTTGAAAAAGAGGAATTTGATCATGTCATCCCAATGGATGGAGACGGAGAAGACAGACCTGAAGAAATTAAGCAACTTATTGATAATTTAAATTATCATTCTGATAAACCAATTGTTGGAGAAAGAATTAAGAGATCAGAAGGAATTTTTTTTAAATTTTGTTATTTAGTACATAAGATAATTACCTATACTTTTACAGGTGAAATTATCAAATATGGAAATTACAGCTGCTTACCAAAATCAACCGTTGCAAAAATGATTAATGAAAAAGCTACTTGGAGTAGTTTTTCAGGATCACTTGCAAAAATTGCTAAACGCAGGGTAGGAGTGCCGTCAGAAAGGGGAAGTAGATATTTTGGTCCTTCTAAGATGACTTTTAAAAATTTAATTATTCATTCACTTTCTATTATTAGCGTTTTTAAAATAAATGTTTTAATTAGGTCTTTATTATTTTTAGCAGTTTATATTTTTTTAATTCATCAAAATATTACAATTATTATGCTAATACCTACTGTTCTAATTTTATTATTAATAGCTTCAGTATTTATAGTTTCAAAAAGAGAAAATATGGAAGAATTTGAAAAGTCTTTAGAAAACATAAATAATATCGATAATATTAAATAAATAACGGGATAACAAAAAAGGAGCGCAACCTATGAAAAGAATATTATTAATTTGTGTGTTTAGCTTATTAGCTTCAAGCAATCTATTTGCTGAGAGTTTTAAAATTAATAAGTTTAATTTTTGGCTTTATGAAAATGGATATCATCAATATTTAAACATTAAAGAAAACCCAGTATGCAAAGAAGAGCCAAAATATAGTAATCTTTGGTATTATAATAAATGTGATAAATTTCAAGGATCTAACAATCTAAATATCAATATAAAAAATAAAGCATTATCAGCCACTAATATTGCCTATCATTCAAACCCAAATAGAGACTCTCTAATTTATTATTTATGGAAATATTCATATAGAGATAGAAGTCAACATTTAAAAGAGTTTAAACCTATAAATAATTCCTACGATTTTAAATTCAACTTAATTGAAGATAAATTCATAAAAAAGCAAATGAAAACTAAAGGTATCCTTAGTTATTTATATTATCAAGATGGCGAAGTATTGATTGACGAACTTTCTCCCAAAGAAAGATTAGGAGAATTTTTAAATAATGAAACAAAATTTTATTCAATGTCAATGGGCAAGTCAGTAACTTCTTATTTAATAGGTCATGCAATATGTGATGGCTACATTGATGGAGTTGATGCAAGAGTAAACGACTGGCCTGTAATAAAAGATTCACTTTATCATGATCAAAAATTAATTAATTTTTTAAATATGAATACTGGTGATCAAAAATACATCGATGAATTTGAAGATGGTACAAGTAAATTAGGTGCATATGAAGATAGAGATATTGAAACAACTATGCGCTCACACTTTAGAAACAAAAATACAAAAAAATCTAAGCAAACATACAATTATAATGGGTTTGTTACCCAGTTAATTTTAAACTATATGAAATTTAAAATCGGTAAAGATTATGGCAAATTTTATAGCAAAGTTTTTAATGATAAAATAAAGATCAAAAATAGCATTCGTTATGGCTATACTAGTTATCAAGAAAAAAATGGAAATGGACATCCTAACATAATGGCAACAAGATTTGACTATCTTAGAATAGCAAAAGCTATAATGGATGATTATCAGAATGATACTTGTGTTGGAAAATATTTAAAAGAAATTTATAAAAGAAGAATACCAAAATTAAATAAAGAAAAAAACGAGCCTGCATTTAATCGTACAAAATCATATGGGGGTCAATTTCATATGGATTTTCCAGGATTAAATGACAAAATTATATTTGGCATGGGTGGCTATGGTGGGAATGTTATTTTAATTGATGTGGAAAATTCAAGAATACTGGTTCTAAATTCACTTCATTATAATAATAAACAATATAAATATAATCACAAAAAACTAATATTAGATCCATTTAAAAATGGTAAACAAATAAATTAAATATCTTGAAAAACTTTTTTATTATTTTTCTAATTTTAATATTTTCATCTAATGTTTATGCAAAAAATTTTGTTAAACTTCCAAAAGATGTAGCTTCAGGTAGTAAATTTAAAAAAAGCCTTACAGGGAATTATTATAAAAAATATGGAATGCAAGTAGTTAATAAATCAGATGGTCATCCAGTTCGTTCAGGTGAAAAGTCTATAAGGTTTGAAGTAAGAGCTGGTGATTGTGGTAAAGATAAAGATGGTGGCTGGAGTGATTGTAAAAAAAATCGTGAAAGACATGAGTTAAGCGGAAGGTATAGAGTTAGCAAAGGAGAGAGATGGTATGCTTGGTCAATTTATATGCCTGAAGATTTTGTAAATGTTGATCCTGTATCAGTTATACTTGGTCAGTTTCATCAAGAGAAAAAACATGTAATTTGGATGTTTAAAAATAAACGTGGTGGATATTGGATCGAAAACTATGTTCCAGAATATACTGTAGGAAACACTCAAATTTTATCTAAAGAAGAGTTGTTAGGAAAATGGAATGATATTTTGGTAAATGTTAATTGGTCACACAAAGACGATGGTTATTTTAAATTATGGGCAAATAATAAATTAGTTTTTGATTTTAAAGGTGCAACAAAATCTAAAGGCGTTAAAACATATTTTAAATTTGGAATTTATAGATCTAAAGTGAGTATTTATAAGCAGATACATAAGAAAGATATACCCATACAAGTAGTATATTTTGATGAAGTAAGAGTTGGTAAAAAAAAAGAGGATGTAATAAATAATTTTAAATGAAAAAATTTATTTGGATTGTTGTTATAAGTTTATTATTCAATACCATCGTTCATGGAAATACACTAACAATCAAAAAAAATAGAGTAATAAAAACTCAAGGTGATGTTTTTTATAAATGGCCTCACAAATGGAAGTTCAGCTATATAATGGAACACTGGAAGCCTTATGCTATTCAAGAAGTAACTGATAACGTAAGGTATGGTAAAACTGCTTTAAGATTTGAGTTAAGATCTGGTAGTTGTGGCAAAACATCTAAGAGCTGGGATGATTGTAAAAATGGCCCTTTTGGATCAGAAAGATATGAGTTGCTGCCAAATAATAGTGATAAAAGAATAGGTTTTAATGGCAATGTTTGGCATACTATATCTTGGTATATAGAAAAATTTCATACTCCGTTTGATGGTCATAATTCTATTTGGCAAATTCATAACGATGGTGATTGGGCACCTATGTTTAATACAGATCTAACACAAGATGGTCTTTATTGGCAAAGACGTACAGCATGTAATGTTCCTGAAATTTATAAAAAATATAATAGTAAAGGCAATGATGGTTGCACAATTAAATGGAAAGAAAATGCTAATGTGAAAATTATGGATAGAGAAGAATTATTTGATAGGTGGAATGATGTAATAATGAACGTTAATTATACCACTAAAAATGATGGGTATTTAAAGATGTGGATCAATGGAAAGTTAGTTTATCATTATCAGGGTCCAATTAAACCTCCTAATCAAGGTAACGAATGGAGCAATTACTCAACGATGCAATTTGGAATATATAGAATGGCTAACGATGGTGTTCATCCGCATACACAAATAAATTATTATGATGAAATTAGATATGCCAAAAATAAATGCTCAAAACTTAAATTAGAAGAGTTAGGCTATGACTGTAAAAAACTTGAGAGTCAGAAAATTGAAATTGATACTTTGTTTAATTAATTAACCTTAATAGTTGGTAAGGAATAAAAGTCTGCAGTATCTATTTTAGAAGAATATTCTTTTTTCATATTCCATTTTTTTTGAATTCCTGCACTTGCAAGACTTAAAGTTGATCTTCCATACCTATAATTGGTATTATCAATAGATTTCATTAAGTTATTTATTTTTTCATCTTTTTTAGAAGAAAATAAGTTTTTTCCATTATTTGAATTTGATAAATGAGATAGCATTACACCAGCTTTTTGATATCTATAACCATTTTTAAAAATACTTTCTAAGCCAGATACTGCAGCTTTTACAATTTCAATACTATTATTAGTGGCTATAGGAAAATCAATTGTTTTTGAATTTGAATAAAAACCATATCGACTTTGAAAAGGACTAGTTCTAACCAAAATAGTTATTGATTTTGCAATTAAAGATTCTGACCTAATTTTTTCAGAAGCATTTAAAGCATAGCTTGCAACTGCTTCTTTTAACTCTTGGAAATTTTCTATTCTTTTTCCAAAAGAACGTGAGACCACACAACTTTTTCTTTTTGATGATGTTGTCTCTAAATTAATACACGAAACACCTCTAAGTTCCATTGCAGTTCTTGAACTTAAAACATTAGAACTTTTTTTAATCCATGTATTTGATTTATTTTTTAATTGTTTAGCGTTATAAATTCCGTTTTGATGATAAAATTTTGTTAGTTGTTTACCAACTCCCCATACATCATTAATCTCTACTTTTTCTAATATTGGATCAATGTCTTTAATTCCTATTAAACTAACAACACCAGATTGTTTTTTTTTAGCAATATGATTTGCAACTTTGCTTAGTGTTTTAGTTTTTGCAATACCAATACTTGTTGGTATACCTGTCCACTTTAAAACGATATTTCTAATTTCTTTTCCAACATTTTCTACTTCTTTATCTGGAAAATTTGATAAATCCAAAAATGCTTCATCAATTGAATAAATTTCTATGTCTGAATTAAAACGTTTAAGAGTTCTCATTACTCTTCTAGATATATCCCCATACAAAGAGTAATTTGATGAAAAAACCTGAACATCATTTTTAACAATTATATTTTTTTCTTTAAAATAAGGTTCGCCCATTTTAATACCTAAGGCTTTTGCTTCGTTAGATCTTGAAATAATACAACCATCATTATTTGATAGAACTACAACAGGTTTTTTTCTAATTTTAGGATTAAATAGTCTTTCACAAGATACATAAAAAGAATTACAATCTATTAATGCTATTTTTTTAGTACACTGAGTGAATGACATAGGTTACAACTCCCCAAATAAAAACATCTTCTTCTTCATTAATTAAAATTCTATCTTCAAATCTTTTGGATCCAGAAGTTAAAAACTTTTTTTCACCTTCTTTAACAAAGCTTTTAACAACCAGTTCGTCATGAACATTTGCAATTACTGTTGAAAAATTTTTAGGATTTAAACTTTTATCGACAACTAATAAATCACCATCATTAATCCCAATACTTGTCATTGATTTCCCTTGGACCCTAATAATGAAAGTTGCTGGAACGTTTTTTATCAGGTGAATGTTAAGATCTATGTCTTCCTCGATATAATCTGTTGCAGGGGATGGGAACCCAGCACCTGCCTTATGTAAGTAATATGGAACCAATGTTTTCATGTTCTTGTTTTGTTCTACTACACATTTAGGATATAGTCAACAAAGGTTGTATTTTGAGTCTGCAAGTGAATCAAAAGTGAATCAAAACGAGAACATTTAAAATCAGTAAAAATGCGCTGTGGATAACTGTTACCAGGGAGCTAAGATCTGTGTTAAGAAATTTAATATTACAAAAATGAAAAAATTAACTTGTCAATGTGGTGGTGTAGAAATTGGAGTTAAATTGCCCGATGATTTGGGAAAATTAATGCGGTGTAATTGTTCAATATGCAAAAGAAAAAGCGCAACAATGTCCATGATTGGTAAAGATGATTTAAAAATAATAAAGGGAAATGATCTTTTAAAATCCTATCAATATCACACTAAAGTTGCTAAACATTATTTTTGCTCAAATTGCGGAATTTACACACATCATTCTCGTAGATCAGATCCTAATACCTACGGAATAAATGTAGGATGTTTAGAAGGCGTTAATCCATTTGAATTAAAAAATGTTACAATGTTTGATGGGGTTAATCATCCATTGGACAAAAAAAATTAATTTATCAAATGAAAAAATTTATATTTATTTTATTTTTTCCAATATTTTATTTTGAAAATTTATTAGCAGAAACTTTATCAGAAGCTCTAAATCAGGCATATAAAAACAACCCAGAATTAAATGCGGAAAGAGAAAATATAAAAGTTTCAGAAGAAGATTTAAAAATTTCACGAAGTGAATTTTTACCATCGGTCACTTTATCTGGATCAAAAAGTGAAGAAGATACTGAAAAACTTACCGATCGATCTGGAAATAATTCTGCAATTACTGATGTTAATCCAAAAACAACTTCAATTACCATTGAACAAAAACTTTTTCAAGGACTTGGAGGTGTTGCTGATTTACAAAAAAATAAAATTGGTTTGATTTTAGCTAAAGCAGAACTTTTAAAAACTGAACAAGAAATATTGTACAAAGCAATTGAAGCATACACAGGTTTAATATTAGCAAAAGAAAAACTTAGTATTAATGAGCAAAATTTAAATTTGTTGGAAAGACAAGTTGAAACAGATCAAGCAAGATTAGAAAAAGGTAAAATTAAAGTAGCAGATTTAGCCCAGTCCGAATCCTCATTAGCAGGTGCTAACGCAAAATTTATAGAAGCAAAAAATGAGGAGGTAACTGCTAAGTTGGTTTATGAAAAAGTAATTGGTCCTATCAGAGACATGAACAGTTTAAGCAAAAATTTTAATATTAATTTTAAAATTCCAGGCACTCTAAATGAAGCTATTCAAATCTCAAAAAATAATAATCCTGAACTGATTATTGCTAAATTAGAATATGAACAATCAGAAAAAGACGTTATAATCGCAAGATCAGATTTATCTCCTTCGGCAACATTGTCATTAGAGTCTTCAAAAACAGATGATTTAAGTTCAACTTATGATGAAAGAGATAAAGAAACATTAAAAGCAACTTTATCTTGGCCTATTTATAAGGGAGGAAAAAATACAGCATCACTAAATAGAAGCAAAAATTTAAAAAATAGACAAAAACTGCTTTATGATAATGCGCTTAAAACTAATGACTCAGATGTTGCTAGTGCTTGGTCAAATTTAGAGTCTTCAAAAAGTTTATTAGCTTCAGTTACATCTCAAGTTCAGGCAGCAGAAATTGCTAACGAAGGAATAACAGCAGAATATGAAAGTGGACTTGGAAGATCTACCCTAGATGTTATTCAATCAAACACATTGCTTTTAGATTCAAAAATAAGCCTTGCAAACTCTGAGAGGAACTATTTGCTGTCCCAGTTCAAATTATTGCAATATCTCGGATTATTGAATGCTGAATATCTCAAAATTAACTAAGTAAAATAACGTTTTTTTAATATATTTTAATAATTATCTTGCTAATGAGAACAAAAGTGGTACATAATAAAATCATGATTCGAGTACTAAAAAACACAAAAAATGAGGAAAAAAATGACTAAGAATAATTTAAAGGTAGTTAAATCTACTAAAGATAAAGTTTCAGAAAACAAAGAGAAAAATAAAGCTTTAGATGCAGCAATAAGCCAAATTACAGATAACTTTGGAAAAGGTTCAGTAATGAAGCTTGGCCAACAAACGGCAATGGATATTGAGTCTATTTCAACGGGATCTTTAAGTTTGGATTTAGCTTTAGGAATAGGTGGATTGCCTAAAGGAAGAATTATAGAAATATACGGACCAGAGTCTTCTGGTAAAACAACACTTGCATTACAAGTTGTTGCTGAAGCTCAAAAAGCAGGAGGTATCTGCGGATTTGTAGATGCTGAGCATGCTTTGGATCCAGTTTATGCTAAAAAATTAGGTGTAGATACTGAAGAATTATTGATATCTCAACCTGATACAGGAGAACAGGCTTTAGAAATAACTGATACATTAATTAAATCAGGCTCAATTTCAGTGTTAGTTGTTGACTCTGTTGCAGCCTTAACCCCAAGAGCTGAAATTGAAGGTGAAATGGGAGACCATCACGTTGGTTTACAATCAAGACTTATGAGTCAAGCTTTAAGAAAACTAACTAGCTCAATTTCACGAACAAATACAATGGTTATTTTCATTAATCAGATTAGAATGAAAATTGGTGTTATGTTTGGAAGTCCTGAAACAACATCAGGAGGAAACGCTCTAAAATTCTATTCTTCAGTGAGAATGGATATTAGAAGAATAGGAGCAATAAAAGAAAAAGATGCAATTATAGGAAACGCAACAAGAGTAAAAGTTGTAAAAAATAAAGTATCACCTCCATTTAAAGTAGTTGAATTTGATTTAATGTATGGAAAAGGAATTAGCAAAACTGGAGAATTAATTGACCTAGGTGCCAAAGCTGACATAGTTGAAAAGTCTGGAGCATGGTATGCATACAAAGGTGAAAAAATTGGTCAAGGGAAAGAGAATGCTAAACTTTACCTTGAACAAAATCCAAAAGCAGCAGCTGAAATTGAAATGGCAATAAGAGAAAAAGCTGGAATGATTTCAAAGAAAATAGAGGGAAATCCTATTGATGAAGAAAAAGTTAAAAAAGATCAAAAGGAAGAAGTACCTGGTAAAAAAAATTAGTTAAAACCATCTTTAATTATTAAAAGGCGCTTTATTTAAGCGCCTTTTTCCCTTAAAGCACGTCTAGACATCAAAAAAAAAAGCTGTATTTTAAAAATATGGCAGACAAATCACTAAATCAGATAAGAAATACTTTTCTCAAATATTTTGAGAAGAATGGCCATAAGATTGTTGAGTCTAGTAATCTAGTTCCAAATAATGATCCAACATTAATGTTTGCTAACTCTGGAATGGTACAATTCAAAAATGTATTTACAGGCCTTGAGAAAAGAGATTATCAAAGGGCTACTACTTCTCAAAAATGTGTAAGAGCAGGTGGAAAACATAATGATTTAGAAAATGTAGGTTATACACCTAGGCATCATACTTTTTTTGAAATGCTTGGAAATTTTTCTTTTGGCGATTATTTTAAAGAAAGAGCAATCGAACTAGCTTGGAACTTAATAACAAAAGATTTTGGTTTAGATAAAAATAAGCTTTATTTCACTGTATTTAATGAGGACGAGGAAGCTTATAATCTTTGGAAAAAGATTACTGGATTTGGTGCGGATAGAATAATTAAAATTTCAACATCAGATAATTTCTGGTCAATGGGAGAAACTGGACCTTGTGGACCTTGCTCTGAAATATTTTTTGATCATGGTGATCATTTAAAAGGTGGATTACCCGGAACCAAAGATCAAGATGGAGATAGATATATAGAAATTTGGAATTTAGTATTTATGCAATTTGAACAAATCTCAAAAGATAAAAGAATAGACTTGCCAAAACCATCTGTAGATACGGGAATGGGTTTAGAGCGAATAACTGCTTTGCTTCAAGGAACTCATGATAATTATAAAACGGATCATTTTATTAAATTAATAAATTCTATAGGAGAAGCAGTAAAAATTAAACCAAATGAAAACAATATATCAAGTTTTAGAGTTATAGCAGATCACTTAAGAGCTAGCTCTTTCTTAATTGCAGAAGGTGTTTTACCATCCAACGAAGGACGTGGATATGTTTTAAGAAGAATTATGAGAAGAGGTATGAGACATTCTCATTTATTAGGTTCAAAAAAACCAATTTTTTATAATATTTTTAAAACTTTGCTAAGCGAAATGTCCGACAGTTATCCAGAATTAAAAAGGGCAGAATCTTTAGTTAAAGAAACTTTGAAAACAGAAGAAGAGAAATTTTTAGTTTTGCTTGAAAGAGGAATGAAAATTCTAAATGATGAAATCAAAAAAGTAAAAAAAGTTTTACCAGGAGAAGTAGCATTCAAACTTTATGATACTTATGGTTTTCCTTTAGATCTTACTGAAGATATTTTAAAAAATAAATCACTTTCGGTCGATCATAAAAAATTTAAAGTATTAATGAACGAAAGCAGAGAGCTGGCTAAAAAAAATTGGAAAGGATCTGGTGATAGCTCTGTAGAAGAAATCTGGTTTGGAATAAAAGATAAGTTAGGACCAACAGAATTTCTAGGATATGAAACTGATCAGGCGGAAGGAGTCGTTCTTTCAATAATTAAAGATAAGAAGGAAGTAAAAAATTTAGGTAATGGAGACGAGGGAATTATAATACTTAATCAAACACCTTTCTACGGTGAGTCAGGAGGTCAAGTGGGAGATACTGGCTATATAATGTCTGGTGATTTTAAATTTCAAGTAACTGATGTTCAAAAAAAATTAGATGATTTATTTGTCCATTATGGAAAAGTGGTAAATGGAACTATAAAAATAAAAGATAATGTTGAGATGAAAATAAATGTGGAAAGAAGAAATAATATAAGAGCCTATCATTCAGCAACGCATCTACTACATGAATCTCTTCGTAGAGTTTTAGGAACTCATGTAATTCAGAAAGGATCTTTAGTAGAAGCAGAAAGATTAAGATTTGATTTTAGTCATATGAAACCAATTTCGTCTGAAGAAATTACTAAGATCGAGGGATTTGTTAATTCAATGATCGATCGAAAAACTGATGTCAGGACTAGATTAATGACACCAAAAGAGGCGGTAAATAACGGAGCATTAGCATTATTTGGTGAAAAATATGGAGAAGAGGTAAGGGTTTTGTCTATGGGAGATGAAAAGGATAAATATTTTTCTACAGAGTTATGCGGTGGAACACATGTTAGAAATACTGGTGATATTGGAAAATTTAAAATAGTTAGTCAATCATCAATTGCGGCTGGCATTAGAAGAGTAGAGGCTCTAAGAGATAAGCAGCTTAAGGAGTTTTTAAATAAAAAAGAAAAATTATCAGATATTTCAAGTCAAAAAGATCAAAATAATATCAAAGATTTATCTGACAAAATTATTAAACTTGGTGGTAAGCCTAATTTAAATAATGAAGATAAAAGAAATTTAATAAAAGATTTAACAAAACAATACGATCAACTTTTAGTCAAATCTATATTGAGTGATAAATCTAAAAATATAATTAAAAATGAAACTATAAATAATACTAAAGTAAGATTTCAAAAAATTATTGATCTTCCTCCAAAAGATTTAAGAAATCTTGTAGATAAAGGTAAAAAAGAGTTAGGTGAGGGAATTATAATAGTATTTGCAGTAAAAGATGGAAAAATTGGTATAGCAGTTGGGATTACAACTAAACTCGCTAGCAAATATGATGCTGTCAAGTTAGTAAAAGTAGGCTCTGAAATTATAGGTGGAAAAGGTGGAGGTGGCAGATCTGATTTTGCTCAAGCGGGAGGCGTTGATGAGAATAAAATTGATGAGGCTTTTAATAAAATAAAATCTTTAATTTAATTTTTTTTTAAGATTTTTATCAAGTATATCCAAAAATTGATTTGTATTTAAGTATTTTGTTGATGGACCTATAAGAATTGCTAAATCTTTTGTCATTGAACCATTTTCCACAGTTTCAATACAAATCTTTTCTAAATTTTTTACAAATTTTTTTAAATCTTCGTTACCATCAAGTTTTCCTCTATGATATAAACCTCTTGCCCAAGCAAAAATAGATGCAATAGGATTTGTAGAAGTTTCTTTGCCCTCTTGATGCATTCTATAGTGTCTTGTAACAGTTCCATGTGCAGCTTCAGATTCTATAGTTTTTCCATCTGGAGACATTAAGATACTAGTCATAAGTCCTAAAGACCCAAACCCTTGAGCAACCGTATCAGATTGAACATCGCCATCATAATTTTTGCATGCCCAAATATAATTTCCATTCCACTTCATCGCACAGGCAACCATATCATCTATAAGTCTATGTTCGTATGTGATTTCTCTTTCTTTAAATTTTTCTTTAAATTCTTTTTCATAAATTTCTTCAAATAAATCCTTAAATCTTCCATCATACTTTTTCAATATTGTATTTTTAGTAGAGAGATAAACTGGCCATTTTCTATTTAAACCATAGTTCATACATGCTCTTGCAAAATCTCTTATAGATTGATCAAGATTATACATTGAAAGAGCAACTCCAGGTCCAGGAAAATTAAATACCTCGAACTCCTTTTTTTCTTTACCATCTTCTGATGTCCATTTTAATTCCAACTTACCTTTTCCTGGAACTTGAAAATCTGTAGCTCTATATTGATCACCAAAAGCATGCCTGCCTATACAAATTGGGTTTGTCCAACTAGGAACTAGCTTTGGAATATTTTTACAAATTATCGGTTCTCTGAAAACCGTGCCTCCAATTATATTTCTAATTGTTCCATTTGGTGATCTCCACATTTTTTTTAGATTAAATTCTTTTACCCTATCTTCATCAGGAGTTATTGTTGCGCATTTAATTCCAACACCATTTTTTTTTATAGCCTTAGCACAATCAACTGTTATTTGATCATTAGTTTTATCTCTACTTTTGATTCCGAGATCAAAATATTCTATTCCTAGGTCAATATAGGGGAGAATTAGCTTGTTTTTAATGAAACTCCAAATTACCCTAGTCATTTCATCACCATCTAACTCAACAATGGGGTTTTTGACCTTAATTTTGCTCATATTTAACTATTATATCTTAATAATTGAATTTTCGAGTTTTTTATACATATTAATGAAAAATTATCAAATAAACACTTATGATAGATAAAATTTTTCCAAAACTGCATAATGAAGGATATAAATTTTTAATTATCTTTGGCCTAGGAACTATTATACTTAATTTGATTAACGGTTTCTTGGGTTTTATAGGATTAGTTTTAACTGTTTGGTGTTACTATTTTTTTAGAGATCCAGAAAGAATATCAATCGATGATGAAAACTATTTAGTTAGTCCAGCGGATGGTCTTATTTTAAAAGTAGAAGATGCAAATGGCCCCAAAGAATTAAATTTAGAAAATAAAAAATTTAAGAAGATTAGTATTTTTATGAATGTTTTTGATTGCCATGTTAATAGAACACCATGTTCCGGAAAAGTAAGCGAAATACTGTACAAACCAGGAAAATTTTTCAATGCATCTTTAGATAAAGCTAGCGAAGACAACGAAAGAAATTATTATAAAATTACAAACTCTAGCGGAGAGGATGTAATCGTTGTGCAAATTGCTGGACTTATAGCAAGAAGAATTGTTACAGAAACTTCAGAAAATAAAGAATTAAAACAAGGCGAAAGAATAGGAATGATTAGATTTGGAAGTAGAGCCGATATTTATTTTGAAAACTATAACCCCCTAGTTAAAGTTAATCAAAAAGCTATAGCAGGAGAAACGCTTCTAGCAAAAAAATAAAATAATGAATGAACCTAAAAAAAACTTTAAAATAGTTACAGATACTAGAGCTAGAGTTATTTTACCCAACACATTAACTTTAATAGGAGTATGCATTGGTTTAACCTCTATCAACTTTGCACTAAATGGAAATTATAAATTATCTATAGTTGCAATTTTATTTGCCGCTATAATGGATGGACTTGATGGAAGAATTGCGAGACTAATTAAAGGTACTTCAAAAGTTGGAAAAGAACTGGATTCATTAACCGATGTAATAAGTTTTGGTGTTGCTCCAGCTTTTATAATGTATTTTTGGCAACTAAATTCACTTGGAAAAGTTGGTTGGTTAATATCATTAATATATGTAGTTTGTGTAGCATTAAGGCTAGCTAGATTTAATGTTAACACGGGAGGTGAACCTTCATGGAAAGATAATTTTTTTGAAGGCGTTCCATCACCAGCTGGAGGAATTTTAGTTCTAAGTCCATTAATTTACGATGTAAGTGGTTTTGATATAATTGATCTAAATTATAAATTGATCACACCAACTATATTTATCATTGTATCTGTATTATTAATAAGCAAGATACCAACTTATTCTTTTAAAAAAATTGTGGTTCCTAGAAGTACAACAATTTTTTTACTTTTTGGAATAGTTTTACTATTTGGTTTATTATTAATTTTTACATTTAAAGTTTTAGCTTTGGGTTGTGTAATTTATCTTCTAATGGTTCCAATAAGTGGAGTCCATTTTCTTAAATTAAAAAAGAGCCTAAAAAATATTAAAAACTACAGTGAAGAAGAACCCGAAGATGTTCTGTAAATGAAAAAAAATGCAATAGTATCTTTAGCAGACTCAAATTACTTTGAATTACTTAACGAACTTATTAATTCAATTACAAGGTTTGAAGAAAGTAAAAATATAGCAATTTGTATTTTAGATGCAGGACTTACTGAAGATCAAAAAAAAATATTATCAAAAAAAGTAGATCAAATTAAACCCGCAGAATGGGACATAAGTGTTTCCCAGTTTAAAGTTAAAGGTAAAGAATGGCTTAAGAGCCAAGTTTCAAGAGCTTTTTTACCAAAGTACTTTCCAGATTATGAAAAATTTTTATGGATTGATTGTGATGCATGGGTTCAAGAATGGTCTGCAATTGAACTTTATTTTAAGGCTTGTGAGGATGGAAAACTTGGTATTACTCAGACTATGGCTCCAGGTTACAGAATAATGTCTAAAGTTAAATGGTTATTTGGAAAAATAGCAATAATTAAATCTCAAAACTTTAAACATGCTGTCAGTTCAAGAATTGGAATTGAAAAGGCAAGAAAACTAGCATTTGCTCCACACATTAATATTGGTGTTTTTTCCTTAGAAAAAAATTCAAGATGTTGGAAGGTTTGGCAAACAAATTTAAAACAGACATTGAGTGCTGGTCAAATTTTTGGATCAGAAGGTTTAGCAATTAATCTAAGCGTTTATATTGATAATGTTGAAACAGAGTTTTTACCTATAAATTGTAACTGGATAGCCAGTAACTTATTACCTAAGCTTAATGAAAGTAATAATAAATTTGTAGAACCATTTTTACCAAATATTTCTATAGGAATTATGCATCTTGCAGCTGGAATTTGGAGAGATGGAAAAGATATGAGAGCGGATAAATCTATAAAAATAGATATTGAAACATTAAACAAAAATAAAATTTCTAAAAGTCTTAGATATTCAAATTAATTGAAAAAAAACAAAATATCAAAAGAATGGATCAAAAGACAACGCAAAGATATTTACGTTAAAAAATCAAAATTAGAGGGTTTTAGATCTCGCGCAGTGTATAAATTGCAAGAAATTAATAACAAATACAAGATACTTAAAAATGGTTTTTCAGTAATAGATTTAGGCGCTGCGCCGGGGAGCTGGTCACAGTTTACAATCGAAAAATATAAAAATTGCAAACTTCTTTCTATTGATTTGGAAGAAATGGAGCCAATTGGAAATTCTTTCCAAATTGTTGGAGATTTTAACAAAGAAAGCTCCAAGGAAAAAATAATAAATTACTTTAAGCATAAAGTAGATCTTGTGATGTCAGATATGGCCGTAAATACCACTGGAAATAAAAACTTGGACTCGGTTGTTACAGGTGAATTATGTTTAGAAGCTTTAAGATTTGCCAAAGATCAACTTAAGCAAAATGGATTTTTTGTTTCAAAGATTTTCATGGGATCTACATTTAAAGAAATAGTAAGTGAGGCAAAATTGACATTTAGAGAAACAAACATTTATAAACCTCCTTCAAGCAGAAAAGAGTCAAAAGAAAGTTTTATAATCTGTAAAAAATTGAGATAGACCACTTTTATTTATAAAAGAATCATATATAAAAGAATATGGATCCCATTAAAGAAGCACTCACGTTTGATGATGTTACATTAGCCCCTAGATATTCTGAAGTATTACCATCAGATGTTGATACAAGTATAAAACTTACAGATAATATTAGGCTTAAAGTTCCCTTAATATCTTCAGCTATGGACACAGTAACTGAATCAAAAATGTGTATAGCAATAGCCAAAGCAGGGGGTATCGGAGTAATTCATCGAAATTTAGATATAAAAAAACAAATTGTCGAAATTAGAAAAGTAAAAAAACAAAATTTTTTAGTAGGTGCAGCAGTTGGTGCTGGATTAAATGAATTTGATAGAGCTAAAAATGTTTTAAAAGAAAATATCGATTTAATTGTTGTTGATACAGCGCACGGTCACACAAAAAAAGTTGCAGAAATAATTAAAAAAATAAAAAAAATTAAACCAAAAAAAAACCGCTTTATGTGCCGGAAATATTGCAACACCAGAAGCTGCAAAATTTTTAATTAAACTAGGTGTAGATATTATAAAAGTTGGAATAGGACCAGGTTCAATATGTACTACAAGGCTAGTAGCGGGAATAGGAGTTCCACAACTAAGTGCAATTTTAAATGTAAGAAATGGTTTAAGTAAAAGAAAAGCAGTAATTATTGCGGACGGTGGAATTAAATTTTCCGGTGATATTGCAAAAGCATTATCAGCAGGTGCTGATGCGGTTATGATCGGTTCTTTATTTGCTGGAACAGATGAAGCACCAGGAAAAATTGTAAAAAGGGATGGAAAATTATTTAAAAGCTTTAGAGGCATGGGTTCTATTGGGGCAATGAACAAGGGATCTGCCGATAGATATTTTCAAAAAAAACAAAATGATAGCTCAAAATATGTTCCAGAAGGGGTAGAGGGTTTTATAAAATACAAAGGATCAGTCTCAAAAATAATTTATAAATTAGTTGGAGGATTAAGATCTTCAATGGGTTATCTCGGTTGTAAACAAATTAAAAATCTTAAAAATAAACCTAAATTCGTTAAAATTACTAAAGCAGGATTTTATGAAAGTATGGTACATAATATTGATAAAGTGATTAGATAAAATGATTAAAAATATTTTTATAACATTAGTATTAATTTTGCTTTTAATAAATAATTCATACTCAAAAGAAAATTTTTTTGATGAGGCAAAAAAAATGTTTGATAACAAAAAATATGAAGAATCTAAATTTTTATTTCAAAGAGATATTGTTTATAATCCAAAAAAAGCAAAGTCATATTTGTTTTTAGCAAAAATTTTTAAAATAGAAGAAAATCTAAAAGAACAAGAAAAGAATCTAAACGTTACACTTTTACTAGACCCACAAAATGAAGAGGCCATATATTTATTGATGGACATTGAAATTGAGAGATCAAATTTTGATAAAGTAAAAAAACTAAAAGAAGATTTTGAATTGATTTGTTCAAAAATGTGTCCAAAAATATCTTCCATAAATGAAAAATTGAAAAATTTTGATTCAAAAGATGAGTCTTAAAGACAGTCTTTCCAAAGTCTTAATTATAGACTTCGGTTCACAATTTACACAACTAATAGCAAGAAGAGTAAGAGAGTTAGGAGTATATTCTGAAATTATTAGTCATAAAAAAATCAAATCTAAATTAGATAAAAAAAAAATAAGAGGAATAATTTTGTCAGGAGGACCTTTAAATGTTTATCAATCTAAAAAAGTTAAATTTGATAAAAAAATATTTAAATATAACATACCAATTCTAGGAATTTGTTTTGGCCATCAAATAATTTCAAAGGAGCTAGGTGGAAGAGTTAAAAAAGCTAGATATAGAGAGTTTGGTTTAGCAAAACTTAAGAGATTAAGAAAAAGTAAATTAACTAAAAATTTTTTTAAAAAATCAGGATCGAATAACGTATGGATGAGCCATGCGGATGAAGTAACAAAATTAGCAAATGGATTTAAAGTTATTGCAAAAACAGAAACATCTAAGTTTTCAATAGTTGAAAATTCATCAAAGAAATTTTATGGAATTCAATTTCATCCTGAAGTAACTCACACAGAAAATGGAAAGATAATTTTAAAAAATTTTATTTTTTCAATTTGCAGTATCAAAAGAAATTGGTCATTAAAAAATCAAAAACAAATATTAATAAAAAATGTTAAACAAGTTGTAGGAAAATCGAAAGTAATTTGTGCATTATCTGGCGGTGTTGATAGTAGTGTAGTTGCCAAATTAATTCATAATGCTGTAGGAAAACAATTAACATGTATTTTTGTAAACACAGGTCTATTAAGAAAAAATGAAGAAACTCAAGTTGTAAAAACTTTTAAAAATAAATTTAAAATAAATTTGATTTACGTCGATGCTAAAAAATTATTTTTAAATAAACTTAAAAATGTTAGTGAGCCTGAAAATAAACGAAAAATAATTGGTAATTTATTTATTAAAATTTTTGAGAGATATGCAAAGAAAATAAAGAATGTTAAGTATTTAGCCCAAGGAACGCTCTATCCAGATATAATTGAAAGCAAGTCAGTAACTGGCAGTCAAACATCCAAAATAAAATCACATCACAATGTTGGTGGACTACCTAAAAACATGAAATTAAAATTGGTTGAGCCATTAAGATTATTGTTTAAAGATGAAGTAAGAAAATTGGGGTTAGAACTTAAATTGTCTAAAGAGATCGTATTAAGACATCCGTTTCCTGGTCCAGGTTTGGCAATAAGAATACCAGGCGAAATAACAGAGAATAAAATTAAAATTTTACAAGAAGCTGATGATATTTTTATTAATTCATTGAGACAGCACAATTTATATAGCAAGATATGGCAAGCCTATGCAGCTTTATTGCCAGTTAAAACTGTTGGAGTTATGGGCGACAACAGAACTTATGAATATATGTGTTTGTTAAGAGCAATTACATCAGAGGACGGTATGACAGCTGATTTTTTTAATTTTTCAAAAGAGTTTATGCAGCTTGTTTCAAATAAAATAATTAATAATATAAATGGTATTAATAGAGTGGTTTACGATATAACATCCAAACCACCAAGTACAATAGAATTAGAGTAATGAATAGTAAGATTAAAAAAATTATAAAAAAAAAAAATAAATCTAAAATTATCTGCTTAACGGCTTATTCAAAAAATTTTGCAAAAGAAGTAGATAAGTACGCTGATATAACTTTAGTAGGAGATTCATTAGGTTCAGTTCTTTACAATTATAATACAACTAGAAAAGTTACTTTAAAAAATATGATTGAACATGCAAAAAGTGTTCGAATGGGTACTAAAAAAAGTTTAATGGTTGTTGACATGCCTTATAGAACTTATCGAACCAAAAAAGAAGCTCTTAAAAATTCAATTAGGGTTATAAGAGAAACAAAATGTGACGCAGTTAAATTGGAAGGTGGTTTTAAGATAAAGGAGATAATAAAATATTTGGTAAAGAATAAAATACCTGTTATGGGCCATCTTGGTCTGCTACCCCAAAGCGTTAGAGGTAAATTTAAATCTAAAGGAAAATCTAAAAATGAAAAAAATAAAATTTTAAGGGAATCAAAGTTATTAGAAAGTTTAGGAGTCTTTGCAATTGTTTTAGAGTGTGTAGAAACATCAGCTGCTAAATTGATTACAAACTCAATTAAAATACCAACTATAGGAATTGGATCATCACTTTATTGCGATGGTCAGGTTTTAGTAACTGACGATCTTTTAGGTTTAAATGATACTAAAATTAGATTTGTTAAAAAATTTGTAAATATTAAGCAAATTATAAACAAAGGTATTAAAAAGTTTAAACAAGAAGTGATATCAAAAAAATATCCTTCAAAAAAATATTCTTACTAGAAATATTTTAGAAAATTTTCATTTATATTTATCATTCCAAAGTCTGCTAGTCCCCCAATTATTAGTTGAAGAGCTACCAAGAAAATAAAACCTAATCCTATATAAGCTATCCATAAATGTTTTTGGATATAGTTTGCTAAATAGGTTGCACCTACTGCAGTAAGTACTACAGAAAGAACTAATCCAAAAATCATGAAACCAAAATATCCTTTTGCGGCGCCAACAACACCAATAACGTTATCAAAACTTATTGTAATATCTGCAAATAAAACTTTGTAAACACTTTGGATATAAGACGGCTCTTTAGATTTTTTTGTTGGAGATTTAATTTTTTTTATTTCAAATAAATCTTTTCTTAAATCATTAATAATCCAAATAAGTAGTATTCCTCCAAGAACTTTTATCCAATAAAATTTAAAAAGATACGTTGCAAAAATAGCAAAAACAACTTTAAAAATTAATGCCCCTGCAACTCCCCATAAAATAATTTTTTTTCTATTTTTTGGAACAAAGCTTGCAGCTATCAGACCAATTATAATTGCATTATCTGCTGCTAAAATTATATCTATAAATATAATTTGAACTAATATGATGATTTGTTCTATCAATTTAGAATTATTCTATTAAATTTTAAAAATAATTCAACAAGCGACCATTATGGGGTTTTAATTTGTTGTATAATATAGGTTTTATAGCAATTGCAAAAATAGTCTTTACCTTAGCTTTAATTCATCATAGCGTTCTGCAATAAAAATTAAGAGACAAAGAAAGGGGATTAATTATGAGCAGATCTAAGAAGCTCTACAACTCTGATTTGGCACCAACTCCAAGTAATAAAAAAAATTGGGGCTGGTTCGAAATCTTTAACGTATGGGCAAATGATGTACAAAGTTTATTCGGTTATACTTTGGCAGCATCACTATTCTTGGCATCAGGATTAAATGGCTGGTCAGTTTTTCTTGCATTAATACTTGCAGGATTTTTTATAATGTGGCTAGTTAATTTATCTGGAAAACCAAGTGTTAAACACGGAATTCCTTATCCAGTTTTTGCAAGAGTTAGTATGGGTGTATTTGGAGCGAACTTTCCAGCTATGGCCAGAGGACTAGTTGCAATGTTCTGGTACGGAGCACAAACTTATGCAGCTTCAACAGCTGTAGCATTACTTTTAACAACCTTATTTGGAGCAAGTACTGGTGGTGAATTTTTAGGAATGAGTTCTACTATGTGGGTATCATTCATATTTGTTTCAGTATTCCAAATTTATTTGTTCTGGCAAGGTGTTGATTTAATTAGAAGATTCTTAAACTTTGCTGGTCCAGCTGTTTACGTTGTTATGTTAGTATTAATGATAGCAATCTGGGCAAAAGCAGGGGGAGGACTTTTATCAGAAGTTGGAAATATATTTTCTGGAGGAACACGTTCTGGAGGTTTTGAAGGCTTAGGTGATTTTGGAGCTTTCCTAGCAGTATTTTCAATTATGGTTGGATATTTTGCTGCGGTTGTAATTAACTTTGGTGACTTTGCTAGATTTGTCAAAAATGAAAATGAAATGAAAAAAGGAAACCTATGGGGTCTTGTAGGAAACGTTGTTTTCTTCTCATTTATTACTTTGATGATTACTGGTGGAACTATAGCTGTATTTGGAGAGTATGTTGCTCAACCAACAGATATGGTTGCTAAAGTTGATAACGTATTGTTAACAATTGTTGCAGCATTCGCATTCTTTGCAGCAACAGTCGGTATAAATATGGTAGCTAACTTTATACCTCCGGCATACGACTTAGCTAATTTAATTCCTAGTAAAATAAATTTCAGAACTGGTGGACTAATTACTGCGATCTGTGGTTTTATCGTTGGTGGTCTATGGGTTTCTGTAATTACACAAATGGGAATGTTTCCTTTTGTAAATACTTTAGGAGCAATATTAGCACCTGTATTTGGTATTATGATAACTGATTATTATATTATCAAACAGCAGAAGCTTAAAGTTGATGATTTATTTACTGATAGACCAAATGGTAAATATCATTACAACGGAGGCTTTAACCAAAAAGGAATGATAGCTTGGATCTTATCAGGTTACATTGCTGTTGGTTCTGTTTGGCCAAATATTTTACCTGGTGCTCTAGGTGATTTCTTCGCTAACTTAGGCGGCGGAGGAGGATATTCTTGGATGATTGGTGCAGCTTTAGGCGCTATCGTTCATTTAGCAATATCTAACA
>CACDII010000003.1 GCA_902552985.1 uncultured Pelagibacteraceae bacterium
TAAAAAATCAAAAAGCAGCTATACCAATAGTACTATTTGCAGGATTGCTATGGTCATTTGGTCCACTAGTAGTCCGTTATATGGACCAGCCAAATTTATTTCCTTGGCAATATGTATTTACCAGAGGAATTACAATTTTTTTAATTTTAAATATTTATCTATTTTTTGAAGAAGGAAAAAATTTTTATAAAAATTACTTTCATATAGGTTGGTCAGGACTGATTGGAGGCGTTGGTTTAGGGGTAGCCATGATAACCTTTATATGGTCAATTACCCATACAACAGCCGCTGTTACTTTGCTTTGTTTAGCAGCTATGCCAGTTATAACAGCTTTATTAGGTTTTTTATTTTTAAAAGAAAAAGTATCAACAAATGTTTGGATTGCCATAATAATTGGCGCTACAGGAATAACATTAATGGCATTTGGAGATACTAATAAAAATTCTTTAATGGGATTATTATTTGGATTACTCTCGGCAACTGGATTTTCTGTTTTTTCAGTTTCTTTAAGATGGAGAAAAGAAACACCAAAATTTACAACAGTTGCTGTTTCAGGTCTATTTTGCGCAATTGTGTCAGCAATAATTATTATAAATTCTAAAGGCAATTTTTTATCATCAAATTACAATCAAGGCTTATTTTCTTTGCATGGTACCTTAGTTTGTTTGGGTTTAATTTTGTATTCTATAGGATCTAAGGCTTTGCCAGCTGCAGAACTAACATTGCTTTCATTAACAGAGATAGTGGGTGGAATTTTTTGGGTGTGGTTACCTTTTTTTGGAATTAATGAAGTCCCAAATAATAGTACTATTATTGGTGGTTTTTTAATTTTTTTATCAATAACCTACTACAGTCTAACCATTAAAGAAAATCGAAGATTTATTGCATTAAATTAAATTTATGGAAAGACCTGATTTTTTTTCATTAAAAAATGGTGAAAAAGCAAAATTGCCATTTTCGGATCAAGAATACAAAAGAAGGTTAGATGGTTTAAGAAATGTAATGAGTAGCAATAACCTTGACATGGTTATACTTACATCAATGCATAACATCGCTTATTATTCAGGATTTATATATTGTTCTTTTGGAAGACCTTATGCTTGTGTTTTAACAAAAGAAAAATTTTTTACGATTTCTGCAAATATAGATGCAAGTCAACCTTGGAGGAGATCAAATTGCGAAAATATAATTTATACTGATTGGAAGAGAGACAATTTTTTAAAAGCTATAGTATCTATAATTGGTAGAGATGAACCGCCACGTAACATTGGTATTGAGAAAGATCATGTAACTTTAGATATAAAAGAAAAACTAAGTTCTATATTTTCTTTTTCAAAATTTATCAATGTAGCAAATCACTTAATGTCTCTTAGAATGATTAAATCTAAAGAAGAAATAGAAATAATAAAAAACGGAGCGAGAATAGCAGATATTGGAGGGGAGGAAATTGTTAAAAATATAAAGGAGGGAGCAACTGAACTTGAAATAGCAATAGCAGGGAGAGATAAGATGGAACGTGAAATAGCAAAAACATATCCCGATGCAGAATATATGGATACTTGGGTTTGGTTTCAATCTGGAATTAACACAGACGGAGCTCACAATCCAAAAACTTCAAGAAAGTTAGTTTCAGGAGATATTCTATCTTTAAATACTTTTCCAATGATTTCTGGTTATTATACAGCGCTAGAAAGAACTCTTTTTTTAAATGAAATTGATGACTCTAGTTTAAAAGCCTGGGAAGCAAATATAAAAGTTCATAAAAAAGGTTTGGAATTGATCAAACCAGGAGTTAAGTGCTCTGATATATGTAAAGAATTGAACGAATTATTTCTCGAGCTAGGTTATTTAGAGTACAGAACTTTTGGTTATGGCCATTCATTTGGTATGCTTTCTCATTTTTATGGCAGAGAAGCTGGATTAGAACTTAGAGAAGATATAGATACAATTTTAGAACCAAACATGGTTATCTCTATGGAGCCAATGATTATGATACCAGAGGGAAATCCTGGAGCAGGTGGATATAGAGAACATGATATTTTAATTATTAAGGAGAAGGGAACAGAAAATATAACAAAATTTCCTTTTGGTCCGGATCATAATATTATCAAAAGTTAAAAAAGGAGAAAAATGAAGATATTTAAACCAATCAGCGAAAAAAAAGCAAAAGGAAAAGTAAAAAAAATATTTAATGAGATAAAGCATTCTAGAAAAATAAAAAAAATTCCTAACTTTTGGCAATCGTTAGCACACAATCCAGAAACATTAGAAAGAACATGGAATAACCTAAAACAAATAATGAAAAAAGGAGCTCTAGACCCAATCACAAAAGAACTTATTTATGTCGCTGTTTCAATCACAAATAACTGTGAATATTGTATAAGATCTCATACTTTTGCTGCAAAAAAAAAAGGTGCAACAGATCAAATGATTAAAGAAATGATTGATGTTGTAGGGATTGCAAATCAAAATAATAAGCTGGTTAATTCTTACCAGGTAGAAATAGATAAAATTTATAAATAAAACATTAAAAATGTATAACCTGCCACATCCAAAATAAATTTCCTTTCATATATTAAGTATATTTAATGAATTTATTTATAGTACTCGGGAATCAATTATTTCCCTTAAAAAATTTAGAAAAGTATAGAACTAGTCACATAATATACATGTGCGAAGATTATGGTCTTTGTACTTATGAAAAACATCATAAATTAAAAATATTACTATTTTTATCGTCAATGAGGTCGTATGCAGAAAACTTAAAAAAAAATAAATTTAAGGTTGAGTATTCCAAAATCGACTCAACTGATTTTAAAAAAGACTATTTAGAAAAAATTAAAAAATTTATTATATCAAAAAAAATCAAACAGATTACAAGCTTTGAAATTGAAGATAAATTTTTTGAAAAAAAAATTCAAAATTTTGTTAAAAAAAACGGTTTAACTTGGAATACAATTAAATCGCCTATGTTTTTAAATTCTAGAGAAGAATTTAATGATTATCTTTCAAAAAATAAAAGACCGTTCATGGCAACGTTTTATAAAAGTACACGACAAAAATTAAATATATTAATGAAAAAAGATGGAGTCCCTGAGGGAGGGAAATGGAGTTTTGATGAAGATAATAGAAAAAAACTACCAAAAAATATTAAAGTTCCTAATTTTCCAAATCTTAAGGAAACAAAACATACAAAAAATTTAAAACCTATTATCGAAAAAAAGTTTAAGGATCATCCCGGTAGTACCCAAAATTTTTGGTTTGCAACTGAATATAATGACGTTGTTAAACTTCTAAACTTTTTCTTAAAAGAAAAATCAAATCTATTTGGTGATTATGAGGATGCAGTCGACCAAGGAAATAATATTTTATTTCATAGCGCTTTAAGTCCTTATATTAATTTAGGTCTTATTACTCCTGAATTTATAATTTCAAAAACTTTAGAATTTCATAAAAAAAATAAAATTAGAATTAATTCTTTAGAAGGGTATATAAGACAAGTTATAGGTTGGAGAGAGTTTATGAGAGGGATTTATCAAAAGTATAGTGATGAAATGGAAATAAAAAATTTCTTTAAACAAAATAGAAAAATGAAAGATTCATGGTACGAGGGCACAACAGGTTTGCCACCTTTGGATTACGCAATTAAGAATGCATTAAATCATGGATGGTCACATCATATTGAAAGATTGATGATACTTTCAAATATAATGAACCTATGCGAACTTAAACCTAAAATTGTTTACAAATGGTTTATGGAAATGTTCGTGGACTCTTCTGATTGGGTAATGGTGCCAAATGTTTATGGCATGGGTTTATTTAGCGATGGAGGAATTTTTGCAACTAAACCATATATTTGTGGTTCAAGTTATTTTATGAAAATGATGGATTTTAAAAAAGGTGATTGGTGTAATACTATGGATGGATTGTATTGGAGATTTATAAATAGAAATAGATCATTCTTTCTAAAAAACCCAAGACTTTCAATGATGGTGAGAATCTTTGACAAAATGAAACCTGAAAGAAAAAAATTAATATTGTTAGAGGCTGAAAAATTTATAAACAAAAATACTTATGGCAATTAAAGTTTTTTTTAATAATTCGTGTAGTGTTTGTAGAATGGAGATAAATCACTACAAAAAAATTGCTGACAGTAATTTAGAGTGGATTGATATTACAAATAATGATCAAGCATTAAAATTAACATCTAAATCACAGAAGGAACTATTAAGAAGGCTTCATATAATTCAAGATGGCAAGGTAATAGGGGGAGCCAAAGCATTTATTATCATTTGGTCAAAAATTCCAAAATATAATTTTTTAGCAAAAATACTTTCAATTAAGCCTATATTTTTTTTATTTCACTATATTTATGAGATAGTTGCTTACTTTTTATTTTTAAAAAATAAAAATCAACTAAGATGAACAAACAAAATTTACCTTCAAAAATTTGTCCCGTTTGTAAGAGACCTTTTATTTGGAGAAAAAAATGGAAACTAAACTGGGATCGAGTTAAGTATTGTTCTAAAAGATGTGCTTCTAAATAAATTCTTGAACTATCTTTGGTATATAATTTTTAAAATTAAAAAAACCTTTATTACAATATTTCCAAGAATGTTGATCAATCTTTCTAAATAGAAAGTTGATGTTTTTAAGGTTATTTGAATTTATATAATCAAGATTTTCACCAATTGTTGGATATAAGGCCAATAAATTTTCATTAATACTTTTTAAATCTTGAATATTAATCATCTTACAATTTAATGATTTATTTTTTAAATCTTTAATTTTACTATCTATAAGAGATTTTTTAAAATTAATAACTTTTTCGTCAAGTTTTATTTGTCTTGTTTCATTCCCATTAAATACAAAATAAACATTTTTAAATAATTGGTTCTTAAAATCTGATTGTTCAAAAGATAAATTATTATCAAATATTAAAAGATATTTATCGTTAGATAAGGCTGAGTTTGAAAAACT
The DNA here is from genome assembly GCA_902552985.1 of uncultured Pelagibacteraceae bacterium. Lineage (GTDB taxonomy): Bacteria > Pseudomonadota > Alphaproteobacteria > Pelagibacterales > Pelagibacteraceae > Pelagibacter. Next base: position 4,981 of record CACDII010000003.1, read on the forward strand.
TTTATTAATAACAGAATAATCTCTATCGTCTTTTATAGGAATTGGATTTTCATTAAGTTTAATATTATTAAATTTATTATTAGTGAATTTTTTTATATTCCATTCTGAAGCAACATAATTTTTACCTTTAGTTTGTATTCCTGCTACCCATCTCCAGCCTAAAGTATTTGAAGCGCTGTCGCCATCATAAAGATATTTCATAAAAAATTCAGCACCAAGCTGCCATGGTAGTTTTAAAGTGAATATCCAAATACTTGCAAACCACATTCTAACATGGTTATGAAGGTAATTTTGTTTTTTAAGTTCATCAACCCAATAATTAAAGCACTCTATATTAGTTTTACCATTTATTGCATTTAGGTAATTTTGATTATTTTTAAAATTTGGTTTTAAATTATTTAAATCAGTTAAATAATCTGACCATACATTTGGTCTTAATTCTAACCAACCTCTCCAATAAATTCTCCACAAAATTTCTTGTATATATTTTTCACATTTAACAAAAGAGTATTTTTTTAATACTTTATTAATTATTTCTGTTTCAGTTAAACTTCCATGAGTTATATAGGGTGATAAACAAGAAATATTTGTTCTTTTATTTTCTCCAAAGTCAAAGTTTCTTAGCTTAGAATATTCTATTAAGTTATTTTCAATAAATTTTTCAAGTCTTTCAACAGCTGATTTTCTTGAAGGTTCAAAATTCATAGTAAATAAAATTTTAATAATGAATTAAACTAGTTTTTATTAACTTAACGATGACCTTCCACCGTCGACTCCAATTATTTGACCAGTAATCCAGGGACTTTCATCAGATAGTAAAAATTTTGCCATTGATGCTGCATCTTCACCTTTTCCAATTCTTTTCATGGGATGTGATTTTGCAATACCATCAGTAATTATCTTATTCTTTAATAATGGTTTAGACATTTTTGAGTCAGTTAGGCTTGGAGCGATACAATTAACTCTAATATCAGGAGCAAATTCTGAAGCTAAAGATACAGTCAATCCTTCAATAGCACCTTTAGCAGACGAAATAATGGAATGGTTACTAAAACCTCTCTGAACAGCAACTGTTGAAAAAAGAACAATTGATCCTTTGTTTCTTTTTAAATTATCCTGTAAGCCTTTTATAATTTCAATAACAGGAAAAAAATTTAGACTTAAACATCTTTCAAAATCTTGTTTCTTTGCAAGTTTCAAAGGTTTTAAGTCAATAGAACCTATACAATAAGCTACACCTGATATATTAATATTATTAAATTCATCTTTCACAAATTCTGAAATATTGTCAGACAAAATATCTAGAACTGTATATTCGCAATTAAAATTTGAGGACAATTTTTTAAGCTCCTCTTCATCTCTTCCAATTAAATGAACATCTTTGCTAGATTCATAAAGTTTTTCAGATAATTTTGACCCAATTGAACCTGTTGCTCCAAAAATTAAATATTTACTCATTTTTTAATTTTTTCTAGGATCTTTAAGATTTTTTAAAACTTTTGAAAAACCGGACATTTTAAAACTTATGAAAATAACGTACATCAAAGTAGCGCCAAGGGCCATGGTTGACAAAAATACGAAAATAGCAGTAAGAAATTTTTCGGTAAACCAATTTTCTATATTGGAGTTAGACATATACAAAAAGTTCCAAAACAGCAAAAAAGCAAGTTCGTAAGTGACTATAATTTTATACATTAGAATAATTCTAATAAGTAATTAAATCTTATTAAAAATATTTCAATGTGATAATAAAAGATTTATAAAATTAGGAGTTTGTTTTACCTAATAAATTAACCATTAAGACGCCAGCGACAATTAATCCAAGTCCAATAATTACATAAATGTTCGGAATTTGATTAAATTTAACAATTCCAACTAAACTAGTTGCAATTATACATAAACCAGCAAAAGAAGCATATGTTATCCCAACTGGTATTACTTTCATAACTAGAGATAAAGCATACATACAGCCCACAATAGTAATTGCTGTAATAATGCTCGGTATTATTAGAGTAAATCCTTGAGCACTTTTAGCAAAACCATTTGCCGCTGTACCCAAGACAACTGCAATAATTAAAATTATATATGCTGTAACATTTCCCATTATTTTTTCGACCAAGTTATAGCATCTTCCATTCTATCATCTCCCCAGAAGATTTCACTATTAACTATGAACGAAGGGCTTCCAAATACTTTATTTTTTCTAGCGCTCTCAGTATTTGCTAAGTATTCTTTTTCTATTTCTTCAGAATTTGCTTCTGAAATTACTTTTTCTTTATCTATTTTGAGCTCAGTGCATATTTCAGAAATGTTAGGTTCTGTTGCTGGTTCTTTTGCTTCCTGGAACCATCTTTTGTAAGTGGTTCTTACATAATCAATTCCCCATCCTTCTTTTAAACCTAGGATGGCTAATTTGTTAGCTAAATCAAACTCACTTAAGGGATAGGGGACAGGAGTTTTTGCAAAAAAACCATATCCTTTAGCGCGTCTTTCTATATCTCTCCACATGTAATCGACTTTATTTTTTTTATCTTTAGGGAAAGGAATATTATTCATTTCTTTCATTATTGCTCTTACACTAAAAGGTTTCCAATTAAATTTTACACCATGTTTTTTTTCAACATCTAAAATTCTTGTAACGGATAGATAGGTATATGTACTTCCAATTGAAAAATAAAAATCAATTGATGACATTATTATTTTGGCAACTTAGTTGCCCCTGTTTCTTGATACGCAACTTTACCATCTTTAAATTTATAATAAGTCATAACCGCTTCTTTATTACCATCTTTATAACTTACAAACGCGTGTTCAAATCCAACTTCATCATTTTCAAAAAGTACTCTTACTTTTTCTTTTTGAACATCTTTCATACCAAGCCATTTAACTACATCTGACTTTCCTAGTTTTTTTCCAGATGAATGCATTAAAAATTGATAATCATCATGTATTAATTGATCCGCTCCTGCAGTATCACCTTCGTTTACTATTTTCGACATTTTTTCTATTATTGACATTTTTCCCTTTGTTAATATTGATTGGATCCTAGTTCGTCCATTTTTTCTTTAGAACCAGGAATTAAATTATAAACGTAATCATCACAGTTTTTGGAGGCCTTTTCATCAAAAGGCTGCCCGTATATCTTATCTGTGATTTCTATCATTTTTTTATTAACTTCTTCCGCACTCATACCATTTTCTTCAAGGTATGTAGATAAAAATTTTTTTCCACCTAATGCGTGTTCAATGTTTGCTAAACTTAATTTATCTTGAGTTAAAAAACTATGAGCCGCATATAATCCAAGACATTCAACTAATTTTTCTTTTTCTAATTTAGATATATCAGCATTTGATTTCGTAAATACAAATATAATAAAAAATGTAAAAATAAAAAAATTTTTCATATAATTATTGTGTGAATATTATTAACCTTATTATTGATTAGCAGTATTAAGTAACAGTTTTGTTACATAGCAGCTATGCGCTTTTATATCCAACTCGGAAAGGGTAGCCCTTTTTCTTGGAGAAATTTTTTATTAAACAGCTTTGAGTTGTATTTGTCAGATTTATCACAAAGAATTGTAACTATAGTTTTTCCTGGACCTAATTCTTTTCCAAGTTTTATTGCTCCAGCAATATTAACTCCACAACTAGTTCCTAAACTTAAACCTTCATTTTGAATTAGATCATAAAGAATTGGCAAAGATTCCTGGTCACTAATTGAAAAAGCTCCATCAATTTTAGCTTCCGCAAAGTTTGCGGTCACTCTGCTTGATCCGATACCTTCTGTTATTGATCCACCTTCACTTTTAAGTTCACCATTTTTAATATAATTGTATAAAGCAGATCCTGTTGGATCAGATAAATAAATTTTTATCCCTTTATTTTTTTCTTTTAAATAACTGCTTACACCTCCAATAGTTCCGCCAGTTCCTGATGAACAGACAAATCCATCTACTTTCCCATTCGTTTGATCCCAAATTTCAGGTCCTGTTGTTTCATAATGACCTTTTGCATTGGCAGTATTGTCAAATTGATTTGCCCAAACTACTCCATGGTTGTTTGTACTTTTTAAATCCTTAGCAAGTTTTCCTGCAACTTTTACGTAATTGCCATCGTCCTTATAAGGTTTTGGCGGCACTAATCTTAAGTCAGCTCCAATATTTTTTAACATATCTTTTTTTTCTTGAGTTTGGTTATTATTCATTACAATTATAGTTTTATAACCAATTGAATTTCCGATAAGACACAAACCAATTCCAGTATTACCGGCAGTTCCTTCTACAATAGTTCCACCTTTTGAAATTAATTTTTTTTCTTCAGCATCTTTAATTAAAGCTAATGCCGCTCTATCTTTTACTGAACCACCCGGGTTTAAATATTCGGCTTTTCCGTAAATATTACACCCTGTTATTTCTGATGCGCCTTTAAGTTTAATTAAAGGAGTATTACCTATTCCTTCAATGAAACTGTTTTGGGAATTTTTCAATTATTTTCTCCATTAGCAATACCGTAAGGTTTAAACTCTTCATTAGCTGTTCCAACATTCTTTGCAGGAATGCCAACCATAACTGCATTTTCAGGAACATCCTTTGTAACAACGGCGTTTGCACCTATTTTTGCATTTTTACCAACTATCACTGGACCTAAAACTTGTGCACCAGAACCAACAACCACATTGTCTTTTAATGTTGGATGTCTTTTAATTTCCCTTTGTTCATTTGAATTTATACTTGGTGAAATACCTCCTAAAGTAACCATATGATATATTGTAACATTATCACCTATCTTTGAAGTTTCTCCAATAACAACTCCCATGCCGTGGTCAATAAATAAATTTTTTCCTATATTTGCTTTTGGGTGTATTTCTATTCCAGTTAAAAATCTTGAAAACTGAGAAATTATTCTTGCGATTAAATCAAATTTAGCTATTGCAAAAAAATTTGCAATTTTATGAAAAAATACTGCTTTAACACCTGGGTAAGTTAATATAACACTTAACTTTGATTTAGCGGCCGGATCTCTGCTAATTATAGATTCTAAGAAACTATTCATGATATTTAAATGATTTTGATTATTTAAATGATCAATTAGCTGTTACAACAACAACTACCTGATTCAGGTTTGCATACACACTCTTTGTTATTATCACAATCGCATCTATCGTTTGTACAGTTTGTACATTCACATTTTGAGTTATTGCAGACCATATAATCTATAGTAGTTATTGTTTTTAAAAATACAAGGCCAATTTAGTCGCAAATTATATCTGATTAATTGTTAAACCTTTTACATTGGCAGGTACTGCTATATCCATCATTTTGGGATTAGCTAAATTTAGATTATTCATTATTTCCGCATATTCTTCCTTAGAGCTTACTTGTAATCTTGGATTATTACTTTTTTCATTTTTAATTGTTGAGTATTTTTTACCATTATAATCGTGAGCTGGATATACCAATGTATTTTCTGGTAACTTTAGCAACTTATTAAATAAAGAGTCATATGCAGCATAGGAACTTCCGTTTTGAAAATCAGTTCTTCCAGTACCATTTATTAAAAGAGTGTCACCAGTAAAAACTCTATCGTTCATTAAGTAACTATAAGAACAATCAGTATGACCGGGTGTATAAATTGCTTTTAGTTCAATTTTTTCTATAGTAATCTTTTCACTATCTTTAATTTTAATATCTATTACTTCAGACTTAGAATTTTCTCCCATAATTCTTGTGCAGTTTGTTCTTTTATTTAATTCATTTAATCCGGTAATATGGTCTGCATGAATATGAGTATCTATAACTTTTACTAATTTTAATTTTAATTTTTCTAAAATGTTTATGTATTCATCAGTATGTTCAATCACAGGATCAATTATTAAAGCCTCTCTGCCTTTACCGCTGGAAATAATGTAAGTATAGGTTGAAGATTTTGTATCGAATAATTGTTCAAATATCATTGATTAAATTTAAACTATAAAAAATTGCATAGCAAATCAATCTTGATTATAATTGCCATAAAAAAATATTAAGAGAGAGGAAAAAATGACATTAAAAATAAATAGTTTAGCACCAGATTTTACAGCAGAGACTTCTGAAGGAAAGCTTTCTTTTCATAAGTGGTTAGGAGATAGTTGGGGTGTATTGTTTTCACATCCAAAAGATTTCACCCCTGTTTGTACAACAGAGCTTGGGGCTTTAGCAAAAATGAAACCTGAATTTGAAAAAAGAAATGTAAAAGTTATGGGTTTAAGCGTTGACCCAGTTTCTGACCACGTAAAATGGCTAGATGATATTAAAGATGTTTGCGGATTAAAGCCAAACTATCCTATCGTAGCAGATGAAAAGTTAGAAGTTGCAAAACTTTATAATATGCTAGAAGGGGATGCTGGAACAACATCTATGGGGCGTACTGCCGTTGATAACGAAACGGTAAGAACGGTTTACGTTATTAGACCAGATAAAAGAATTGGACTATTTTTAACTTATCCAATGACAACTGGACGTAACTTTAATGAAATATTAAGAACAATAGACTCTATGCAACGTACAGCTAAACATAAAATTGCAACACCTGCTGATTGGGTACCAGGTGATAAAGTAATTATTGTTCCTAAAGTAACTAACGACGAAGCAAAAAAAATATATCCAGACGGTTGGGAAACTATAAAGCCTTATTTGCGTAAGGTTCCAGACCCAGTTAAATAAATTTGGATCAAAAAAAATTAGACCAACAATCTCAGCATTGGGAAAAAAATTTCTCAAATAAGCCTGAGATGTTTGGTCTTGAACCAAGCCTATCGGCAAAAAAAGCTCTAAAAATATTTCAGAAAAAAAAAATTGAAGAAGTGATTGAGATTGGAGCAGGATTAGGAAGAGACACTACATTTTTTGCAAAAAATTCAATTCATGTTATTGCACTAGATTATAGCGCTTCAGCAATTAAAGTAATTAATCAAAAAACAAAACAGAATAATTTATCTAATTATATTTCAACAAAACTTTTTGATGTAAGAGAAAAACTGCCATTTGAAGATAATTCAATAGAGGCATGCTACTCACATATGCTTTATTGTATGGCTTTAACAACAAGAGATTTGGAAAAATTAAATAATGAAATTTTAAGGATTTTAAAACCAGGTGGTATTAATATTTATACTGTACGCCATACCAGTGATGGAGACTTTCAAAAAGGAATTTATAGAGGTGAAGATCTTTATGAAAATGATGGATTTATTGTTCATTATTTTTCAGAGACAAAAGTTAATTCTTTGTTAAATGGTTTTAAAAAAATTTCTTTGGAAAAATTTGAAGAAGGAAAATTTCCGCGTAAATTGTTTTTTGTTGTTAATGAAAAAAAATAATTTATCTCTTATATTTTTTCTTGCAAACTTCAGCTAACAATAAATTTGGATCAACAAAAAGTTTTGATTCTTTGGCTTTTCTAAACGATTTGTATGCAAAAATAGCTATCGGTAATTCAGTACAACCAAGAATTATTTTTTTACACTTTTGTTTAATTAAATAGTTTACAGCTGGCTTTAATTGTTTTTCTGCTTCTCTAACCTTTCCCATTTTAACATAATTTATAGCTTTGTTGACTGAATTTTTTTGTATATTTTTATTTGGACTAATTAAATTAAATTTTTTATCGAAATATTTATTATAAATTTTTGTTTTTAGTGTTGCTTCTGTACACAAAATACCTATTTTTGAATTTTTTTTACAGGTTTTTCTTGTATGTGCATAAACTTCTTTAGGCATACTTAGTAAAGGAACTTTTATTTTTTTTTGTATATCTTCATGCCAGTAATGAGCAGTGTTGCATGGCATTACAATAAACTTGCATTTATTTTTTTCCAACATTTTGCAACCGTTTATTAATTCCTTCAAAATTTTATTATATTTTTTTAAATTCTCGGGTCTTCTGGGAGTATTGGATTTATTATAAAGGACGAACATTGGATAATCTTGATCAAGTTTTCCTCTGTAAAATTTTGCTAATTTATTACAAAAATCTAAACCAGCTTGAGTTCCCATTCCTCCTAAAATTCCAATCATAAAGATAATTTTAAATTATAATTTTTTGCTAAATTGTTTTGTTTCTAGATCTCATAAATACAAGAATTAAACAACCTTTTTCTGAGCTTGATGAATGGGAGGAGCCAGGTTCAAAAGTGATAAAATCACCTTTCTTAAAAATTTGTCCATCAGCATCTTTTAATTCACCATCTAAAATATAAAATTCTTCATAATTTGTGTGCTCATGAGGAACTGTTTTGGCCCCTGGTTCCATTTTTAAAATATAACTTCCTTGGCCAGATTCTTTATTGTAACTTATTTTATGCCAACTTATTCTGTCAATTGGCTTACCATAGTTGTCAAAAGGTTCAAATTTGACATTTAGTGGATTAGTTATAATTCTTTTTTTCATAATAAAATAAAAATAAAATATAACTTTTTATTTGAAAATAAAGAATATAAATAATGGACTTTTTTGTACTCGGATTTATTACTGGCCTTAGTCTTATTTTAGCTATTGGAGCTCAAAATATTTTTGTAATAGAACAAGGTTTAAAGAAACAATTAGTTTTTATAGTATGTTTTATTTGTTCTGTATCTGATTTTTTACTTATTTTTTTAGGAATTTTTTTATTTGAATATTTTAAGGATTTTTTTACTGAAAGAGTAGAACTAATTTTTAATATTTTTTTAATCATTTTTTTAATTTATTTTATCTATACAAAAATTAAAATTAAATACGGTAGTATTAATTTTAATAAAGATATTAAATTTAAATCAAAATCTTTAATTATTTTTAAGACGCTAGCCTTTACATTTTTAAATCCACACGTTTACTCAGATACTGTTTTTTTTTTAGGAAATATTTCTAAAAATTTTTTATTAACTGACAAATATCTCTTTGGCTTTGGAGCTTCAGTAGCTTCATTTTTATTCTTTTTTTCAATCGGATATTTATCCCAATTTTTTTCAAAATATTTAAATAAACAAAAAATATGGAAATTAATAAATTTATTTATAATTATTTTTATGTCGATGTTAACTTTTTATATTTTACTAGATATATTTAATTTGAATAACCGTATTTTTTAAGTCTTACATCACCTGTTCTTGCATGAGCTTCCATTCCTTCATATCTTGAAATTCTAGCAGCCGCAGCACCAACTTCTTTTGTAGACTCTTTAGTCATTCTTTGAAAGCTTAGCGTTTTAATAAATTTTCCAACAAATAATCCTCCGGTATATCTTCCAGCACCTTTTGTTGGTAATATATGATTTGTCCCAGAACATTTATCTCCATATGCAACTGTTGTTTCTTCGCCAATAAATAAAGATCCATAATTTTTTAATTTTTCATGAAACCATTTTAAATTTTTTGTTTGTACCTCTAAATGTTCTGGTGCATAGTCATCGCTTATTTTTACCATTTCTTCATCAGTATCACAAAGGACCACTTCTCCATAATCTCTCCAAGCTGCTTCTGCACTTGTTTTAGGAAGTTCTGGTAGTTCAGAAATTAATTCAGGTACTCTTTTCATAACTTTTTCAGCTAATTTTTGACTCGTTGTATATAACCAAGCCGGCGAATTATAACCATGTTCCGCTTGGCCAACTAAATCTACTGCAACAATTTCAGGATCAGCCGTGTCATCTGCAATGATTGCTATTTCTGTTGGACCTGCAAACAAATCTATTCCAACTTTACCAAATAAAATTCTTTTTGCTTCAGCAACAAATTGGTTTCCTGGACCAACTAAAATATCTGCAGGTGCATTTCCAAACATACCGTATGTCATAGCTGCAATCGCTGGAACACCACCCAAATTTAATATGACGTCGGCCCCACAAAGATCTGCTGTATATATTATAGAGGGATGTGCTCCAATACCTGCTTTTGGTGGACTACAAGCAATAATATTTTTAACACCAGCAACTTTTGCTGTTGTTACACTCATTACTGCTGATGCAATATGTGCATACCGACCACCAGGAATATAACAACCAGCTGTATTTACAGGAACTAATTTTTGTCCTGCATATAGACCTTTTGAAAGCTCGACCTCAAAATCTTGACTATAATTTTTAAGTTGTGCTTCTGCAAATTTTCTAACCCTATCAAAAGAAAATTGAATATCATCTTTTGTTTTTTGATCTAAATTTTTTTTAATTTCTTGAATCTTTTCCTTTGAAACAATTATTTCTCCATCATAATTATCAAATTTTTTTGTTAATTGTTTACAACCTTCTTCTTTAGATTTTTCTAGTTCAATTAAAAGTTTTTGGACTATATCTCTTGTCTTAGTATCATCAGTTGATGCAGTTTTAATTGCTTTTTTTAAATATTTTATTGCCATTTGAATAAGCTTTATATTCTATTATTAGTCTAAAGCAACAACAGCGGCAGCCATTGAAGCTAATCTTGCTGGAGCATTGTCAGATCGACTAGTTATTACAACTGGAACTTTACCTCCAACTACTACTCCAGCAGCGCAAGCTCCCATAAAATAAATCATCATTTTTACTAATGCATTTCCAGACTCGACATTTGGAACCAATAAAACATCAGCTTGTCCCGCAACTATATTTTTAACATTTTTTATAGCAGCTGATTTTTTTGAAATGCTATTATCAAAAGCAAGAGGTCCAAAAACATCTGCATTTAAATTTTCTTTTTTTGCAATTTCTGTAATTTCTTTTGCATCTAAAGAACTTTGCATGCTTTCTAAAACTTCTTCAGTCGCTGACAAAATCGCTACTTTTGGTCTATCAATTCCAATTCTGTTACAAAAATTAATTACATTTTTTAAGATATGAACTTTTGTTTTTAAATTTGGCAAAACATTTAAAGCTCCATCAGTTATAATTAAAGGTTTATCTTCTTTATTTAGAGTCATATGCCAAATATGACTTAATCTTGTTTTTCCAAGCAGGTTATATTCTCTTTTTAGCACTTCTTTCATTAATATGTCAGTATGAATATGACCTTTAACAATTATTTTAATTTTCTTTTTTGCTGCAAGTTCAGCTGCAATTTTTGCTGTTTTGTTTTCATCAGTCTCATTTATTATTTCATAATCAGAAATATTCCATTTTAAATCATCTGCACATTTTTTAATCTCTTTTTCATCTCCAATAAAAATAGGTACAACCAAACCTTCATTTACAGCATCCATAACTGAATGCATTGGTAACGGCTTTCCTGCATTGACAATTCCTGCTGCGACACCTTTATTTTTATTTGCAGCATTTAAAAGATTGTTTGGGCAAATTATTTCTTTATCTGACAACATTTAATTTTATTAATTCTTTTAATATATTTTTAGGTATAACAATACCTTTTTTTAAATTACTTCTGTATCTTTTGTATTTATTTTGTCCTGGATAAACAATTTCTTTTACACCCTTAATTTTTGGGAGTCTTTGTATTAATCTAATATTTTCTTTAATTCTTTTATTATAATTTTTAACAAATAGATTAGATTTTATAGCTAAGAATAAATGTCCAATATTTTGTGGGCCTGAAAAATCATCAAAAGGATCTTTTACTCTTCCACCATGGTTTCCTCCAGTAAATACTCCGCTTAAAATATCGACCATCCAAGCTAGACCAGAACCTCTAAATCCACCCATAGGTAATTGCACTCCTTTTAATGCTTTTTCAGCATCAGTTGTTGGTTTACCATATTTATCTAAAGCAACACCTTCTGGAATTTTTTTTTTATTCTTTGCAGCCACTCTTATTTTACCTCTATTTATCATTGAAACGGACGTATCCAATATAAATGGTACGCTGGAATTTGTTGGTGAACCAAAGCAAATTGGGTTAGTTCCGAATAGTTTTTTAATCGCACCATGAGGTGCTATTGCTGGAGGAGCATTTGTAAAGCACATAGCAACTAATTTTTTTTTAACAGCTTGTTCAATGTAATAACCAGATAATCCGTAATGACCACTATTTTTTACAGCAACTAAACCTATACCAGTTTTTTTTGCATTTTTAATCGCTTGCTTAATAGCGATGTCTGCTGCCACAAAACCAATACTATTATCCGCATCAATATGAGAAATAGAGGGTGATATTTTTTTTATCTTTATTTTTGGTTTTGGGTTTATAACTTTTTTTTTAATTCTATCGCAATACATTTTTAATCTTGATAAACCATGAGAGTGTGCTCCGACTAGTTCAGCATTTATCAAAGCTTTAGAACAAATTAAAGCATGCTTAGCACTTAAACCATTTTTTTTTAAAATTTTTATTACTATTTTGTTTAGTTCTTTTCCATTAGCCATAATGCATTCTGACTTAAAAAATATATCTTACCAGTACTAGGATGTATTTGTATATCTCTTATTCTTCCAATTTTATTTTTAAATATAACTTTTTCCTCAATTTTATTTTGATTTTCAAAATTTAAACTTCTTAGAGATTTATCTTTTAGTGAAGTTATCAAAGCTAAACCGTTCCACTCCTTAAACTCTTCACCTTTATAAATTGTTATTGCACTAGTAGCAATTGAAGGAACCCAGTATTTAATTGCTTTTGTATAGCCTGGTAACCATTTTGGTCCAATTTTAGTTCCACTATAATTAGTTCCTCCCCATCCTAGGATTTTCCAACCGTAATTTTCTCCTTTTTTAACTTCACCAAACCAATCTCCACCTTTAGCTCCATGATTGCTGATATAAATTTTCCCATCATAGGGGGATAAAGTTAATCCTTGAGGATTTCTTACACCAATTTGAAATATTTCAGGCAACCAATTTTTTTTATTTATAAATTTAGGATTATCTGTTGGAATACTTCCATCTGATTTAATTCTTATAATACTACCGGGATGTTTGGATGGATCCTGGGCTATCATTCCTTGTCCTCTTTCACCTAATGATGCAAAAAGATATTCACCTTTTAAAGCCAATCTTGATCCAAAATGATAACCAGATTTTATTGGAGGATTTGCAACAAATATATTTTTAAAGTTTATTTGATTTGAATTAAATTTACCTTTTGCAATTGAAGTAGTTGATCTATATTTTCCATGATCCTCAGAATAACTTACCCAAACATTATTATTTTTATATAAAATATCTAATAAACCACCTTGTCCATCTTCTAAAATTTTCAAATTATGGGTTATTTCAAAAGTAGTACCAGTAGCAATATTAATTAGTTTTATTTTTCCTGATTTTTCTGTAAGTAATAATTCCTCATTCGATATAAAAGTAGATCCCCAGGGGTCATTAAATTCTGCAACTTTTTTTAGCCCTATCTCAGTTGCTTCCGAATTTATTGAAAAAATAAATAAAAATAAAACTATCCTTTTCCACGCCATGGAATAGTTTTATCTATAATTTTTCTTAATGTAACGTCGAATAATAGTCCTAGCATACCCATTATAAAAATTGTAATCCATATCACCTCATACTGAAAGTATTTTTTAGCAACGTTTTCAACAAAACCTATTCCTGTAGTTCCAGCTAAAAATTCGGCTGCGACTAAAGTTCCCCAGCACATTCCAACAGCAACTCTTATACCTGTAAGAATTTCTGGCAAAGAATTTGGAAAAATTACATATCTTAATATTTGTTTTTTTGAAGCTCCTAATGAGTGAGCAGCATGAATTTTAGATAACTGCGTACCAGAAGCACCTGCTCTTGCAGAAATAATCATAATAGATAAAGAGACCATAAATAATAAAAATACTTTTCCTGTATTATCTATTCCTAAAACTGAAATAATTAGAGGTGCCCAAGCTAGTGGTGGCACAGGTCTATAAAGTTCTATTAAAGGATCAAAGAAACCTTTGGCAAATCTATTTAAACCCATAAATAAACCAAGTGGAACACCTATTATTATTCCAAATACTAATCCAAGAAATACTCTTAAAAAAGAATCCCATATATGTCCATATGGAACGGGTATTTTAAATAATTTAAAATCTCCAGTTACAATTTTAAGAACTTTACCTTTAAAATTTTGTTTAACAACTCCATCATTGTTATGAATTGGGTATTCTCCTGGCAGAACATCAGCAATCCAATCAGGTAAAATAAATCCAATTATTTTACTAACATCCATCATATCAACCCAAAGCAATGGAATATTTTTGTAACCTACGCTTGGTTTTGACATTAAAATAAATTTGTTGAGTGTATCAGATGGTTTTGGCAGCCATCTTCCAGAACCTTGTTCTGAGCAACTAGTACCACTTGAAACTATTGTCCCTGCAGGGAATAAAAGCATATCTATTATTCTTAATCCTCCTTGCTCTGATTTTTGAAGATTATCAAATTCAATAATTGCTTTTTGCATCTTATTTAAAGCGTTAGGAGGGTAGATACTTGCAAATTCAATTCTTCTTGTAATTTTTACAATATTTTTAGCATATGTTGATGCCACTTCCTCTGAGTCATCTAAACCAGCCCTATATGCTTTTATCTCATCTTTGATTTTTTTAACTGAATTTTTAAATTGTGGATTATGGTTTCTCAACTTAAAAAATTCTTCATCAATAACTTTAAGTTCTTCTGCGGCAGCATTAAATTTTAAACCCCTATCTGTTGCAGGTATTAATGGAACCTCAAAGGTATTTTCAATAGAACCAGTGCCTGCACTTACTGTAGTGATACCCCATCCACCTTGTTCTTTGACAGCTTGAAGTCTATTCTTTAATTCTTCCTCTGTTTCAAATGGATAATCTGGTTTTTTGAAGTTTTCTATCAAAAGATTTATTTTTTCAGTTATTCCCTCTATTTTTTGTTTTGTTTCCATTTCCATTAAATTGTCTTTAGTAAGTAGAGGAATTAATTGACCAGTTTTATTTACAAAGCCAATCAAAACTGTTTTTTGTTGGCTATTTAAATCTTTTGAATTTTTAATTTCTTTAGAAATTTTTTGAAGATTTTTATTTTCAATTTTAATTATTGAGGTACTTTTAAATTCTCTTTCCTTTATTGGAAATTGATATTTTAATCCCAAAAGAGACTCATTTATTTTAGCTACCTGACATAGTTCATTTGCAGATTTTGGATAAAATCCTTTAGCAATATCCCAAGAGTAATATAACCAAACAAATAATATCGCACTGCTCCCAACAATTATCCAATGAGTACCTCCTTTGGCTCTCTCTGGATTGCCAAAAACTGCATCAACTTTTTCGGTTTTTATTAATCTTCTGCCGTAAAGTATGCATCCGATAATTGATACGAGGATTAATATAGTTATTATTTGGGTAAGCATTTAATTTTCTTTCCCCATAATTTCTTCTTCCATATCCCAGATCATGGATAATATTTCTTCTCTTTTTGATGAAAATTCTTTATTTTTTTTTATTTCTCTTAAATCTTCTTTTAGTCCCATTTCTGCAAAAGGAAGATTGTATTCTTTATGTATTCTGCCAGGTCTTGGTGCCATAACATACAATCTTTCACCAAGTAACAAAGCTTCCTCAACTGAGTGAGTAATTAAGATGATTGTTTTTCCAGTCTCTTTCCAAATTTTTAATACTAATGATTGCATCTTTTCTCTAGTTAACGCATCCAATGCTCCCAAAGGCTCATCCATTAAAATTAAATCTGGATCATTAATTAAGCATCTTGCAAGAGCTACCCTTTGCTGCATACCTCCTGATAATTGATAGGTAGGCGTGTTGCCAAATCCTTTAAGTCCAACGATCTCTAACCATTCATCAACTTTTTTTTCAGTTTCTATTGGATCTTTTTTTTTCATTCGTAATCCAAAGTTGACATTTTCAGAAACTGTTAACCATTCAAATAGAGCACCTTGTTGAAAGACCATACCTCTATCAACTCCTGGTCCATTAATTTCGTTATTACCTAAGCTAATAGTTCCAGATGTTGGTCTTATAAAACCAGCTGCAATATTTAATAATGTTGTTTTCCCACACCCGGATGGGCCCAGTACTGTTAAAAGCTCACCTTTTTTAATTGTGAAATTTAAATCTTTTAACGCATGAACTGTTTCTCCTTTTGGAGACTTAAAAATCATATTTAGATTTTGAGAAACTAGATCACTCATAAAATGACTTTATATTAAAATTTTAATAAAAAAAATAGGCACCAATTCAAAAGATTGGTGCCTATTAAATTTAATTTACCTTCAAATTATAAAGGTAAGAAACTAGTGTCTACATTTCCTCTTGGTGTTCCCATTCCTTTTAAGAATGCATCAAGATTACCACTTTTCATAGATTGCTCAGTTTCTTCAGGTGTTAAGAATTTGAAACCACTTAAAGTTTCTTTCATGTCTCCAACTTTCATTTCAGAAGCTTTTGCCATTGAATTCATATCGCTTTTTCCAGCTCTATATCTTGCATTAGCTTCGTGAGTTACTTCAATAAAAGTTCTTAGCATTCCTGGATTTTCCTTCATAAACTTCGTTGTTACAGAAGTAATATCTATACCAAGTATACCTGCTGCTCTAGCTTCATCTACAGTTAACAATCTTGATCCAACTGCAGTTGCAGCTTTAATAGAGTTACCACCAAATAAACATGCCATTACAACATCACCGCTTACTAAAGCAGCAGCTCCTTCTTCAGGATCCATTTGAATAATATCCATTTTTTTTCTATCAGCACCAACAACTTTCATACTTTCATCAAAAACATACTCAGCCATTGTTCCTAGTGGAACAGCAACTTTCTTGCCTTCCAATTCAGTAGCGTTTGCTTTTGTAATTCCAGAAGCATTAGAAGTAACACAAGTTGTTCCTCCCATTCCGTATTCCATTGCAATATCTACAAGTTTGATAGGTGCTTTTGATTTAACAGCATTAATAAATGGAACTAATCCTTGAGAGTAAGAAATATCAATATCTCCTGCCAACATAGCATCAGTCATTGCTCCACCATTAGTAAAGTTTGTCCATTTAACTGGGACACCTAGAGCTTTAGCAAAATTTTTCTTCTGCATATCCTCTAAGTTTGGACTTGGCCATTCTAAGAAGTAAGCAACTCTAACTTCTGTAGCAGCAGAAAAAGCTACTGACATACTCAAGTTTAGAGCAATTATACTTCCAAGAATAAAACTAATTATTTTTTTCATTTATTCCCCTTTATTGTTTATTAATTAATAAAAAGAGTTATTTAATTTGAATTTTAAACAGAAGTAAATGAAGTAATTAAATATTTTTAAATACAACCTTAGATTGATTGTTATAGATTTAACCTTTATAAAGTGAAAATTTTCTAGTTAATTATTTTTTTTTAGTCTAGATAACTAATTTACTATATAAGAATTTATTATGAGCTCTGGAAATAGAACAACTGTACCTAATTCACTAAATGAACATTGGATGCCTTTTACATCCAATAAAGATTTTAAAGAAAATCCGAGATTAATAACAGAAGCAAAGGGTGTCTATCTAAAAAACCACCAAGGCCAAACTCAAATTGATGCAAGTTCAGGATTATTCTGCAATCCTCTTGGACACGGTAGACAAGAAATTATCGATGCAATAACTAAACAGTTAAAAACATTAGACTATGCTCAACCTTTCCAACAAGGTTTTGGAGGATCGTTTGAGTTAGCTACAAGAATTTCTAAACATACGCCAGGTAATTTAAATAGAATATTTTATACAATTTGCGGATCAACAGCTGTAGAAACAGCAATCAAAATTTCAATTGCGTATCATAAAGCAAGAGGTCAGGGACATAGATTTAGATTTGTAGGACGTGAAAGAGGCTATCATGGAATGAATATTGGTGCTACCTCTGTTGGCGGAATGATTAATAATATTAAAACATTCGCAAGTGTTTTAATGCCAGGCGTTGTTCATATGAGACATACTCATTTACCAGAACATAAGTTTGTATCTGGCCAACCCGAAACAGGTGCAGAGCTAGCAAACGATTTAGAAAGAATTTGTGCAAATTTTGGAGCAGAAAATATAGCTGCATGTATTGTTGAACCGATAGCAGGATCAACTGGAACATTAGTTCCACCAAAAGGATATCTACAAAAATTAAGAGAAATTTGTGACAAGCATGGAATACTTTTAATTTTTGATGAAGTAATAACAGGTTGGGGAAGAACAGGATCTGCATTTGGGTCACAAGAGTTTGGTGTAACACCTGATATTATGACTATGGCAAAAGCAACAACTAATGGAATTGTTCCAATGGGAGTAGTTGCTTGTAAAGAAGAAATTTATGATTCAATTATGGATGCATCACCAAAAGGAACGATTGAACTTTTTCATGGGTATACATATTCTGGAATTCCAGTCTCTGTTGCAGCAGCATTAGCAGTTCAAGATATTTTCGACAAAGAAGATATTTTTAAAAGAGCAAAAGAAATGTCACCTTATTTTCAAAAAGGATTAATGTCTCTCAAAGATATAGAGGTTGTTGATAATATAAGAGGATACGGAATGATGGGTGGTATAGATATTAAATTAGATAAAAAACCTGGAGCTGCAGGTTTTACTGTATTTAAACATTGTTACGAGGCAGGAGTAAATTTTAAAGCTACTGGAGACTGTTTAATAATTGCGCCTATGTTTATCTCAGAAAAAAAACATATAGATGAGATTATTGAAAAATTAAGAACTGGAATAACGAATTACTCGAAAAGCAAGAAAAATTGATTTTCTTTTATGAAAATTGGAGTTCCTAAAGAAATAAAACCACAAGAACATAGAATTGGTTTAACACCAGACAGCGTAAGGATTTTAACCTCAAATGGTAACGAAGTTTTAGTTGAAAATAACGGTGGGTTTGAGGCTGGATTTGATAATGACCAATACGAAAAAGCCGGTGCAAAAATTGTTGAAAAGGCACAGGATATTTTTAATGACGCAGAAATTATTGTTAAAGTAAAAGAACCTTTGTCAAATGAAGTAAAAATGATCAGAGAAAACCAAATTGTTTTTACCTACCTTCACTTAGCAGCAGCAAAAGAATTAACTCAGGGTTTAATAAATTCAAAAAGCATCTGCATAGCCTATGAAACTGTAACTGATAACAACGGAAGACTTCCATTATTGGCTCCAATGAGTGCAGTTGCTGGAAGAATGTCGGTGCAAGCAGGAGCACATTGTTTAGAAAAAAATCAGAAAGGTAGAGGTTTATTATTAGGAGGAGCTCCTGGAGTTAAGCCAGGTAACGTTGTAATATTAGGCGGTGGTGTTGTTGGAGAAAATGCTGCGATCATAGCTACAGGATTACAAGCAAAAGTACACATAGTTGATAAGTCTGAGGTAAGATTAAAACAATTAACAGATATTTTTGGTGACAAAATTGTTCCACAGCATAGTGATAAAATTGATTTAGAAAAATTAATTTCAGATTGTGATTTGTTAGTAGGGGGTGTTTTAATCCCGGGTGCTGAAGCTCCGAAATTAGTCACCAAAAAAATGCTTAAGAAAATGAAACGTGGCTCAGTAATAGTTGATGTAGCAATTGATCAAGGTGGATGTGTTGAAACAAGCAAACCTACAACTCATGCAGATCCAACTTATATTGTAGACGATATAGTGCATTATTGCGTTGCCAATATGCCAGGCGGAGTTCCAAGAACCTCTACTTTAGCTTTAAATAAAGCAACATTACCTTTTTTATCAAAGTTAGCAAAAGATGGTTATAAAAAAGCTTTAAAGGATGATGCTAATTTTTTAGCAGGATTAAATGTACATAAAGGAAACGTGACTTATAAAGCAGTTGCTGATACTTTTGGTCATAAATTTTTATCTCCAAAGGAGGCAATTATATAATGTACAGACCTTTACCAGATGGATTAACTATAAAAAATTCACCTATCGAAGGCTTAGGTTTATTTGCAACAGTTAATATAAAAAAAAACACATTTATTGGTGTTACGCATATTAGAGACGAACAATTTGAAAATAAATATATAAGAACACCTTTAGGTGGGTTTTATAACCACTCGAATGAACCAACGGTTATAAGAATGGTTTCTGACATATTGCCAAACTTAAAATTCGGTGATCCTGTGGACCCAAGCGCGAATGCTAAACAATTGAAAGATGGAAAAAATGATAGAGAAAACATGTATTATAACTTAAATGAAAAAAGTGATGCAAAATATATGTTTATGGTTTCTATTAAAGATATTAAAACTGGAGAAGAATTAACAGCAAATTACAATCTCTATACTTATCCAAAAACTGGCGTCGGTCTACAAATGCTGTAAACTTCATTTCTGATTTAATTTAGCTAATGAAAGACAAAATTCCACAAAGCTGTAAAGTAGTAGTTGTAGGAGGAGGTGTGGTAGGCTGTTCTGTTGCTTATCATTTAGCAAAATTTGGCTGGAAAGATACAATTCTTTTAGAGAGAGATCAGTTAACATCAGGTACAACTTGGCATGCAGCAGGACTTGTTAGTCAACTAGGACCAACTGCAGCAATAACTAAGATAAGAAAATATACATTAGATTTATATAGAGAGCTCGAAAAGAAAGTTGATCACTCAGCGGGGTTGAGATTAAATGGTGCACTTTCGATTGCAGAAAACAAAGGAAGATGGCAAGAACTTCAAAGACAGGCGACTACAGCACAACTTTATAATGTTGATGTAAGAATTTTAGACAAAGAACAAATTAAAAAAGATTATCCAATTATTAATACCGATAAAGTAATCGGCGGTATTTTAATGCCTGGAGATGGTGCAGCTGATCCTTCGGGGGTCACGCATATGCTTGCCAAAGCTGCAAGAATGGAAGGAGCTAAAATATTTGAAAAATCTCCTGTAGAGGAAATTTTAACAAAAGAAGGAAGAATTTCTGGTGTAAAAGTTAATGGAAAAAAAATTGAGTGTGAATATATAGTTTTAGCTTCGGGAATGTGGTCAAGACAAATTGGTGAAAAAGTTGGAGTGAGTATTCCACTTTATCCAGCAGAACATTTTTATATCATTACTGAACCTATAGAAAATTTGTCAAAAACTTTACCTGTAATAAGGGATTTTGATAATAGCACCTATATCAAAGAAGATGCGGGAAAAATTTTAGTTGGAATTTTTGAAGGCAAATCTATTCCTGCTTTTAATAAGACAAATTTAGTTCCAGAGGATTTTTCCTTTGGAGAGTTTCCTGAAAATTTCGAACATTTTGAACCATATTTAAAATCAGCAATAAAAAGATTCCCAGTTTTAGAAACTACTGGAATAAGGAAATTTTTTGCAGGACCTGAATCTTTCACTCCTGATACAAATACTTTATTAGGAGAAGTTCCAGAAATTAAGAATTTTTTTGTATGTTGTGGTTTAAACAGTATTGGAATCGGAAGTGGAGGAGGTGTCGGAAAAGTTACCGCCGAATGGTTGATGACTGGCCATATCAATGAAGATATTTTTAGTTACGACATCAAAAGATTTCAAAAATTTCACTCAGATTTAGGATTTATTAAAAAAAGGATAACAGAAACTTTAGGTGATCTTTATGGAATGCACTGGCCTTTTAAACAACATAAAACATCTAGAAATATAATGACAACTCCATATCATGAAGAATTAAAAAAAGCAGGCGCATGTTTTGGCGTATCTGGTGGATATGAAAGAGCAATGTGGTTTGCTCTTAACAATGATAAACCTGAATATAAATATAGTTATAACTATCAAAATTGGTATTCAGCAGCAGAATTTGAAACCAAAAATACAACAAAAAATATTGGGCTATATGATTTAACCCCTTTTTCAAAATTTGAATTAAAAGGCGAAAATGCCCATGAAGAATTACAAAAAATTTGTACCGCAAATATAAAAAATGAAATTGGGAAATGTACATATACACAAATGTTAAACACAGATGGAGGAATTGAAACTGATTTAACAGTTGTTTGTTTAGAAAAAAATTATTTTAGAATTATAAGCTCAGCAGCAACTAGAGAAAGAGATAAATTTCATATTAACAAATACTTATCTAACGGTTTAAAACTTATAGATGTAACTGACGATTATTGTGTGCTTGGAGTATTCGGTCCAAATAGTAGATTGTTGATGCAAGATTTATCTAAAGATAACTTTTCTAATCATAGTTTTAAATTTGCAAGCTCAAAATATATTTCAATTGATAATATAAAAATATGGACCCAGAGATTATCATATGTAGGAGAACTAGGTTATGAATTATATATAAAAGTAAAAGATGCGAGAAAAATTTATAATTTAATCATCGAAAAAGGTGCAAAATATAAAATTTCTAATTGTGGAATGCATGCTTTGGATATTATGAGAATGGAGAGTGGTTTTTTACACTGGGGTCATGACATTTCTCCAGAAGAAAACCAGTATCAAGCAGGTTTAAATTTTGCAGTAAGTTATAAGAAAAATATAGATTTTATTGGAAAAAATGCTCTGTTAAAAATTAAGGATCAAAAACCTTTAAAAAAATTCGTAATGTTAGTATTAAAAAATTCTAAACCTGGTGAACCATTGCTATTACACGATGAGCCTATTTATTTGGAAGATAATATAATTGGAAGAACTACTTCTTGTAATTACTCCTTTAACTTCAATAAAAACCTCGCTTTTGGATATATTAATTCAAAACTTTCAAACACAGATTTAGCAAAAGAGGACATATTTATAGAGGTAGAAAAGAAAAAATATCAAGCTTCGATAATTTTAGAGCCTTTAAAAAGCAAAAATATCCGTAATATTTAGATAATTATAAGCTTATTTAAAAAACCCAATTTGGCACACTAGCCAGTTGTTTGGTTAATTATACCATGATTAAATATGATTATGAGCGGGGAACAAGTATCAGTAGACAGAGCTGTAAAATCAACTCAAGAGGTAACAATTGAGCCAAATGAAAATGCTTCTACATCAACTAACAGAGTAAATATTAATAATTTGATGTCAAAAGTAAGAGAAGAAGAAAAAAAACAAAGAAAAGAAAATTTAATCTTTTTTGGTTTAATCGGTTCAGTAATTATTATTACAGGAGTTATAGCTTCTTTTTAGTTCGATTGTGTAAACACTTTTAAATTTAAAGTGTACTTTAAAGGTGTGATTCTTTTTAAAAAGCAATAATTAAATAAATTTATTTTCAACGTAAGGTTTAGATTTAAAATATTTTAATACCCATACGCAAAGCTACAAATAATACAAGACTAGCGGTAATTAAAGCTAATATGCGACTTGAAAATATTTTTAAATTTAAAAAATTACCTATTTGCCCACCAACCAAGACTATTAAAAAAAGAAACCAATAACTTACTACTTGGTTAAGAACTTCATTTTTTGTAAGTTGGCCAACAATTCCAGATAAAGAATTTATCAGTATAAATAATGAAGCTGCTGTTACTATATGTTTAGGTTTTCCAGCTCTTATTAAAAAAAGTATTGGACTTAAAAAAATGCCACCTCCGATACCAACCACACCAGAAATAAAACCTAAAATTGCACCAATAATTATTGAAATTATTGTTGGAATTTTTTTATAATTTTTTTGATCTTCATCGTATGATTTAAATTTAAATAATAATAAAATACCTGCAATAGTTAGAACCGAAAATAACAAAATCTCGAAAAATTTTTTTTCAACTGGTATAGAACCACCAATAAAAGCTAAAGGGACAGAACCAATTAAATAAGGTATTAATAATTTTAAATTTAAATTTCCCGCTCTTGTATAGTTAAAACAATTTCCTGATACTACTATAATATTGCAACATAAAGCTATGACAGGAAATATAAAATAAGGAACTCCCCATAGCAAAAGAAGAGCCAAATAAGTTGAACCGCCACCAAATCCAACACTTGAATACAATATTGCAGTTACAAAAAATAAAATTGATAATATAATCATATTAAAATAAATTTATTTTATGAGTGTAAATATAGCATTATTAACTGTAACTGATACTAGAACTTTAAAGACAGATAAATCAGGAAACATTCTCGAAGATAAAATAAAGAAGGCATTTCATAAACTTATTGATAGAAAAATATGTAAAGATAATAAGGAAGATATTAAGAAAATTTTGATTGAGTGGACTAAATTAAAAGATGTTGATGTTATTATAACAACTGGAGGAACAGGACTAACTGGAAGGGATATCACGCCAGAAGCATTGAACGAAATAGCAGATAAACATATTCCAGGTTTTGGTGAAATTTTTAGAACGATAAGTTTAAAAACAGTAGGAACTTCTTCTATTCAATCAAGAGCTTGTGCAGTTTTAACAAATGGAAAATACATATTTGCACTTCCAGGATCTTCAGGAGGTGTAACTGATGCATGGGATCAAATTTTAATTCATCAACTAGATATAAATCACAAACCTTGTAATTTTGTAGAATTATTCCCAAGACTTAAAGAAAAATAATTATTTTTGGTATTTTTCTTTCCATTCAGTGTAAGGCATTCCATAAACATGTTTTCTTGCGTCTGGATCAGAAATTTCAATATCTATTTTTTTTGCTTCTTCCCTATACCATTTTGATAAACAGTTTCTGCAAAATCCAGCAAGATTCATCAAATCAATATTTTGAACATCTTTTCTATTTCTTAAATGATTAATTAAACGTTCAAAAGTAGCCGACTGTAATTTATTTTTTATATTTTCTTCCATATAAATTAAAATTAATTAATCTTTTAAAATAGTCAAGTGACCCATTTTTCTTTTAGGTTTCACATCCTTTTTTTTGTAATCGAAAAAGAATTCATTTTCATTTAATTTTTTATTTTTATAAAGCAAAATATCTTCTCCTATCAAATTTATCATTTCAGCATTAAAAATTTTTTTTGTTTCTTTTTTTTCCAAATTACAAACAGCTCTTATATGATTTTCAAACTGACTTATATTGTGTGAGTTTATAGTGAGATGACCAGAGTTATGTACTCTTGGCGCAACTTCATTTACATATAAATTATCATTATTATCAATAAAGTATTCAACGCATAATGTGCCAACATAATCTAATTCTTCAGATATTTTTTTCGCAGCATCTTTTGAATTATTAATTATTGTTTGATCAATTTTAGCAGGTATTTTGGAAAATTTTAAAATCTGATCTGAATGTTCATTTTCTATAGGTTCATAGATCTCATATTTTTGTTTTCCAAATCTTGTAATAATTACTGAAATTTCTTTTTTAAGATTTACTAATTTTTCCAATATATATTTTTGTTGAAAGTTTATTTTTAATTTTTCAATTTCATCTAATTTATTTATTTTATATTGTCCTTTTCCATCATATCCGAGCGTGCATGTTTTTAAAATACCAGGTATTAGATTTGAATTTTTTTTAATATCTTCTTGATTTTGTATAAATTTATAATCAGTAGTTTTTATACCTAAACTATTTAAAAAATCTTTTTCACTTAAACGATTTTGAATTATTTTGTTTATTTCTGGCTTTGGAATGACTTTTTTTAAATCGTTAAGTTTTTTTAACGTTTCATATGGTATATTTTCAAATTCAAAAGTAATTAAATCTACTTTACTAGTAAATTCCTTAATTTTTGATAAGTCGTTATAATCTCCCGAAACAAATTCATCACTAAAAATTTGGCCAGGTGAATTGCTATCATCGCTAAAGATAATAGTTTTAATTTTTAATTTTTTTGCAGCCGTCGCTAACATACTACCAAGTTGGCCCCCACCAATTATTCCAAGAGTAATTTTGGTCATTTTATCTAGGTTTTTTTTTGACCGATCTTGTTTGTTTATCTCTAAGAGAATTCAGTCTATTTCTCACATCTTTATTGCCGATTGCAATAATTGATGCTGCTAATAAAGCTGCATTCGTTGCTCCATCTTCTCCAATTGCTACAGTTCCTACTGGTATACCCTTTGGCATTTGAGCTATTGATAGCAAGCTATCTAAACCTTTGAGTTTTTTGCTTTCTATTGGAACTCCAATGACAGGCAAAGAAGTTAAAGATGCAATCATTCCTGGAAGATGAGCAGAACCTCCTGCGCCAGCAATAATAACGGATATTTTATTTTTTTTTGCATTTTTAGCAAACTCATATAATCTTTTTGGAGTTCGATGAGCAGAAACTATTTTAACTTCGTGACGGATTTTAAGGGATTTGAGCACTTTTGCACTTAATTTCATTGTCTTATAGTCAGACTGACTACCCATCACTATAGATACTATTGATTTTTTATTTTGAGACATTTCTATGATTTAATATCAAATATTTTTACACTAATATATATTTATTAATATGAATTATAAAATTGATAATCTTCAATATTGTAAATGGTCACGTGAAGTTTTTCAAATAAACCATGATGCAGGATTAGATGCAGTACATGTAACAGTTGTTTATCACGAAGATTATGATGAGTTTTTAAGAAGAGTAAGTGAATGGAGCGATCATTTTAAACAAAATTCTGATCTAATTTTACTTGGTAAAAACTATAAAGATATAGATAAAGCTAAATCAGAAAATAAAACAGCTATTTTTTTCGGTTTTCAAAATTGTTCTCCAATAGAAGATGACATAGGTCTTATTGAAAAAGTTCATGAGCATGGTTGTAGATTCATGCAATTAACTTATAACAATCAATCTTTATTGGCGACTGGATGTTATGAAAAAAATGATAGCGGAGTAACAAATTTTGGTAAAGAGGCTATAAAAGAAATGAATAGAGTAGGAATAGTTATTGATATGTCGCATTCAGGAGAAAAAAGTACTTTTGATGCGATTGAATTGAGTGAAAAACCAATTGCAATTACACACGCAAATCCAAGTTTTTGGCATAAAGCGTTAAGGAATAAATCAACAGATCTTTTAAAAACATTAGCTGATAGTAAAGGCATGTTAGGATTATCTCTGTACGCTCATCATTTAAAGGATAGTACAAATTGTAAGCTTGAAAGTTTTTGTGAAATGGCTGCCAAGACAGCTGAGATTATGGGTGTAAAAAATATTGGAGTAGGTTCAGATCTTTGCTTAAATCAGCCAGATAATGTAGTTGAATGGATGAGAAACGGTACATGGACAAAGACAAAAAATTTTGGAGAAGGATCAAAATCAAAACCAGGTTTTCCAAAGCAACCAGATTGGTTTATTGATGCAAGAGGTTTTAAAAATCTTGAGAAAGGTTTAAAAAAAGTTGGTTTTAATGACGAAGATGTAAATGGGATACTAGGAAATAATTGGTATAATTTTTATAAAGGTATTAATTAATGAATATAGAATTAAGAGATCCAAAAATTATAATGAGGCTTTCAAAATTAGGATCTTTTCATCAATCTAAGTTATCTTTTTTGAGATCTTTTCTAAATGAATTTAAAGATTGGAATTATAACAGAGATTTATTTGATTTAGATGAAAAAGGATATGGAAAGGCAGTTTACTCTTTTTCAAAAAATAATAGAACTTATTCGCTAGTTTGTTTTTCAAACAAAATTAAAGATGAAGAAAGATCAGATAGAGTAATAGCAACTAAATGGGATGCTGCATTTGCTTTACACGATGGAATCCCAACTAAAAAAGACATTGATAGATTATTAGATAATGTGCCTAAGCAAGAAATTGGAAGACTATCTTATAAAGAATTAACATTATCAAGAGCTAATAAATCTATAAGAATATTTCAACATGTTGTTGAGAGTCTTTCAAATGGAATGCAACCAGATAAATCATCATTACTAAAAGTTGGTTATTTATACAGAACAACCGCTGTTTATGGTTCTGGCAAATTTGGATTAGCAGATAGATTTAGAATTAAAAATAGAAAAGAAATTTACGGGCCTTTTCGATTAGAGATGATGCTAGTTTATTTGGTAAGGCAATTTACATTTGATCAAGTAAACCATATAGCGAAATGTAAAAATCGAAAAAAAGCCGTCAAACTTGACGTTAATATTTGTAGAAATTTGGGAATAGGAAACTCAACAGGTTTAGGAATGGCACCTTTTATAGTTAATCATCCAACGTTATTAAACAATTGGATATTAGCTAGAGAAATTTCATTAAAAAAGATAAGAGAAATAAAAAAAGTTAGTAATTTAGAATCTAATATATTTTTGAATTGTTTAAACAAATCAATAAAAAATATTACATCATGGAATTCAGAAAGCTCTTTTCAGAAAAAAAAAATTAATGAATTAATAAAAGATTTAAAAAAATTTATAAATTATTTGCAGACTGAGTTTAGTTTTAATATTGAGCATCCATTTAATAAGATATATCTATGGTGTGAAAATAATTTAAATGACGAATGCATAGAATATATAGTATCTATGATGATGGAACCGTTTAACGATATAGTTTATCCGTTAATTAAGGAAATGAGCTCTGAAGAAGAAAAATTTTTCACTATACCAACAAATAGAAATATATCAGATCTTAAAAAGATATTAGAGGACCAGTATTCAAATATAATTAAAATTGACTTTACAAAAAAAGAGAGAAATCAAAACTTTTGGTTCATATCAAAAAACAAAGAAGAACCAAGAGTAGGAGATAGATTTTTGAACAAAGGTTCTGAATTAGAACAGCCACTAGCTATCGCAAGAGATATTAAAAAACTTTATGAAAGAATATTAAATCAAAAAAATAGTTTAACTATTGCAAAATTTTTAATTGATAATAATGATTTAAGACATGTTGTTAGGAGAGCTTTCATAACAGAAAAATTTCCTTACGCAGAAATACAAGATAATACTATTGACTCAAATTTGGTACCTATAGATATGTTAAGATTAAAATTATCTTTTTTTGGAGCAGCTAAGTTTGATCCTCGATCTGATAAGTGGTTAAGAATTAATATGTTCCAAGGCGCACCATTACCACAGGAATTAAAATCATTTGACGAACATTGGATATATAATTCATTAAATTAATGAGAAGTTTAAGTGAAATAGATACAATTTCTAAAAGAGCCAGCAAAGCTGCTGGTTTTTCCTGGGGAATAGCTGAAGAGATTGGTAAAAATACTAGACTTTTAGAAATGTTTGGTTTGCCCGGTATTAAAAATCTAAATTATTATTTTAAATTATACAAAAAACATAAATTTCAAAATATTAGTATGATTTCAAAATTAAATTCCTCAAAAATATCTTACTGCCCAATTATAGCTGGGGTAAATTTTTTAGATCAGATTAATATTTTACAGGAATTAGATGAAATAACTTTTGAAAATGTAGCATGTCCAGTTTTATTTGTTCCATTTCTAAGTAGAGCGTCAGAAATTGTAGGAAAAAAAATTTTATTAAATATTGATAAACATATATTTCTACTTAATTTTAACCAATCTATTTATTCTAGTTACTTTGATAAAGAAATCTGGGAAAGGGCTGAAAAACTGAAAATTTCTTTTTTAGAAAATAATGATTTGTTTTCAGAAATTGAATGGAAAGAAATGTATGAATTATCAGAAGATACTTTTGTAGAGGAAACAGAAGAACTAAAACAAACATCAGCTGGAGCTGGATTAACAGATAACGACTAAGTGTGATATTAAATTGGCTGAATCTTAAATAAAAAATTAATTAATAATTTTATATAAATTTAAAATTTCAGCCAATTTTATGAAAATTTATTCAGATTTTAGATTTGCTGCGTTTGGACCTTTAGGACCATCTACAACATCAAATGATAATGATTGACCTTCTTCTAAGCCATTCATTCCTGCATCTCTAACTGCTGACATATGTACAAATACGTCTTTCTCTTTATCTTCTCTTTCAATAAATCCAAATCCTTTGGTTGGATTAAACCACTTCACTTTACCTTTTAGACTCATATTTTCTTCTTTTTTTAAGTTGTGTTTATTACTTAATAATTTAAGTAATTTCGATGTTTTTCAAGTTTATTTAGGTTTTGTCAACTCTTTTAACTTAATTAATTAAATTTAAATCTAAAAGTGGCTAATTTGTAGGCACATATAGCAAGAGTCAGGGTTTTCTTTGTATTTATCAAAAGGTTTGCAATTTTCAAATCCACATTTTTCAAAAAGCTTTCTTGCGGGTAAAAAAAACTTTCCAGCTCCTGTTTCTAAGCTTATTTTTTTAATATTTAGTTTTTTGGCTTCTAAAATTAAATGTTGTATAACTTTAATTCCATAACCTTTATTTCTAAAAGATTCAGCCACTCTAATTGATTTTAATTCGCCATGTCCTTCTTCTAAAAATTTCAATGCTCCACAACCTATTAGTTTATCATTATCCCACAAGCTCCAAAACTTAATACTTGAAACTTTAAGACCATCGATATCTAAAACATGACAACTATCTGCTGGAGAAACTGATCTTAATTCAATAAAATGTTTTTTTAACAATTCATCTACTTTGGAGTTACTAAAGTTTCCTTCAATAGATTTCATTTTAACAAATTATCAAGTTTTTCCATTTGACCAATTTTAAAAACAATAGCATCTTTCTTGCTAAACCCATAATTTTCAGCATTGTTTTTAAATCTCACTGGAGGCTCCATAATAGGCTCTAAAGATAATACAAAAGTACCCCAGTGAGTTCCTAAAACTTTTTTGCTTTTTAAATTTTCTGCAACCTGAAGCGCTTCCTCTGGAGTTGTATGATAAATTGATTTATCAAACATTGGACGAAAGTCATAGGCGCCAATATTAATCATTGTTAAATCAATTGGTCCATATTTTTTTCCTAATTCCTTATATATATCTCCATAACCTGTATCACACGCAAAAAATATTTTTTTATTTTTGTATTCTATTAAAAAACTACCCCATAACGTCTTATTCGTATCCCATAAACTTCTTTTCGACCAATGAACTGCAGGCAATAAAGTGATTTTTAAATCATTATTAACTTGTATTTTCTCATACCAGTCCATTTCATTAACATCTTTGTATCTTTTGAAATATTTTCCAAGTTTAAGAGGAAGCAAAACCTTTGCATCTTTATATGGAAAACCTCTAATAGTTGACATATCTTGATGATCATAATGATTATGAGTAAGCAAAAACACATCTATTTTTGGAATTTCTTTCAATTGAAGGGCTGGCTCAACGTATCTTTTTGGTCCAAAAATTAAAGGTCCAGCATTCTTAGAAAATACAGGATCAGTAATTATTGTTGTTTCGCCTAGTTTAATTATGAAAGTAGCATGACCTATCCAAGCGATATAATCATCATCTTTAAATTTCTCTAAATTTTCTTTTACAATTTTTTTATCTATTGTGTGATCTTTTGGGATCTTGATATCAATTTTCTTTTTTTCTTCATTAAATGTTTTATAGGAAAATTTAACATCTTTTGATCTAACCGGAGACCCCTCGGGATTTCTAAAAGTTCCATCTGGTAAATGATGGTATGGTGTATTCTCTACTGACATTAAAGAAGACTTATAAAGCAGAAATAAAATAAAAAAAGTTATAAACTTCAATTTCATTTTTGTGATTTTATGTTAATGATTATTGTATTTATTAATGAAACTTACAGGATCATACCAAATTAAAGCAAATAAACAAAAAGTTTGGGAAGCGCTAAATGACCCAGAAATATTAAAGCAAGCTATTCCGGGTTGTGAAGAATTTAAAAAGAACTCAGATACAGAGTTTACCGCTACCGCAACTAATAAAATTGGTCCATTTAATGCGAGTTTTACAGGAGATATTGAGCTAAAAGATTTAAATCCGCCTGATAGCTATAAGATAATTGGATCAGGTAACTCAATAGTGGGATTTGCTTCAGGGGAGGCAGAAGTTAAGCTTGAGACGATTGATGATGGTACAAATCTTATTTATACCGTAGAGGCAAATGTCGGAGGAAAAATCGCTCAAGTTGGCTCACGTCTAATTGACATAACGGCTAAAAAAATGGCTGATATTTTTTTTAAAAAATTTTCAGATATGGTCTCGACTAAACCAAAAATTGAAAAAAAAGAAGACAAGTTTATTAATAAGGATTTTCCACGTGAAAATAGCAAAACCAAAAGAGCATTAATTTATTTAACTGTAATAATAGTTCTAGCATCGATTATATATTCTATTAGTTGAATCACCCATAAGTAGAAACTTTTCTTTTAAGTTGTAGATATTATCTTATTATGTTTAACTTAATTGATTTAATTTTTATTAAGCAAGGGGGACTTAATGAAGAAGATATCACTAGAAGTAAATGGTAAAAATATTGAAAAAGAAGTACCAGACCATACAACATTATCAGATTTATTAAGAGACACTCTAAATTTAACAGGAACTCATGTAGGCTGCGATACAAGTCA
The DNA here is from genome assembly GCA_902552985.1 of uncultured Pelagibacteraceae bacterium. Classification (GTDB taxonomy): domain Bacteria; phylum Pseudomonadota; class Alphaproteobacteria; order Pelagibacterales; family Pelagibacteraceae; genus Pelagibacter. Next base: position 37,150 of record CACDII010000003.1, read on the forward strand.
ATGTGGAGCTTGCGTTGTACACGTCGATGGAAAATCTATTAAAAGTTGTACAGCTTTAGCAGCTGACATCTCTGGTTCCAAAGTTACTACGATAGAAGGTTTAGTTAAAAATGGCAAAATGCATCCAATGCAAGAAGCTTTTAAAAAACTTCATGGTTTACAATGTGGTTTTTGTACACCTGGCATGGTTATGAGTGCAATAGATTTAATAAAAACACAAAAAAATCCAAGCGAAAGTGAAATTAGAAAATGGTTAGAAGGCAATATTTGTCGTTGCACAGGATATCAAAATATAGTTGCAGCGGTAAAAGAGGCTTCAACTAAAATGTAATTTATGGGAGAAATGAAACATGCCTAGTTTAGTTGGTTCAAGAGTAGAGAGAAAAGAAGATAAAAAATTTTTAACAGGCAAAGGTAGATATACTGCTGATATTAACTTAGTAAATCAAACATATGCGTTTTTTGTAAGATCACCTCATGCAAGGGCAAAAATTAAAAATGTTGATACTTCAAAAGCTTCAAAAGCTCCAGGAGTAGTAAAAATACTAACGGGTAAAGATCTTGCTGATGATAAAATAGGTGGACTAATAGCTGGATGGAAAATTGTAAGTCAAGATGGAAAAGATATGAAGGTTCCACCTCATCCGCCATTGGCATCAAGTACAGTAAATTATGTGGGGGACCATGTAGCCGTTGTAATTGCTGAAAGTTTAGATGAAGCAAAATATGCAGCATCGTTAGTTAAAGTTGATTATAAAATATTAAAAGCAGTAGTAGGTACAGCTGATGCGATGAAATCAGAGCCTATACACGAAGGTATTGAAAAAAATTTATGTTTTGATTTTGGACTTGGAGACAAGGCAAAAACTGATGAGGCTTTATCCAAAGCAGATAAAGTAATTAAAATTGATTTAAATAATAATAGACTAATACCAAATGCAATGGAGCCAAGAGCATCTATCGGAGACTATAACCCATCTTCTGAAGAATTAACTTTATATACAGCAAATCAAAATCCACATTTAACTAGGTTAGTACTATCTGCATTTTGTGCAATTCAACCTGAGCATAAATTTAGAGTAGTTGCACCAGATGTTGGTGGAGGTTTTGGATCTAAAATATATCCTTATGCAGAGGATGCTGTTGTTGCTTGGGCAGCAAAAAAAATTGAAAGACCAGTTAAATGGGTAGCGGAAAGATCAGAGTCATTTTTATCAGATTGTCATGGAAGAGATCATGTTACACATGCAGAGCTTGGTGTACAAAATGATGGCACAATAACTGCTTTAAAAGTTGAAACTATTGCAAATTTAGGAGGTTATGCATCTTTATTTGCCACTGTTACACCGACTTACTTATACGCACCATTAATTTTAGGCCTTTACAATATTCCAGTTGCTTTTTGCAATGTTAAGGCAGTTTTTACAAATACAGCTCCTGTAGATGCATATAGAGGAGCAGGAAGACCAGAAGCAACATATATGATTGAAAGACTAGTAGATAAAGCAGCTAGAGAAATGGGGATCGATCAAGCAGAATTTAGAAGTAAAAATTTTATTAGCAAGTTTCCACATCAACAATGTCTAGTTCACAATATAGATTCTGGAGATTACTCTGCACATTTAAAAAAAGCTTTAGAAGTTGCAGACTACAAAAATTTTAATGAAAGAAAAAAACAATCAGAAGCAAAAGGAAAATTAAGAGGAATAGGTTTTTCAACATACATAGAGGCCTGTGGAATAGCTCCATCAGCAGTTGTCATGTCAATTGGTGCTGGTGTTGGTTTATGGGAATCGGCTGAAGTTAGGTTTAATGCAACAGGAAATGTTTCTGTTTTCACGGGTGCTCATAGTCATGGACAAGGACATGCAACTACATTTGCACAAATTGTGTCAGATAAACTTGGTGTTCCATTAGAAAATATTGATTTAATTCATGGAGACACAGATAAAGGACCATTTGGTATGGGTACTTATGGATCTAGATCATTAGCTGTAGGAGGATCCGCAATAGTTAAAGCATGCGATAAAATTATTGATAAAGGAAAAAAAGTTGCAGCGCATATGTTAGAAGCAAATCCTGATGATGTAGAGTTCAAAGAAGGAGAGTTTGTAGTTAAAGGTTCAAATAAAAAGAAAACAATTGGTGAAATAGCTTTTGCTTGTTATTTACCAGGTCAATACGGCGAAATTAAATCTCCACTTCCTGAAGGTGTAGAACCAGGTTTAAAAGAAACAGCTTTTTATGACCCTGTGAATTTTTCTTTTCCAGCAGGTTCTCATATATGCGAAGTAGAAGTAGACCAAACTACTGGCGAAACAAGTATTGCAGCTTACACAGCGGTAGACGATTTTGGAACAGTAATAAATCCAATGATTGTAGAAGGACAAGTTCATGGTGGAGTAGCGCAGGGTATAGGTCAGGCTTTATATGAAAATGCATTTTACGATAAATCAGGTCAGTTAATTACAGGTTCATTTATGGATTATGCAATGCCAAAAGCTGACAACTTTCCTGAGATTAAAATTGATTATACATGCACTCCAGCAACATCAAACCCTTTAGGATCAAAGGGATGTGGAGAAGCAGGAGCAATTGCTGCACCTCCTGCAGTTATGAATGCTGTTATCGATGCAATTGGAACAGATATTTCGATGCCTGCAACAGCAGAAAAAGTTTGGGAAGCATGTAATAAAAATAAAAAATCAAATGCAAAAGCGGCATAGGGGAAAATTATGAAAAAATTTAATTATCACTCAATAAAAGATACAAAAGAAGCTAGTAAGTTATCATCTGCAAATTCTATATTTTTAGCAGGAGGTATGACAGTTATTCCATCTATAAAGTTAGGCTTAGGGTCTTATAAAGATGTAATTGATATAAAAGAAATTAAAAAACTTTCTGGAATAAAAGTAAGTGGAAAAATTGTAAAAATTGGAGCAACAACAAAACATGCAGAAGTTGCTTCTTCAAAAGATGTTAAAAAGGCGATACCTTCGCTAGCAAAACTAGCAGGAGGTATTGGAGATCCTCAAGTAAGAAATAGAGGTACGATAGGTGGATCAATTGCAAACAACGATCCTTCAGCAGACTACCCAGCTGCTTGCATAGCTTTGAACGCTACTATTAATACTAATAATAATAGAAAAATAAATGCAGAAAATTTTTTTAGAGGAATGTTTGAAACATGTCTTAAAAAAGGTGAATTAATAGAATCCATTGATTTTGAAATTCCACAAAAATCAGATTACCAAAAACTAAAAAATCCAGCTTCAAGATATGCGGTAGTAGGAGTGTATGTAGCTAAACATAAATCAGGAACAATAGTTGGTGTTACAGGTGCTAAATCATGCGTATATAATGAAAAATCTTTGTCAGATAAATTATCAAAAAATTTTTCATCTAATTCAATAGATTCAACAGAAATATCTCCTTCTGAAATGAACTCTGATATTCATGCTTCAGCAGAATATAGAGCAAACATGGTTAAGGCTTTAGCAATAAAAGCTGTTGATGCTTGCTAATTAGCTATTTCAATAATAACTTTTACATCTAATGAAAAATTCATTTGATGAAAAAATTCTAGAAGAAGCAAATGATTGGATTAAAACCAATCAAAAGATAGTTCTAGCAACAGTAATTCAAACATGGGGGTCTTCTCCTAGACAAGTTGGAAGTAGAATGGTTATAAACGAAAATGGAGATTTCTCAGGGTCAGTTTCAGGTGGGTGTGTTGAATCGGCGGTAGTGAGAGAAAGTTTACAGTTAATTAAACAAGAAAAACCTTTTAAAAAAATTGAATTTAAAGTGTCAAATGAAAGTGCATGGGAAGTAGGACTCGCATGTGGTGGAGAAATTGCAATTTATCTTGAGCAAATAAATCAATGAAATTAAAAATTCTTCAGGACATTATTAAAAAAAAAAATTCTAAATCTGAATTTGGGATAGTAACAAATTTAAAAAATGGAGAAAGTGAAATATACGAGCCAGGAAAAAATTTAAGTAAAGAAATAGAAGTTTATAAAAATCAAATAGAAAATTTTTTTAAATCTAAGAAGAGTGGAGTTATAGATGGAACAGAAATTTTTGTTGAAAGTTATATAAGACCAATTAAAGTTATAATAGTTGGAGCAGTGCATATAGCGCAGTTCCTTATTAGTTTTGCAAAAAGTTTAAATTTTGAGATATCAATAATTGATCCTAGAGGATATTTTGCTACATCACAAAGATTTCCTGATATTAAGATAATTAATAAGTGGCCTGATGAAGCTTTTAAAGAAATAGATACAGATGAAAATACAGCTTTAATCGCTTTGACACATGATCCAAAAATAGACGATCCTGCATTACAACATGCTTTAAAAAAAAATTTTTATTATATTGGTGCTCTGGGAAGTAAAAAAACTCATGAAAATAGATGTAAAAGACTAAAGGAATCTGGTTTTAGTAATAAAGAAATTAATTCCATTCATGGACCGATTGGCATAAAATTAGGTGGAAAATCTGCTCCAGAAATAGCTTTGTCGATCGTTGCACAGCTGGTAGCTGAAACTTATAAAAGATGATTTCAGCTATTCTCTTAGCAGCAGGTCAGTCAAAAAGATTCAAAAATGATAATAAATTAATAAAAATTTTTAAAGATAAACCTTTAATAAATCATGCAATAAATTCTCTGATTAAAAGCAAAGTAAACAAAATTATTGTTGTTCTTGGCCATCAACACAAAGAAGTGAAAAAAATAATTAAAAAAAATAAAAAGAATATTTTTATATTTAACAAAAATTATAAAAAAGGCATGGCTACCTCAATAAAAGCAGGTTTAAAAAAAGTAACTAAAAATGACGAAGGTTTTATAGTTGTTCAGTCTGATATGCCATTTATTAAGACTTCAGATATCAATAAAATATATAATTCAATATCTAAAAAAAGACATTTAGTTCACGCATTAAAATTTAAGAATAAAATTGGCAATCCAATAGGTTTTGATAGCTCAGTATTAAAAAAATTTAAAAGAATGAAAGGCGATGTTGGTGCTAAATTTATGGTTAAAAGATTAAAAAGTAATACTAATTTTATAAAAGTTTTAAGTAAAAGAGTTTTTAAAGATTTAGATTTGAGAAAAGATTTTAATTAGCTTGGATAGGATTTCCTTTTAACCATTCACTTTCTTCATTTTCATAATGTTCTTTTTTCCAAATTGGAGATCTTTTCTTAATTTCTTCAATTATGTATCTAGAAAGCTCGTATGTTTCTGCTCTATGTGGGCAAGCAACTGCAATAATAATACTTATTTCACCTAATCCTAAATACCCTTTTACATGTTCAATATAAACTGCTTTGTCCTTAATTTTTAATTTTTGATCAACTTCATTATAAATTTCTTCAAAACTTTTAATCACCATTGCATCATGACTATCATAAGTAATTCCTGTTACTTTTTTATTGTCATTATTTTCTCTAACAGTTCCTTTAAAAATTAATGAAGCACCAAATTTAGATGAAGATATAAATTCTTCAGCTTTATTAACTTCTATTTTTTCTTTTTTAAGATCTATTATTTTTGCATGAAGCATTAACCGCCTCCAATAGGAGGTATAATTCCAATTTTTTGATCTTTAGTAATCTTATAACTATCTGAGACAATACTATTGTTTTCAGAACAAAATGCAGATGTTTCAATTATTTTTTTAAAATTTTTATTTCCTTTAAAATTTTCATCAACATAATTTATTATTTCACTTCTAAGGTCGCTTATTGAGCTATTATTACTCAAGTTAAGTTCTAAAAAATCTTTATCACTTAAATCCTTACTTGCGCCAAATAATTCAAGTTTTATTTTCATTTTAAAATACGTTTTTAAGAAATTGCGGTAAACCATCTGGGTTGGTCCACAAGCCACTTTTTCCACCTTCTTTGATTAGCAACTTAACATTATCTATCTTTAAATGAGGATTAACGATTTTGCTTAAATCATAAATTGTTATTAATGCTGCATTAACACCCATAATCGCTTCCATCTCGACTCCAGTTTTAGCTACAGCAGACACTACACAAAAAACCTCTAAAGAATTATCAGAATCATTCATTAAAATTTTTGTTGCAGTATGATCAATTGGTAGTGGATGACATAAGGGTATAAGTTCACTTGTTTTTTTAACACCTAGTACAGCTGATACTTCAGCTAAACTTATAGGATCTCCTTTAGGCATTGTGTTATTTTTTATTAAATTAAAAACCTCTTTACCTACATAAATTTTTCCTGACGCAAGAGCTCTTCTAAATGTTTCTTTTTTGGATGAAACATCGACCATATTAAATGAATTTTTTTTAAAAATTTCTTTAGCCCAATCTTTTAATTCATCTTGATTAACTATTTTTAATTTAGTCAATTATCCTCCTGTTTTAGATAGATTTTTAGTAGAACCTGTATCTCCAAGTTCTAAATAATGAGACTCTTTTTTGAATTTCATTTGTCCTAATATAAGATCTTTGAGTTCCTCAAGTTGATCATCTTTTTGTAATAAATGCCTAACACTAATTCCAGTATTTCCAAATAAACAAAGTCTTAAATCACCTCTTGATGTAATTCTTAAGCGATTGCAGGTTTTGCAAAAATCTTTTGAATATGGAGCAATTATTCCAAATTTACCTTTATATTCAGGATTTATATAATTTAATGATGGACCAGCATCTTTTCCCAGAGTTTGATAGATCCATTTATTTTTATTGAGATAATCTTTAAAAACTTTCGAAGAAACATGATATTTATTAAAATAATCTAAGTTATCACCAGTTCTCATTAGCTCTATATATCTATAGTCAATTTTATTTTTTTTAATAAATTCTGACCATTTATCGAAATCTTTTTCTGATGCATTAATTCCATTTAAAAGAACACCATTAATTTTTATATTTTCAAAGTTTAAATCTTGTAGATTTTTTATACCTTTTAAAATTTCTGGTAATCTGTCGTGACTAGTTATATTTTTAAAAGTTTCACGATCAAGACTGTCTATGCTTATATTTATACCATTAAGACCACTATCAACTAATTGTTTGGCTTTTTGATCTAAATGATATCCGTTTGTTGTAATTACAACTTTTTTAATTCCTGATTCAAATTTTAAAACTTTAATTATATCAAAAAAATCTTTTCTTACCGTTGGTTCGCCTCCAGTTATTCTTATTTTACAAACCCCGAGTTTAGAAAAACATTTTGCAAGTCGTTTAATTTCGTCAAGATGAAGGAATTTTCTGTTATCGCCTTTATCGACTTGATACCCATTAGGTAAGCAATAACCACATTTAAAATTACACACATCTGTAATAGACATTCTGATGTAAGGAAATTTTCTTCCAAAACTATCTTGTAGATGTTGCATGGTCTAAATTTATACTAGAAAAATTCATTTATAAATCCAAATATAACTAAATACGGCAAAACTAACTTTTTATACAACTTAAAATTGTAAAACTGCTAATAGAAAAAATTTTTATTTTTATATTTTTGGTTTTTATTTTTTTTGATATCCTGACTACTGATTTGGAGGATTGTATGAAAAAAACAAAACAAAAGTTAAATTTAAATAGAAGAAATTTTTTATCTGGAACAGCAACATTAGCAGGTTTGGCCGCTACTGCATCGATTGTTCCTATCAATATTTCAAATGCGAACCATAAAGAAGGATCAAAAGGTTTACCAGGTTTTATAAGCTGGAAAGACAGAAACGCTTTAATTATTCATTCAGACAAAGGAATTGAAACACACAGAAGTGCTATCGGAGAAAGTCTTATAACCCCAAATCGAAATGTGTATATAAGAAATAACATGCCTACCATGACAGACAGTCAAATTGGAAATAGAAATGATTGGAAAGTATCAATAGAAGGAGTTAAAAATCCAAAAACTTTTTCTCTTGGTCAACTTAAAAAATTAGGTCATACAACAATCGCCACTATTTTACAGTGTTCAGGTAATGGTAGAGGTTTTTTTGAGCATAAAGTTAGAGGATCTCAATGGAAAACAGGAGCGGCAGCTTGTGTTTTTTGGACTGGTGTACCAGTAAAAGCAGTAGTAGACGCATGTGGAGGAATTGATAGAGATTCTGTTTTTATGACTTCAGCAGGAGTTGATCATAAACCAACTGGATTAGATCCTAAAAAAGCAATGGTAGAAAGATCAGTTCCAAAAAAAGTTTATTCAGATGCAATGTTAGCTTGGGAAATGAATGGAGTTCCATTACCTAACGCTCATGGTGGACCTGTAAGAATGATTACACCAGGATATTTTGGAATTAATAACGTTAAACATCTTGGTAAAGTAGCTTTTACTAAAACAGAATCTACTGTGAAATACATGAAGTCAAGTTATAGAATTTCACCAATTGGAAAAAAGGGATCTCAATACCCATCTTGCTGGGAAATGCCAGTTAAATCTTGGATAACACGTCCAACAGATGAAACAGGAACTGTAAAATCTGGCAAAGTTCAGATAGTTGGTGTTGCGATGGGTGGTACAAGAAAAGTTAAGAGTGTAAAAGTTTCTATAGATGGAGGAAAAAGCTGGAAGAGAGCAAAATTTATTGGACCCGATTTAGGTAAATATGCTTGGAGACAGTTTGCTCTTGAGACAACTTTATCCGCTGGTACTTACAATTTAGCGAGCTTAGCATCTAATGGACCAGATAAACAACCAGAATTGCGAATGGAAAACAGAAGAGGCTATGCGCATAACGGTTGGAAAGATCATAGCGTTAATATTACAGTAGTATAATAGTTTAAAAAGTTTTAGAATTAATTAATGAAAATTAGTAAGTTTTTATTAATTATATCTATTATATTTACGCTAAACACTCAAAATTTATTTTCTGAGGATGATAAAATGGGAAAAGGCCTTGAAATCTTTAATGAGATAGCAGGTTGTGCAGGATGTCATATATTAAAGGCAGCAGGCTCCGAAGGAAATGTTGGACCAAACCTAGATACAATAAGTCTTACCGAAGAATATGTAAAAGAAATGGTTACTTACGGACTTGGTGTTATGCCAGCATATGGAGAAGAAAATATTTTAACTAAAGAACAAATAGACATAGTATCTTTTTACGTAGCAAACACTGCTGGTAAATGAAAAACATACTAACAGAGACCGAGATCAAAAATTTTAAGAAAGACGGGGCAGTATTTTTAAAAGGAAAGTTTGATATCGATTGGATAAATAAACTTAAAATAGGAATAGATAAAGATATAAAAAATCCAAGTCCTAGATTTAAATCCCATACTATAGAAAAAGGTGTTCCAGCTTATCTAGAGGATTATTGGACTTGGCATTTGGTTCCAGAGTTTAAAGATTTTGTATTTAATTCTCCTTACGCAAAAATAGCTTCAGAATTAATGTCGGCAAGAAAAATAAATCTTGTAATGGATAATTGGTTTTTAAGAGAAGGTGGGTCAAAATCTAAAACTCCTTTTCACCATGATGTAAGTTATTTTGATATGGAAGGGACCATGTGTGTACTTTGGTTACCACTTCAGCCTAGTAAAAAAGATGAAGGTGTAGCTTGGGTTAAAGGATCACACTTATGGAAAAAACTATTTTTGAGAGTTCTTTTCAAAGATGGACATAAGATCGAGGGAAATGATTGTATAATTAATGGTAAGAAATATGAAACTCCACCAGATATTTTAGGAAATAAAGAAAAATATGAATTTTTAAAATGGGACTGTGAATTAGGAGATGCTGTTGTATTTGATATGAGAACTCTTCATGGAACCCTTAGCTCGTCTATACCGAATAAAACCTTAAGTAGATATACTTTAAGAGTAGCAAAAGAGGATGCGAGAATTAGTTATATTGGTGATTGGACAAGTTATAATTACAGAAAAGCTATGCAAGATGCTGGATATAGAAATGGAGATACATTAGGCGGGAAAATGTTTCCAACCTTGTATGAGTCTTGATAAATTCTAGTTATAAAACTAAAAATTAATTTATTACTTACCTGGACCTTTGTATGCTGCAGCTATTTTTGAAGCATTTTCTGCAACTTCATTAATATTAATAGCTTCACAAACCGCAATATCACAAAGAGAGCCACTAGCTTCTGTTGCCATTTTAACTGCTGCACCTTGTACAAAAGTTCCTTCAAATACTGCTAAAAAATCATATGGTCCTCTTAAACCAGTATATGAAACTAATTTAGCTCCAACAGCTTCTGCTGCTTTTTGCGCAGCTTGTGCTCGATCTGATTTAGGATCTTTGCAAAAACCCTGATATCCTTGAGCAGTATATCTTCCCAATGCATAAAATGTTGCCATATTTACTCCTTTCTTAAAAACGATTATAACATTTATAAATTAAATATTTATTAAATAAGTTAAAACAATCACAACTTAAAATAGAATAGTTTTTTATGTACGAAAAATTTGGTCAATTTATCAATGGAAAATGGCAACAGTCAGAAAAAAAAGAAACCTATGAGGTTATAAACCCTGCCACTGAAGAAGTTATTGGTCACGCTTCCAAAGCTTCGCCAACTGATGTAGATAAAGCACTCAAGTCTGCTGAACAAGGTTTAGAAATTTGGAAAAAAACATCTCCTTGGAAAAGATCTTCAATTATTAGAAATATTGCTGATCTAATAAGAGCAAAACAAGATGTACTTGCAAAATGGATAACACTCGAAGTTGGAAAACCTTTTATAGAAGGAAAAGGTGAAGTTGGAGCGACAGCAGATATTTTTGAATGGAATTCTGAGGAAACAAAAAGAATTTATGGACAAACAGTAGAAAGCAGATTTGAAGAAACTAGAATTCATGTTTACTATCAACCAATAGGAGTTGTTGCAGCAATGTCTCCTTGGAATTTCCCTTTAGTTTTATCAGGAAGAAAAATATCTACAGCCTTAGCTGCGGGCTGTTCAGTAATTATTAAACCTGATGTAATCGCTCCAGGTGGAACAATGGAACTTGTAGATATTTGTAGAGAAGCTGGGGTTCCTCCAGGAGTTGTAAACCTACTGTCTGGTGATCCTCCAAGCATAGCTTCACAATTAATTTCCTCAGATATAATTAAAAAAATTTCAATCACAGGATCTACAAGAGTCGGAAAATTAATACTTAAACAGGCAGCAGAGAAGGTTCAAAGAGTTACAATGGAATTAAGCGGTCATGCACCATTTATTGTATTTGATGATGCGAATATCGAAAAAGCAACTGATATGGCCATAGCTTCAAAATTTAGAAATAACGGGCAAGTTTGTATTTCTCCAAGTAAATTTTATATCCAGGATAAAATGAAAAAAGATTTTATTAATTTATTTATAGAAAAAGCTAAAAAATTAAAAATTGGAAATGGCATGGACGCTGATGTTCAATTAGGACCAATAACAACCAAGAAAAGACTTAATGAAATTGAGGATCTTGTAGACAAAACTAAAAAAGAAGGTGCAAAAGTATTATTAGGAGGAAAAAAACCATCTGGATTTAATAAAGGTTTTTACTATGAGCCAACAATTTTTGACGATGTAAAAGATGATTTTACAATTATGAGGCAAGAACCATTTGGACCTTTATGTCCAATGTTATCATTTAAAACGTTTGATGAAGTTATTAAAAGAGCAAACAATCATGAATTGGGGCTTGCAAGCTATATATGTACGAATTCAATGGAATTAGCTAATAAAGCTTCTGAACAGATGGAAACAGGAACTGTTGCTGTTAATACGCCTTTGGTAGCTCAGGCAGAGGCTCCTTTTGGTGGAATTAAACAAACAGGATATGGAAGAGAGGGCGGCTCTATGGCTATAAAGGATTATCTAAATGTGAAGTATACTCACCTAGGCTTAAAAGGATAAATGAGAAAAAAAGAAGTAAAAAATGCAGCGAAAATATTGTCATCTTGGAAAAAGATGATGCCTTTTTACTATGCAATTGTTTGGATAATTTTACTCATTATTATTTGGGTCAATAAATAAAATCTTTAATGATAGAATTATTTATTGCTTTTGGTGCAGGGTTTATAAGTTTTTTATCACCATGTGTTTTGCCTTTAGTGCCAGGCTACATTTCTTTTGTATCGGGAAGATCCTTAAATGAACTTCTACAAAGTAAAAAAATTCATTTATTACCTTTAGTATTATTTTCTTTTGGTTTTTCTTTTGTTTTTATAATTTTTGGAACGGCAGCATCAACTTTAGGAAAAATTTTACTTCAAAACTACAATTTACTCCGTATCGTTGCAGGACTAATCATTATAGTTTTTTCTTTACAGTTAATAGGTTTAATAAACATTAAGTTTCTAAATTACGAAAAAAAATATTATACAAAAAAGCCAACAGGCCTTTTATTCACGTTTGTTGTTGGTATGGCTTTTGGTTTTGGATGGACACCTTGTATTGGACCTATTTTAGGCTCAATAATAGCTCTTGCATCAATAGAGGAAAGTTTGCCTAAAGCAGTAACATTATTAATTTTTTATTCTCTTGGTTTAGCAATACCATTTATATTATCAGGTTTTTTAATACAAAAATTTTTAATATTTTCAAAAAATTTTAAAAATAATATAAATAAAATTTCTAAAATTGGGGGAGTAATTTTGCTTATTACTGGAATTTTAATAATAACTAATCAACTCCAAAGTTTAGGTTATTATATGTTTAATATATTTCCATTTTTACAAAATTTAGGATAATAATAAATATCTCTATTATGAATAATCAAAGTTTATTACAAAAAAAATTGTTAGAGAAAAAGTTTATTTATACTGCTGAAACAACACCACCGGATGCATCTGATAAAGAAGTTTTATTAAAAAATGTAATGCCACTAAAAGGAGTAGCGGATGCTGTAAATGTTACAGACAATCCTGGTGCCAAGGCACATATGTCTTCATTGACGGCTTCGATTATTTTAGCTCAAAATGATATTGATCCAATATTACAATTAACTGTAAGAGATCGTAATCGTTTGGCATTACAAGGAGACTTAATAGGAGCCTCAGCATTAGGTGTAAACAATATTCTTTGTCTAGGGGGAGATGATCCAAAAAATGGAGATCAACCAGAAACTAAAGCAGTAAATGACATAGATAGTTTAACGTTAGTTTCTACAGCAAATATGATGCGTAAAGAAGAAAAACTACCTTCTGGAAGAATATTAAATCCTCCGCCAAAATTATTTATAGGTGGAGCAGAGGTTCCTACTCAAGGAAAACCTAATCCAGACAAAATTTTAAATAAAATAAACAGCGGTGTTGATTTTTTTCAAACTCAATACGTTTTTGATCCTAAAATATTAAAAGATTATATGAAAATTTTAGGAGATAATGGAATTTTAGATAAGACTAATTTTATAATTGGAATAGGTCCTTTTGCTTCTGCAAAAAGTGCAAAGTGGATGAACGATAATTTATTTGGAGTTGATGTTCCAGATGAAATTATTAAAAGGTTAGAGAGTTCAAAAGATCCAAAAGAAGAAAGTAAAAAAATATGTATAGAGCTTATTGAAAGTTATCGTAATATAAATGGAGTTAAAGGTGTTCATTTAATGGGCCATAAAAAAGAATTAGCTATAAGTGAAATTATAAAAGATTCAAAAAAATAAAAACAATTATTTTTTTTCTGGTTTGTTAAACAGTATCAGTATTACTCCAACGATAATTATAGCTCCACCTATAAACAACTCTTTTGTTGGCTCTTCACCTAAAAGAAATATAGCAGCCAATAAACCAGTTGGAGGTATACCCATAGTAACTATAGGCAAAACTTTATATAGAGGATTGTTTTTTAAAACATAGTAGAAACATCCGTATGTAATTGGTTGCATAATAAATCCCAAGTAAATAGCAATCATCCAAGCTTCAAGTGGAGCAGACTTAAAATATACAATTGGATTTCCATCAAAAATAGCAGATAGGCCAATTAATACAGGACCAGAAAACAAACCTAACCAAGCGACAAGCGCTAATGGACTTATTTCTTTGCTTAAAGGTTTTACCAAAACCTGTCCTAAAGCCCAAATAGCCGAACCTAAAATTACCAAAGTCACACCAAAAAATTTATCATTCAGGTTTGGTGAACCTGTTAAAATATAAACACCAATAAATGCGATAGCGATTCCAACTAAACTTCTAATTGTAGGTTTTTCTTTTAGCATAAAGTATGCAAATACAACGCCAAAAGGAACTTCTGTTTGTACTAATAAGACTGCTGCCGAGGCATCAATTAAACTCAATCCTGTATAAGTAATACTATATTGAAGTGTATTAGCTATAAGAGATGCAAAAAATATTCTTTTTAAAAATTCTCTTGGAATCGGAAACCACCAAACCAAAAGTGAAGCAACGAAGGTAAATCTTAATCCCATTAATAAAAATGGAGGTAAATATTCCATAGCTGGTTTTGCAATAACAAAACCAAATCCTAAAAAGATTGGAACTATCGCCGCTATTAATGAGTCACGAAGGGTCAAATTTTAAATTTTCTTTTTAAATGTCTTAATTTGCCTTCGGTACTATCAAAGTCTATATAACATCCTTGTAAAAATCTCTTTCCTTCACTCGGGTCAAATTTTGTTCTTCCATGCAAAAGCCTATGATTATCCATCATTAAAAGATCCTTTGATTGCAATTTAAATTCTATTCTATATTTTTCTGAATTATACATATCAGATAATTTTTTTCTTGCTTTATAATATTGATCTAGTTTATTTTTTTCCAACATTGGAACATAATCTAATCTTGGACTAAATCTTACTTGCTTAAATTTTTTCTCATCGTCCAAATGAATTAATTCTGACCAATCTTCCAAAACAACACTTTTGTCAATAAATTTAAATCTTATTTTTATTTCAGTTAAAATTTTATATGAGTCTGGATCTTCCGCTTTCAATCTTTCTGTAACCGAATACCCATCAACTAAAGTCGAGTATCCGCCACTAACTTCATTTTCAATACAATGTAAAATTTGAATACATGGTACAGGATTTCTGTAAGGGTTGTCTGTGTGGGGACTTAAATGCAAAGTAGTATAAGCTAAATCATTTGGATTTGATTTAGATTTAACATTAAAATGCTCACCAAAATTTGTCCGTCTTACACTTCCAATAGAGTTAGCAAATTTAACAATATAATTATTTTCTGTTGGAACATTTTTTATAACAACAAAACCATATTCGTAAAAAGAAATTAATAAATCATACATTTCTTTGGAGTCAAAAAAATTATCTTTATATTTAAAATTTTTTATATTTTTTAGCGAAGAGTCCCATTTTTTTTTTGGAATTGATTTTATCACGGTATCTTCATTTGAAAATTCAGCTTCAAGTTTCTTGATATCTACTTTAGAGTTAACTCCATCATTAAAATTAACCTCAAGAAAGCCATTTTTTATCTCTGCTTTATTTATAATTACTTCAGCATTCATTGTTGAGGGGTCAAATAATCTTTGTTGAGTCCCTTTATCTAAATATTCGTCCCCATCTATTCTTTCTCTTATCCAAAAAGGATGTATTTCTTGAATAGATTTACCGTTGTTGAAGAATATTTTGTTTTCGTTTAGTTCAATTTTCATATCTTTTTCAGAGGATTATTTAAAATTTTGCTTTAATCAAGATAAATAAAATAGTATGTGATTATTGTTATGGATCAATTAAGTAAAAAAGAATTCAAATTTTATGCTAATTTTTTAAGTCGATTAGCAAAGGATATGACAAGGTTTTATTACTTAAAACTAAATAAGCCTTTTAAACCCATAAATAAAAGCAGGGGCAAAGGTTATGACCCAGTCACGAAAGCTGACAGAGCTTTTGAAAAATTTATAAGATCTAAAATTCAAAAAAAATTCCCAGAACACGATATTATTGGAGAAGAATTTGGTCATAAAAAAACTAAGAGTGATTTTACCTGGGTAATAGATCCTATTGATGGGACTAGGTCCTTCGTAATTGGTAATCCAACTTGGAGCAATTTAATAGCTTTAAACTATAAAGGAAATCCAATTATTGGATTAGCAAATTTTCCTAAACTAAGTAAATATTATTTGAACTATTCTAATAAAAATGCCTATGTTGTTAAAATTGTTTGCGTAGGAAAAGATATTAAAAAAAAATTATCTGTGAATAAAAAAGCAACCTTTAAAAATATTAAAGTTGCAGGAGCTTTTCACGGTTGGCTTTCATTAAAAAAACAAAGTAAAATTTCTAAAGTTTTAAAACTTATGCAATACCCATGTTTTGATGCACTAAGTTATGCTCATTTTTGTGAAGGAAAAATTGACGTAGTTATGCAATGTCAAAATAAAATTTGGGATGTACACGCTTTAATACCTATCATTTCAGCTGCAGGTGGTATTGCTTCTACCTGGAAAAATAAAGATGCAAAATATGCTGGTAATGTTTTATTTTCTGCGAATAGATCTATCCATAAAAAAATGTTAAAACTTTTAAAGCCTGCGCTTTAAAATGGAAATATTAATTTTGCAACATATTAAAATAGAAGACCCCGGTTTTATAAAAGACCTAATGATAAAGGATGGAGCTAAACTAACAACAATAGAATTAGATGAAGGAGAAAAAATCCCAAATGATATTTCTAAATTTGATGCTATGTTTTGTATGGGTGGACCCATGGATACTTGGATGGAAAAAGAATATCCTTGGTTAGTTGATGAAAAAAAAAGAATAAAAGAATTTGTTGTTGATTTAAAAAAACCTTATCTTGGTTTTTGTCTTGGATGTCAACTTTTGGGAGAAGTTGTTGGTGGAAGAGTAGTTCAATCAGCTAATCCTGAAATAGGAATGTTGAATGTTAATTTTTCTCAAAATAAAAAAAAAGATTTATTATTTTCAAAATTTCCTGAAAAAATTACTTCTTTACAGTGGCACTCTTATGAGGTTCAAGATTTAGAGAGTAATAAAGATATTACTTTATTGGCATCTTCTCCAGAGACAAAATATCAAATTTTTAAGTATTTCGATCATGCTTATGGAATACAATTTCACATAGAGGTAAAAGATACAACAGTTAATGAATGGGGTTGTGTTCCTGAATATAAAGCTGCGTTAGAAAAACAGTTGGGACCTAATGCTCTTAAAAAATTTAATAGTGAAGCTCAAATTAATATGAAAAGTATGAACAATTATTCAAAAATTTTATATGATAATTTTAAAAAAAAATTATTAAAACCTCAATTATGAAAGAAGAAAAAATTATTGTTAATAGTTGGAATGAGTGGGATCCATTAAAACATGTTATTGTAGGAAAAGCTGATGGAACTTGTATACCAGCACCAGAACCTGCTTTAGATGCTAAAGTCCCAGAAGACTCTGATATGCGTGGAAAGTTTGGTCCAAGAACTAAAGATGCAGTTGATAAGGCAAATCAATTGTTAGACGATTTTTCTAATATGTTAATAAAAAGAGGAATAAAAGTAGATAGACCAGATCCAATTAATTTTAACCAACCAACAAGCACACCCGATTGGAAAGCTGAAACTATGTTTGGATGTATGCCTCCAAGAGATGTTTTGTTAACTGTTGGTAATGAGATTTTAGAAGCTACCATGAGTTATAGATGCAGATGGTTTGAATACCTTTGTTACAGACCACTTTTAAAACAATATTATAATTTAGATCCAAATATGAGACACGAATCAGCTCCAAAACCAAGATTAACAGATGAAGATTATAGAAAAGATTATTTGTCAGACAAAATAGGAATACAAAAAAGATTAGAATGGACAGAAAAAAAATTTTTTGTAACAACAGAAGAAGAACCATTATTTGATGCTGCGGATGTTTTAAGATTTGGAAAAGACCTTATAGTACAACATGGTTTCACAACAAATCTCAAAGGAATTGATTGGATTAAAAGACATTATAGAGAACACAGAGTTCACGCAGTTAATTTTCCTGGAGACCCATATCCAATTCATATAGATGCAACCTTTACACCAATAAAACCAGGATTAATTATAAATAACCCACAAAGAAAATTGCCAAAAGAACAAAGAAAACTATTTGAAAAAAATGACTGGAAAATAATTGACTCAGCACAACCAGCACATAACTCTCCACCACCATTGTGTTATTCGTCAGTATGGCTTTCTATGAATGTTTTAGTATTAGACCCAAAAACAGTTTGTGTTGAAAAAAGTGAAATTTATCAAGCTGAACAATTAGACAAACTAGGTATGGAAGTTATATCAGTTGATTTAAGAGATGCTTATGCTTTTGGCGGAGGACTTCATTGTTGTACAGCAGATGTTTATAGAGAGGGAAAAATGGAAGATTATTTTCCAAATCAATAATTTAACTTGGATTTTTTTTTAAAAAATCAATATAGTTAACTACTTCATCAAATTTATCATCATCAATATCTTTATAGCTCATATTAAATTTATTCTTTACACACAAAGCAACGTGCGCGTAAGCATTTCTACCCTTAGGATGATTAGGATGATCTGGAAGTTGTCCTTGCAAATAATCGCCAGCTTCTTGAATAATTTTCCATAATTTCTTTGAGTTATCTTTATTCATGGTTTTTTCTTCACATCTATAGGTTGTAAAAAAAAATAATTTATTAAACACGATAAGCTTGAGTAACAAATAAAAGTTTGTTTAAATTATTAATATAAAAAATAAATATGGCAAAGAAAAAATTAAAAAAAAAACATAAAAAAATAGAGACAGGCTTTGAAAAGTTGGCTCAAGTTACAACCAATTCATTAAGTAAAGTTTATACAGATTTTAAAATTAAAGAAAAAAAGGAATTAAAACTTAAAGAAGAGCAAGTTAAAAAGGAACAAGAAAAAATAACATCTAAAGATAAAGAGCTAAAAAAAAAGGAAGAAGAAATAAAATTAAAAGATGAAACACAAAAGCTAAGAGATAAAGAAATTAAAAAAAGAGAAGAAGAAATTAAACTAAAAGATCAAGAAATTAAACTAAAAGAAAAAGAAATAAAATTAATAGAAAAAGAACTAGTATTAAAAGAAGAAGCGCAAGTTTTAAAAGATAGTAAAATAAAAAGAAAAGAAGAAAAATTAAGTTTAAAAGAAAAAGAACTTAAAATTTTATTCAGCCAACTTAAGCAAAAAGAAGAAGAGCAAATAAGGAAGCATGAAGAGTTAACTTTGAAAGAAACACAAATAAAAAGAAAAACAAAAAGAGAACAAACTAGAATTAATAAGGAGCAAAAAATAAAAAGTGAAGAAGATCGAATTAAAAAAGAAGCTGAGCTACAGAGACTTAGAGAGTGGGAGAGAAAATTTGATCAAGAACAACAAATTAGAGAAGAAGAAGAGAAATTAAAAGATGAAAGACTAAGAAAAAAAGAGGAAGAGATTAGATTAAGAAAACATAGCCAAAATTATGATATTGAAGAAGAATTGTCATTCAAGCTAGAAAATTACGGCATAGAGAGAAGTAAAAAAAACTAGCGTTTATTATTTTCAGGATTCGAAAGATCTACACCAGTATCAGGGTCAAGCTGTATACCAACCGGAGTAATATTTCTTGGCAGTGGTGTAAATGTATTATCTGGGTTTTCACTCGAAGATCTTCTTGTCATTCTATAAATACCAAATAAGCCAATTATTGTTTGAAAAATAAATAAAAAAACAAAAAAACCATTAGGTCCTAACTCTTTAATAAAAAAAGAACATAGAAAAGGCGCGGTCATTGCGCTTAATCCAAATATAAGTTGTAAGCCAGCACCTGCAGAAACAAATTTTTCTTTTGGCAAGAAGTCATTTACATAAGCAAGGTTTAAAGAAAAAAGTGGCAAGCACATCCCAGCATATAGACTTATAAAAATATAAAAAATTAATCTATGGCCAGTTATATGTTGAATAATAGTTTTCCAATTTGAAGATAAATTTATAAAATCAGGAGATTCTGCTACAGAAAAAAAACACAAAAAGGAAAATACAGATCCTAATAAAGCTGTTATAACAATAATTAATCTTCTATCAAAACGATCTGATAAATATCCAATTGGCCATTGGAATAATGCTCCAGCAATTGTTATTAGAAACAAATATAAAGAAATTTCTAAAATAGAAAAATTCATCAAAGCTCCGTACACTGCTCCCATAGTAAATATGACAGGATGAAGAAAACCAACACAAAACATACTAACAGTTCCAAAAGGAGAAGTTTTATAAAGTTCTTTAACACTAATTGATGATATTTTTTTAAAGGTTGGTGGTTTACGTTTTGTAAGTAATATAGGTATTAATGCTATAGATAATAATAAGGAAACTAATATAAAAGGTTCATATTGACTTGGATTATTAAAGTTTAATAATAAAACTCCTAAAGCAAGTCCGGTAAAAGTGATAACCATATAAATTGACAAAACTTTTCCACGAGTTTTATTGGTTGCTCTGTCGTTAAGCCAACTTTCAACGACAACAAAAATACTTAACATGCTAAAGCCAGTTAAGAATCTTCCTATAGACCATATGTATGGATTTACAAAAATAGCATGGATTAAAATACTTAGTGAAGCAACCGATGCAAATGCAGCAAAGACTCTGATATGTCCAACTTTACCAACTAAATTTGGTACAATATTAGCAGCAGTAAAATATCCAATAAAATAACCAGACATTAATATACCGGTAGCAATAATATTGAAGTCTTCTAATACAGCTCTAAGCCCTAATAAATTTCCTTGAAGGCCATGAGCAAGAATAATTATTCCATAACCCATAAAAAGAGCCCAAGAATTTTTAAATAGTTTTCCCATTTTTCAGTGAGTATGCCTTTCTTATAAAAAAGCAAGTAGTTATTTTTATTTTATGTTTTTTTTAAGGCTAGGAATGAATGAATTGCAATTGTTAATATGATTACTAAGCCTCCTAAGATAGTTTCCAAACTAGGTTGTTCTTTAATTACCATCCAGACCCACACTGGACCCAGTATAGTTTCAAGAAGAAAAAAAAGGTTTACTTCTGCTCCAGTTATGAATCTTGGAGCAATGGTTACTAAAACAAAAGGTATAGCCACGCACATTACACACATTAAAGGTATAAAAATTACATCATTACCAACCAATGTGAAGCTTTCTACAAAGAAAAAGGCAAATATCGCAACAAATAATTTTCCAATTACAGCTGATGGAACAAGGTCTCTGTCTTTAGCGTATCTTGCTAAAGTAGCATTACAAGCTAGACCTAAGGCTGTAATTAGCCCAAAGAAATCACCTAAAAAGTTACCCAGATTTAAGGAGTCATAAAAGATATATACGCAAGCAGCGAAGGTGATAAATATAGCAATCCATGTTTTTTGATCTGGAGCTTCTTTTAAAAATATAGCTCCTAGTATAGCAGAAAGCATCGGTGCAAGAGCAATCATTACCAAAGTATTGGCAACATTAGTATTTTGTATCGATAATATAAAAGTAATATTGCATGCAGAAAAACTAAAAATATAAAATATTCCTGGATAGCCTATTCCAAATAGCTTTTTCAAAAAATTTTTATTATAAAAAATTAACGTACCAATTAAAACAACTACAAAAGGTATTGCTCCTCTATAGAACAGCATGCCCCATGTTTCTATATTTGATAATCTAATCAGTAAAGAGTCAGGTGTTATTAGAAAAACTCCTACAAATGCTAAAAGCGACCCTTTTTGTTGATCTGATAATTTTTTAAACATGTTAATTAATATTAAAAAATGATTAGCTCGTGTAAGGTTTTCTTGAAAATATTTTTTTTACAAGAGGTTCAAACTTTTCAAGTGGTAATGATTTAAAATTAGGATCAAAAGATTTTTGGTCCCAGTTTTCACAAAAATTAATTGTATCTTGATAATACTTGTGCCCTTTATATTTTTCTCTTTGATTTCTATTTCCACCTAGGTGATGTGCATAGTAGTACATTTGAAATTCACCATGTTTTTCAACAATCCAATGAGTTTTTTCACTTACATAAGGTTTAAGAACAGCAGCTGCATATTCTGAATGATTTAAAGGTGCTAATTCATCTCCTATATCGTGTAATAGAGCAGCTACAATCATTTCATCTTCAGCTTTATCGTTTAAAGCTCTAGTTGCTGTTTGCAAAGAATGTTCTAATCTAGTTACTTGATAACCTTCTAAGGTTGTATTTAGGCTACTCATAAATTTCATAAGTCGATCAGCAGTACCTTCAATATATTTTTTTTCATGTTTATCTAATAATAAATAATCTTCTTTTGTACCATCTTTCATTTGTGTAAATTTAACTCTTTTCATAAATTTAATTATTAGAAGATATACTTAATAAAGATAGCTGAGTCACTTTATCATCTCCAAGTTTGTCCATAGGTTTTATTGGATAATCACCAGTAAAATAATGATCTGTGAGTTGTGGATAGGTGTTATTTCTTTTTTCAAAACCCATAGCTCTATATAATCCATCTAGAGATAAAAATTTTAATGATTTTGCATTAATATATTTACAAATTTCATCATTACTTTTGTTTGCTGCCAAAAGTTCTTTTTTTGTAGGTGTATCTATTCCGTAGAAATCGGGAAATCTTATTTCTGGAGAGGCAATCCTAACATGAACTTCTTTCGCCCCAGAGTCATAAAGCATTTTTACAATTTTATAACATGTAGTACCTCTCACAAGAGAATCATCGATTAGAACTATTTTTTTATTTTTTATGGTTGATTTATTTGCATTCAGTTTTAGTTTAACTCCTAAGCTTCTAATTTTTTGAGCCGGCTCGATGAAAGTTCTTCCAACATAATGATTTCTTATTAGACCAAGATCAAACTTTTTTTCTAAATGTTGACTAAAACCTATAGCAGCTGCATTTCCTGAGTCTGGAACTGGAACAATTAGATCAACATCTATATCAGCTTCTTTTGCAAGCTCTTTACCAAAATTTTTTCTATATTCATAAGCGCACTTGTTATTTAATATACTATCTGGTCTTGCAAAATAAATATATTCAAAAACACACGGTCTTTGTTTTTTTTTAGGAAAAGGTTTGAAACTTTTTAATTCGTTATTTTCTATACAAACAATCTCTCCATTTTCAACTTCTCTAACAAATTTTGCTCCTATAATATCAAGCGCACAAGTTTCAGAGGCTAAAATATAAGAATTTTTTAATTTTCCTAAAACTAAAGGTCTTATTCCATAAGGATCTCTTACTCCAATAAGAGTATTTTTAGTTAGCATTACAATAGCATAAGCTCCTTGGATTTGAAAAAGAG
The DNA here is from genome assembly GCA_902552985.1 of uncultured Pelagibacteraceae bacterium. GTDB lineage: Bacteria > Pseudomonadota > Alphaproteobacteria > Pelagibacterales > Pelagibacteraceae > Pelagibacter. The sequence continues at coordinate 60,359 of CACDII010000003.1, forward strand.
CATCAATTATTTTGTCGATTTTTTTCTCTCTTTTAGATTTCGCTATTAATTGAACAATAGTTTCAGTATCAGAGGTACTATAAAAAATAGCTCCATCATCAACTAATTTTTTTCTTAGAGTAATTGCATTTGTTAAGTTTCCATTGTGCGCAACCGCTATTCCACCTGTATTTGTATCAGCAAAGAATGGCTGGACATTTCTTAAAGTTGTTCCACCTGTAGTGCTATATCTATTATGACCAATAGCATAATTACCTGGTAATTTTTTTAATACTTTTTCTTTATTAAAATTATCACCAACTAACCCAAATCTTTTTTCAGAGTGGTAATTTTTTTCATCGTAAGAAACAATACCACATCCTTCTTGACCTCTATGTTGTAAGGCATGTAAGCCTAAAGCAGTGAGAGTAGAAGCATCTGATATATTGCTTATTCCAAATACTCCACATTCTTCTTTCAGTTTTGGATTAAATATCTTCAATTTTTTCCTTAGATTCTTTATACTTTTTTTCATTAGGGAATTCTTTAATTAAATAATTACTACCTTTTTGAACATATGAAAAGGTCCAAGATGATTTGGTATTTATTGGCCATTTACTATAATTGTAGAAGATATTGATAGTTGAAAATATACAAACACAAATTACGTATCCTCTTAAAAAACCAAAAAAGAATCCAAATATAGTATCTAATTGCCCGAGTCCTGAATATTTGACTGCTTTACTTATTCCTTTATTTATCATCAGAATAAGAAAAATAATAATAATAAATAGTCCAACACCTAACATAACATCTAGGATGTATTCGTTGTCTATAATTCCATCTACATACGGTTTAACTCTTGGAAATAGAATAAGTGTTAAGACATATGCTAATAGCCATTTTGATGCTGCTAAAAGGCTTAAAACGAAACCTTTTCTATAACACTTAATTAACGATAAAATTGTTATTATAATATAAGCAATGTCAAACCCCGAAACCGAGTCATAGAAATTATTTAAATTTTCTAGCATTTATCGATTTTTAATTTCCAAATGGTTTATTAGATAAAATAAGAGTTGGTAAAAGAGTTAATACAGATATCATTGCCAATAACATGGCTATTCCAGTAAATATCCCAAAGTAAATTGTTGGTATAAAATTAGAAAAAATTAAAATTGAAAACCCAAATACAATAGTGATAGAAGTATTAAGTATAGCAATACCAACAGTTGAGTGACATAATTTAATTGTTTCTTCATAATTATTAGTTTGAGAAAATTCTTCCTTAAATCGGTAAATATAATGAATACTATTGTCAACAGCTATACCAATTGTGATTGCCGCTATAGTAATTGTCATCATATCAAGAGGAATGCCCAACAGACCTATTATTCCCAAAATAAAAAAAGCAGCAATAAAATTTGGAACAACTCCTATTAAAGATAGTTTAATGTTTTTAAACAATATTAAAAACATTGCAAAAATTCCCATCATAACAAATCCCAATGTTAGTATTTGAGATTTAAATAAGCTTTGTAAAAGATTATTAAATAAAATTAAAACTCCAGCTAGTTTAAATTCATCTTTTTTAAGTCCTAATTTATTTTCCAAATCATATTGGATTTGATTGATTAAATCGTTTCTTCTCAAATTTTTTTCAGAATCTTTAATTCTTAAACTTATTCTTGCTTCATTATCTTTAATGGAGATGTAGGGATCAACAATTTCCTTTTTTATAGAGTCAGGAATTTTACCATATAGGACTCCCATCTCTAAAGTTCCCAGAGGTTTATTGTTATTTAATTGAGCTCCAACTTTAAGAATTGAAGAAAAAGATAATACTTTACCAATAAACGGCAATTCTTCTAAATAATTATGAACTTTTTCAATTTTATCAATTTTATCTCTTGTGAACCAATATTTATTACTATCTTGTTCTTCATCTTCCCAATCATCAAATTCATCATCAGTTTCACTTTTTTCAATAGAAGGAAATTTAAGAATTATTTCAAGTGGAGTAGTGCCTCCCAATTCATCGTCAATAAGTTTCATACCTTTGTAAATTTCAGTTTTTTTACTAAAGTAATTAATAAAACTATTTTCGACTTCTAATCGACTTATGCCGATTATACTTAAAACAATAATTAATCCAGTGATTGAAAAAATTGATATTTTATTATTTATAGAAACTTGACCTAAAAATTTAGTAATTTTGGAATCTTTTTCATCTTTGATAATTGTCTTTTCAGAAGATAAAAAATTTAAAATTGTAGGCAATAAAGTAAAAGTTATTATAAATGAAGTGATCAAACCTAATGACATCATCCAACCAAAGTCAATAATTGGTTTTATTTCACTAAAAATTAAAGATAAAAAAGCACAAATAGTAGTTAATACAGTATAAATTATAGGCCAAAACATTTTATAAGTAGTCATTGAAATTATTTCAGAATTTTTTAATTCAGGATTATTTTTTTTTAGTTGCAAAAAGCGAGTACTAACATGAATATTCATTGCCATTGTTAAAATTAACATTAAAGCGATAAAGTTTGACGATATAACTGTAACTTTCCAACCCAACAAACCAAGAAGCCCCATCATAATTAAGACGGAAAAAAAACAACTACTAATAGGTACTATGATCCATATAATGTTTCTAAAAACAAACCAAAGGGTTGCAATTATAAACAACAGAACACCTATTCCAAAAACAATAATGTCACTTTTAATAAACGACATCATGTCGTCAGCAATCATTGGTATTCCACCTAAGTGTATTTTTCCTACATTATTGTAGCTTTTAATTACTTCTCTTATCTGAAGTATGTTTTCGTGATTTTTTTTCTTCAAGTATTCTTTATAATCTTCAATTTCTTCTTTATTTTTTAAATTTTTTAATTTTTCATCTTTTTTAATATTAACAATAATACCTGTTGTTTTTCCATTTTCGCTTATTACAAAATTTCTAAAAACAGGACTATTTAGAATTTCATTAAAACCTTTTTCTTTATCAATACCTTCACTTTTTAGAGTGCTAAAATTTTTAAGTTTTTCACTTAAAGTTTCATCTGTACTGCTGAGCAGAGGAATATCTAATAAAGTTATAACGCTATGTACCCAATTTAAACTTTGTATTTTGTATTTTAAACTTAGAAGATTATTCATCGAAATCTCCGAAGTCATTGGCTCTGTAGGCGTATAGGTTAAAACTAAAAATTCTTTTGCTCCATATCTTTCTGTTATTTCTCTTAAATATTTTAGATCTGGATCACCTTCGATCAAAAGAGTATCTGAAGAAGCATCAAGTTTAAAATCTTTAGAAAAATATCCTAATCCTATAAGTGCAATAAATAATAGTAATAGAACTGCCTTAGGCTTATTAAGAATAGTTTTTTGATAAAAATCAGCAAACATATGCTTATTATATATTTTATATTAACTCGTTTGAGTATCTTTAAATTTGGTAAACATTGCCTCAAACTCAAGCATTATGTTTCCAGTAGGTCCGTGTCTTTGTTTTCCAATAATTATTTCAGCTAGATTTGACACTTCATTCATCTTTGCTTGCCATTCAGCGTGTTCAACAGTAGCTGGTCTTGGCTCTTTTCTTTCAAGATAGTATGATTCTCTATAAACAAACATTACAACATCAGCGTCTTGTTCTATAGATCCCGACTCTCTTAAGTCTGATAATTGTGGTTTTTTATCATCACGTTGCTCAACCGCTCGAGATAATTGAGAAAGCGCAAGAACTGGTACAGATAATTCCTTTGCTATAGCTTTTAAACCTTGTGTGATTTCTGAAATTTCTTGAACTCTTCCATCTTTATTATTAACAGAAGCTCTCATTAATTGAATATAATCAACAACAATTAAATCTAGGCCATGTAACCTTTTTATTCTTCGAGCTCTGTTACTTAAAGCTGCAATGCTAATAGCTGGTGTTTCGTCAATAAACAATGGAAGCTCTGAAATATTTTTAGAGATTTCAATAAATTTATCAAATTGTTCCTCTGATATTCTCCCTCTTCTGATATCATTAGATTTTATTTTAGATTGCTCAGCTAAAATTCTTGTGGACAATTGTTCAGAAGACATTTCAAGAGAAAAAAAAGCGACTGATGTTTTTTTTCCTGACTCTTGCATTTTTTGAGCTGCATTAAATGCAATATTTGTTGCAAGCGCAGTTTTACCCATTGAAGGTCTACCAGCAATTATAACCAAATCAGATTTATGAAGCCCTCCCAACCTATCGTCTAAATCTCTTAATCCTGTAGGAACGCCAACGATACCTTCTTCATTTTTATATGCGTTTGAAGCCATCTCTATGGTTAATTTCATTGCTTCATCAAATTTAAGTAGCGCGGAACTTGATGAACCTTTTTCTGCTAGATCAAACAATAACCTTTCAGAATTTTCTATTATATTTTGTCCACTCACATTTAAATCATTTAGCTTGGCAGTATCAATTGTGTTTTCTGATATTTTAATTAATTCTCTTCTTACAAACATGTCATAAATAATTTTAGAATATTCTATAGCTTGTCTAGACGATGTAGAAAATTTTGTAATTTTAACTAAATATTCTGGAACATTAAGGTCATCTTTTTCATTTTCAAAATAATTTTTAAGAGTAATTGGGTTAGCGAGCATTCCTTTATAAATAAGATTTTCAATAGCACTAAAAACTTTTTGGTGCATAGGATCAAAAAAATTTACACTAGTGATTATTGTGTTTACTTCATCGAATATTTCGTTAGAAACTAATATTGATCCAATTACAGATTGTTCAGCTTCTATATTGTTTGGCAATTCTTTAAAATTATCTTTAACTATGCTTAACCCAGTATTCATTTTTAAATTTTATATTAAAAAAACTTAAAAAAAATAATTAAAATTTACTGGGGAAAAAATTGTATAATTATTGAGTAATCTCTGCTGGCAAAACTTCAATTAAAATTTCTGATTGAATATCAGAATGTAAATTTATTTTTACTTTAAATACACCAAGAGATTTAATTTCTTTTTCTAGTTGTATTAAAGACGGTTTGATTTCTAATTTTTCCTTTTCTAAAATTATTTTTGATATTTCTGTTGGTTTAACTGATCCATATAATTCTTTATTTTCTGTGCTAAGTTTTTTAATTGAATATTTTTTTCCGTTAATTTTTTCAGAAGTTCCTTTTGCTATTTTTTTTCTTTCTTGATCCTTTTTTGATAGTTCAGATTTAATTTTTTCAACCTGAGCAATATTTTCTTTTGAAGCATATAATCCTTTTTTATTAGCTATAAGATAGTTTCTTGCAAAACCTCTTTTAACATCAATTACTTCTCCGATTGATCCGATTTTTCTAATATTTTCTAACAATATAATTTTCATCTAAATTAAAGCTAAATTTCTTGCCCTTTTAATTGAAATAGAAAGTTCACGTTGTTTTTTTTGACTTACACTTGTAATTCTTGAAGGTAATATTTTGCCATTTTCTGATGTATACCTTTTTAATAATTTAATATTTTTATAGTCGACTATAGGAGCACCTTTAACTGAAAGAGGGCATGATTTTTTATACTTATATTTATTAGGTTGAAAAATACTTAATTTAGAAAAAGTACTTTGTTTATTTTTTTTGTTATAACCTTTTTTCTTTTTTAGCATAATTAGGATTTATTATTTTTCTTCTTTTCAAATTCTTCTTTTTTTTCAAAGTAATTAGTTTCAAGATCAAATTTTTTGACTTTAACAGTCATGTATCTTAATAAATTACTATCAATACTTTCATTTTTTTCTAATTCTTTTATAATTTTTCCACTTCCTTTAATTTTAAAATGGACATAGTTACCTTTTTTATTTTTTTTAATTATGTATGCTAAGTTCAGTAATCCCCAATTTTCAGTTTTAACAATATCTCCATCATTTTTTTCAACTATTTTTGCGTATTTTTCTGTTAATTGCTTTAATTGACTAGGCGATACGTCTTGTCTAGCTACAATCGTATGTTCGTATAAATTCATATTTGTTATTTATTAAAAAATGAGGATATACTATTATAATTGTTTAATTACAACAGTTAAAACCATAATATATTTTGAAATAAACAAATGTTTTCAGTTATTTTTCCAGGTCAGGGCTCGCAATTGGTAGGCATGGGAAAGGATTTATATTTAAAATTTGAAATTGTTAAAAAATTATTTAATGAAGCTGATGAAATTTTGAATTTTCCAATTTCCAAATTAGTCCTTGAAGGACCTAAAAATGAACTAGATTTAACTGAAAATACTCAGCCAGCAATTTTTTTAGTTGGTTACTCTATATTCCAACTTATAAAAAAAGAATTTAATATTGATCTAAACAAAGCAAATTTTTTTGCTGGACATTCTTTAGGAGAATATACAGCATTAGCATCAACTGAATGCTTAAGTTTTTCTCAAACTTTAAAAATACTAAAGGCAAGAGGAAATGCCATGCAAAGTGCCGTTCCAAAAGGCGAAGGAGGTATGTTAGCTATATTAGGTTCGGACTTAATAAAAATTGAAAATATTATTGAAGAAAATAAAAATAAATATGAATGTTTTATAGCAAACGATAATTCAGTAGGACAAGTTGTAGCTAGTGGAAAAATTAATGATATAGATAAATTTGCCTCTGATTTAAAATTAAATAATATTAAAAATATCAAATTACCAGTTAGCGCTCCTTTTCATTGTAACTTAATGAGTAAAGCTACTGAAATAATGAGTAAAAAGATTGAAAATCTAGAATTTAAAAATCCAAAAAATATTTTAATTTCAAATGTTACCGGAAAAGAAATTTCAGATCCAGAATTAATAAAAAATTCATTAATTAAACAAATTGAGAGTAGAGTACGTTGGAGAGAAAGTGTTTTACTAATGATAGCAAAAGGAACTAATCAATTTATTGAGATTGGACCAGGTAAAGTTTTATCTGGATTAATTAAAAGAATTGATAAAAATGTAAAAGTTAGTGCAATAAATACAGAAGAAGATATAAAGTTAATAAATATAAATGAATAGTTTTGAAAATAAAAGAGTAATTGTCACTGGGGCTACAGGAGGAATAGGAACTTCTGTTGTTGAAAAATTTATCGAAATGAAAGCTACAGTTTTAGCAACTGGTAGAAATGTTAGTAAACTAGAAGAATTAAAAAAGAAATTTAAAAATTTAAAAATTCTTAACTTTGATACATCCAAACACGATGAGATTGAAAAATTTATCGATAGCTCATCTAGCGAGTTAGGAGGAGGTGTTGATATTTTAATTAATAATGCTGGTATCAATCAAGACAATCTATCTATTAGAATGGATATTGAAGAGTGGAAAAAAGTTATCGATATAAATTTGACTTCAACTTTTTTGTTATCAAAATTTGCTATAAAAAAAATGCTTAAAAATAAATATGGAAAAATAGTTAATATAACTTCAGTAATAGGGCATACCGGAAATGTAGGCCAGTCTAATTACGCAGCATCAAAAGGGGCTATTATTTCAATGTCAAAAAGTTTAGCTCTTGAATACGCAAAAAAAAATATCAACGTTAACTGTATATCACCAGGCTATATAACAACAAATATGACTGACCAAATTAATGAAAAATGGAAGGAAATTATTAAATCAAAAATACCGATGGATAAGTTTGGGTTACCCAAAGATGTTGCAAATACAGTAATATTTTTATCTTCGGAGGAAGCAAGCTACATTACAGGACAAACTATACATGTTAATGGGGGCATGTATATGTCTTGACAAAGCTACTTTTTAATTTATTAAGAAAATATAACAAAAGGTAACAATATGTCTGATGATATTTCAAGCAAGGTAAAAAAAATCGTAGCCGATCATTTAGGAATAGACCAAGGGAAAGTAACAGATGAGTCAAGTTTTATAGATGATTTGGGCGCCGACAGTTTAGATACTGTTGAATTAGTAATGGCTTTTGAAGAAGAGTTTGGTTCGGAGATTTCTGATAGCGAGGCAGAAAAAATTCTCACTGTTGGTGACGCAATTAAATTTATTGAGAGCAAAAGTAATTAAAAAAAGTAAATGTCCTTAAACAAAGATGGGATAATGATAATATTATCATCTCCATCTGGGGCTGGAAAAACAACGCTTACAAAATTATTGTCATCTACAAGAGATTTTGAAATTTCTATTTCACATACAACACGTAAACCAAGGATAAATGAAGTTGATGGTAAAGATTATTATTTTGTAAATAACGATAAGTTCCAAGAACTGATAAAACAAGAAGAGTTTTTAGAATATGCAAAAGTATTCAATAATTATTATGGATCATCTAAAACACCAATAATAGAAAAACTAAAAAAAGGTAAAAATGTTCTTTTTGATATTGACTGGCAAGGCACTGAACAAATTAAAAGAAAGAAATTAGAATTTAAATCTATAACCTTTTTTGTATTACCTCCAAGTAAAGAAACTTTGTATAAAAGACTTACAAATAGAGATATGAAAGATAAGTTAATTGTGGAAGAAAGAATGAAAGAGTTTAAGAAAGATCTTTTGCATTGGAAAGAGTATGACTACGTAGTGATAAATGATAATTTAGAAACTTGTTTTAAAGAAATATCCAATCTGATCGACTCTGCAACAAATAATTCTTCAAATAAATATGATAAAAATTTAATAGCAGAGCATGTGAAAAAATTAACTTCTTAAATTCTCATACTCTTTAGTTATTTTATAGTAGGTTTCAGAAGAAATATTTTGAGGTCGGAGATTTAAATCAATATCAAGTTTTTCAGAGATAGTTCTATAGTTTTTAAAAATTTTTTTAAAAGAATTTTTAATTTTTTTTCTTCTTTGACTAAAAAATATTCTTGTAATCATTTCTAAATTTTTTGAATAATTAATAGAAAAATATTTAGCTTTTGGAGTAAATTTCAATAAAGTACTTTCAACTTTTGGTTTAGGGTAAAAACATGAAGAACTTATATCCATGACCTTTTCGACGTTTAGTCTCCAGTTTGATATAATTGATAATCTTCCATAATTTGTTGAATTTACTTTAGCAATAATTCTATTAGCAACTTCTTTTTGAAACATAAGAACTAGGCTTTTGAACCAATAATTTTTTTTGGTAGAAATAATCCATTTAGTTAATATTTTTGTAGAAATGTTATAAGGAAGATTTCCAAAAACAATTAATTGACTGTCTGAAATTTCATTTTCAGAAATTTTTAATATATCATTTTCAATTATATTAATTCGATCTTCGAATTTTTTTTTTAAAACTTCAATTAAATTTTTATCTTTCTCAATTACAAAAAATTTTTTCGGATTTTTTTTTAATATAAACTCAGTTAAATTTCCGGTTCCAGGACCAACCTCTAAAATAAAATCATCGGAATTTATATGTTCTAATTCAACAATTTTTTTAATTATATTTTTATCAATTAAAAAATTTTGACCTAAACTTTTTTTTGGTTTAATTCGCACTTACTTTTTTTATAAATTTAAATGCTTCTATTAAACTTGATGGATCAGATATTTTTTTTCCAAGCATTTTATTGTTTGTTCCATGATCTGGGGATATTCTAATAAATGGCAGACCTAGTGTTATATTTATAGCTTTAAACTCATATAATGTTTTAATCGGGGTAAGAACTTGATCATGGTACATGCCTATTATTACATTAAATTTTTTTCTATTTTTCGATAAAAACATTGTGTCAGCAGGAAATGGACCTTCAATATTTATCTTTTTTTTCTTTAGTATTTTAATAGCAGGTAAAATTATTTTTTTTTCCTCATTTTCAGGATTTTTAGTTTCACAATGAGGATTTAAACCGGTTATAGCAAATTTTGCTTTCTTGTTGAGTTTATTTTTATAAAAAAAATTAATTGCTTCAACTTTTTTAACTATTTTATTAATACTAATATTTTTAATAACATTTTTTAAAGATATATGGGTAGTAATAGGACTTACAGATAGCTTTTCATTATAGATAAGCATCACTTCACTTCCTAATTTATTAGTTTTTTTAGATAAATATTCAGTAATACCTGGGTATTTTTTGCTTAAAAAATGTGTTTTTGAAACTGGTCCATTTATTAATACCATACTTTTTTTCTCTTCTAATAATTTCATAGCTTTTTTAAAACATTGTTCAATATAATTTTTTGAACTTCTTGAAATTGTATCGATTATTTTTTTTTTATTAAAATCAATATTAATTAAGTTTATTTTTTTTGAAGAAGGTTTTAATTTGTTAATTTTTTTTTCATTTACTAAATATATTTCATATTTATATCCTAGCTTTTTCATTTGACCTATTAAATTTTTTTTTGAAGCAATTAAAATTATTGGGAATTTTTTTAAAACATTAGATTTATATGATTTAAAAAAAATTTCTAAAAAAGTACTATAAGGTTCTCCAGCAACTATTATAATAGGTTTAATTTTCATTTATTACAGAATCTTTTTCAACTTTTTTATAATAAATTTGTGAAAATTGATTTAGTTGTTTATTTTTTTCGTAATTAATTAATTTTTGCAATTCTTCATCAAAATCAACTTGAACTTTTTCCTCTTTAATATCATCTATTTTTAATATTAAAAAACCACCTGGCACAGTAATTGGTTCAGCAGTATATTCTCCAACTTTTAATAGTGATATTTTTTTATAAATATTAGAAGATAGCTGACTACCTTTAATCCATCCAATTTCACCCCCAAATTTGGCGGAACCTGAAATACTAAAAATATTTGCAGTATTGTTAAAACCAATGTCTTCAATGCTTTTTAATATTTTTTGTTTTTTTTCATCTATCTCTTCTTTAGTTAAAACATTAAAAAAAATTTCAGATAAAAAATATGATTTTGTTGGTTTTAAATCGTTAATCTCGCTTTTTAATCTATCTCTGAATAATTCTACATCAATGATTACTTTATCCTGGTATTTATTAAAAACCAATTGATTCCAAAGTGTTTCTATTTCTATTTTTTCCCTCATTTCATTTTCAGTAATATTAGCTATTTCTAAGAATTTTTTTACATCTAAATCATTTTCAATATTTAATTTTTTATAAAATTCATCAACATATTTATCTAATGAACTTGAAGTATAATTTGGTTCATAATATTTCAATATCTCGTCTCTTTTAACTTCTTGTCTTATTAGTGAGTTTTTAGCTATAGTATATAATTCATCTACTTTTAAATTTTTTAAGCTTTCATTATATGCAGTTAATAGTTTTTTTTCATTTTCAATATCTGATTTTGTAATTATTTTATTATTCACTTTAACTTCTATGTAGTTTTTTTCTAAAGAATAACTTTTTGCAAGTAAAAGAAAAAATATAACTAAGAAAAAAATTACAGTTTTTTTTTGGTTAATTAGCATTTTTAATGTTTGGAGTGTTCACTTTTGTAAATGGAACAATTGTTACTGAAAAATATATTTGTTCATCAGGTTTTAAGTCTGCATCGTTGTAGTATTCTTTGTTATATTCAATTGCTGCTGTTAAACAATCATTTTTATATTGATAAATCAAATTGTAATATTCAGTAAGATTTGTCTCTTTATTTTTTCTTGTTCCAAATTTAATGGAATTTTTATCGTTAAAATTAATACTTGTAGTATTTCCCCAATAGCTTTTTTTACCTAGTTCTTCATTTTCTTCTAAAAATTCAAAAGAAGTTACAAAATTGTTTATACTTATATCTGCTTTTAAAAAATCATAATGTGATCTGTCCAGATCGTCTCTCAACGAAAAATTGTAATCCAATCTTAAATGTTCATTTGGTGTAAATTTTAAATTACCAAAATAATTGGATTGTTTTTTCCCTATTGTGCTCGTGGTCGGCAAATGATCATCCTCGTCATCACGGAAAACTGTTGCAATTCCAAGATTAAATAGTTCACCATGGTCTTTATTTGTTATTTTATAATCAGTATTTAAAGTAACTGATTGACCACCTTCCACAGCTTCACTTGATCCAAGTCTATTAAATGAATTAACATTACTTACATCAATTCTTAAGTCTTCATCCTTAAAATTTCTAGTTTTATTTGGACTATATCTGAAAGATATTTTGGGGGTAAGAAAACTATCAAAAAGTTCTCCTGTTTTTTTAAGAGGATATGAAGATGTAAACATTAAAGCAGAAAAAAATTCTGAATCTGTTTTATTTTTGTATTTAGATGAATTTTCACCATCAGTGTTCACATTTTTTAAAATGAAATTATATTTATTTAAAAGTCCGGATTTTGAAAACAAATTGTTAGATTCATATACAATATCATTAATAATAGATGTTTCATTTACGTTAGTGTCATATTGTCGTTTAGTTGCATTAGTTTGAAAGAATAAATTACCCTTAATATCATTTTTAGTATTAATTTTTTTAACCAATTCAAAATTAGGGAAAATATATTCGTATTTATCAGTATCATGTTTGCTTAAATCTTCAAAAACTTCAAGATCAGTTTTTACTGAAAGATTTTCGTTTGAAGCTTCAAAATTTAAAAATGAATTTAAAGTAGTTGTGTTATTAATTATAGGAGAGCTTAAATCATAGGTTTTTAAATAAGTTTTATTGGATGTTTGTTGTATTTGGAGATCAACTTTACCAAAATCAAAATTTTCAAGATCTAAATCAAAATCTGATTTTGAAAAAAAATGAGATTTTGTGCCTGAGCCACTGTCCAATGCTCCTTTAGTTCTGTTAAAACTAAAATCGAAAATATGATTAGAATCTTTATTTACTTGTCTATATTCAGTGTCAAAAATAAAATTACCATTCGTATATAATCTTGGTTTAAAAGTAAAATCTTTGTTATTCGAAACTACTTTGTAATAAGGAATTTCAAAAGATGTACCTAATGAGTTACTAGATAATAATTTAGGGATTAAAAAACCAGATTGTCTTTTGACAGTTGGATCTGGATGAAAAAACTTAGGAAAATAGAATACAGGTTTATCATAAATTTTGAGCCAAGCATTTTTATATTCTATTATTTTTTTTGTTTTATTATGCTTAACTTCTCCTGCATGCATTACCCAAGGGGGACACTTATCTTTATTCTTTTTACATGTAGTAAAAACTCCATTTTTTACAATAGTTAAATCATCTTCAACAGTTACACTTGTACCTTTTAATCTAGGATCCTGATTTATATTTCCAAAAGTTCTTTTGTTAAAATTGAGATGAAAATCCTTACCTAAGATTTGTTTATCTGTTAATCTAACAATGGCATTTTTAAATATATATTCATTATTGTTATTATCCAAAAATATTAAATCTTCTCCATTAAACAATTTATCAGAAATAATAAATTTGAATTTATTCACAACAAATGAGTTACCATCTGTATCTTTCATCTTAGTTTTATTATTTGATTGTATTATTTTATCTTTTGTTAAATATTCGATTTTATTTGCTTCAACAAAATATTTTTCAGCAATATTAATGCCTGTAGTATCTTCAGAGATGATTTTTTCTTCATTTTTAAAATAAGTAAAGCTATCTCCAGTAATATAAATATCATTTTTTTTATCTATAATTACTACATTGCCTTTTACATAAGCGATTGATTTAATTTTGTCATATGAAAATTTATCTGATTTAATTTCAACACCGTTACTTGCTTTTATTTTAGTTTCATTTTTTGCTTCAATATAATTACCATCCTCTTTAATTATGATTTCTTTTGCTTCGAACTTTAATTCATCACCATAAATTTTATTTATAGGAATAAAAAATATTATTGTTAATAAAAGTAATATTATTTTATTTTTCATTTATTCTAACCAATCCAATTGCACATGATAAAAAAATTAATAATATAGGTGTCCATACAGAAATGTATGAAGGTAAGCTAAGATTCTGACCGAGAACTGCGCTAAAGTAATTTATATAATATATGACAACCGACAATATAATACCAAATATCAATGAAAATAGTTTTGGTCTATTATGCTTAATATTCATCATTATTATCGCAGAAAATAAAGCCATTATTATTAAATAAAAAGGGTAGGCAAAAATTTTCTGTATATGAACATCAACTTCATCTGTTGAGTAACCAAGATTTTCATAATTATTTTTTATATTTTTTAATTTAAAAAAAGATAAAGAAGACATATCAGAAAATAGATTGTTAATTTTTTCTGAGTTAAAATTTGATTCAAATATTAAATCTTCATTAGTAGATTGATTAAAGTTATTTTGAGAAATTATAGCGTTATTAATTTTCCAATTATAATTCTTAATATTAATTTTTTCAGCAAGTATGCTTTGGTCAAAAATAAAATTTTTATCAAACTGAATAATTTCAACATTGATTAAAAAGTTCTCTTCTATTTTTTCTGCATTGATAATATTAATTTTATTATTAATTTCATCTTTTATCCAAAGGCCGTTTTCAGTAATAACAGCCAGATATTTATTATCCTTTGCATAATCATTTTTTATATCTAGATATAAAAATTTTAAATTTGAGGAAATATTATAGAAAATAATATTAATAAAGAACGCAATTAAAGCTGAGGTTATTATTATAACTTTTAAAACTTGAGTATTAGTAATTCCGTGTTTTTTAAAAACAAGTATTTCTTCTTTATCTATTAATTGAATAAAAAAGAATTGAGTTGAAATTAAAAAAATAAATGGAAATATTTCATAAAGCACTGAGGGTGAATTTAAAAAAGTTAAAGTTAATGGCAAATAAATATTAGAGTCTGTATCTTTAAAAAAATTTATTTCTTCAAAAATATTCATAATGAATATTAGACAATAAAAAATCAGACTTATTTTTAGCAAAGTACCGATGAAGTTTTTAACAATATAATTTTGATAAATTTTGGTAATCATTTTAATTTAAATTTCTTTTTAATTTCATATTCATTAAAAAATAAGTAATTATAAATAAGAAAAACGGCATAGATATAAAAAACAAAGCAGTAAAATTTTCTTTGGTAATATATCTTATAGACATTTCAGAAATTATAATTAGCAAAACACTCCCAAGAAAAACTTTAGATTTTGATTTAGAGTATGTAAATTTATCTTTTGAAGTTAAAATTAATGTTGAAACAAATAAAGCTAATAATGGTATATAAAAAGGTAATAAAAATCTTCTAAAGAGTTCTCTTTGCAATGGATCAATAGTTTTTAAATTACATTTTAAAAATTTGTAATTAAATTCTTTTACTAAATTATTTTGCTTTAAAAATAATAAACATTTAATCAAAACAAAAGTATCGATTTCTTGTATTTTAGGGAATGTAGTAGTTTTTGTTTCAAATTTAGATAAATTAAATTGAGTTGAAGAAAAATTAATTATATCGGTACTTTTTTTATCTTTATTAATTATTGTTCCTTCAGATAAGATCAAGAAATATTTATTATTTTTTTTTATAATTTCACCTTGATCTGCATAAATAATTTGTGATTTTGTTTTGTCAATTTCATCTTTAAGGACAATATTTTTGAATATTCCCTCATCACTTTTTTCATCTACATAAAGTGTTAAGTTAGACACTGTATCAATAAATTTTTTTTCTTTGATTAAATTAGGAAAAGAATCAATATTTGATGATCTAATAAAAGATCTTGCTAAATCTTGAGTTGTTGGAATTAAATATGATGATAAAAATAACTGTATAAATAGAAAAATAATTGAAAAGACTATTAGAGTATTTATAAATTTTATTTTTTTAATTCCATTTAACCAAAATATCACGAGCTCATTTTCTTCTTCATATTTGACTAAAATATAAAAAACTGAAATAAAGAACATAAAGGGTAAAACCCTACTTATAATCTTAGGTAAGTTAAGAAGCGTATATAAGAAATATATTTTGAAACTATGACCATCCTCCGACACGAAGTCTAGGTAATTAACTGCTTGAATTACCCAAATGATTATCGATATACTGAAAACAGAAATAACAAAAAAATTAGTAATATCTTTTAAAAGTTTTTTAAAAATTAATTTTTTCATTGAAATATGATAATTTTGAACATATATAACATTTCAACCATAAGTATATATTTAAAAATCTATGACTGTTCAAGTTGTCTATAAAAATAAAGCTAAATCAAGCAATTCAGGAATAATTGCCTTGTTTGTAGATGAGAAATTTCAAATCAAAAATAGAGGTGGTTTCTTATCAAATAGCGAAATTTCATATATTGAAAAAATTTCAAAAAATAAAAAAAATACTAAAGATAATATAATTTCTTTTAATATAAATGAAAAAACTACTATCATTTTAATTGCATTAAAAAAGAATCTTAAAAGCTTTGATGTAGAAAATTTAGGTGCAAATTTTTATAATTTCATAAAAAAAAATTCTTTTAAAGATATATCGGTAATAAGCGATAGCCTGAAAGCTAAGCCTGGAAAAGATTTTATAGGCCGTTTTATGCATGGTCTAAAGTTAAAATCTTATGAATTTAATATATACAAATCTAAAAAAACAAAAAATATAATTAAAGTTAATTTAGTTGGTAAACAAACTACAGTATCATTAAGAAATAAGTTAATGTTCAGAGCTTTAGAAGAAGGAGTTTTTTATACAAGAGATTTAGTTTCTGAGCCTGGAAATATTTTACATCCTGATGAATATGCAAAAAGATTACTAAAGTTAAAAAAGTATGGATTAAAAGTTACAGTTTATGATCAAAAAAAATTAAAGAAATTGGGATGTAATGCTTTATTAGGAGTTGGACAGGGAAGTATAAGAGGTTCTTATCTAGTAACTGTTGAATGGAAAGGAAGTAAATCAAAATCAAAACCTTTAGCATTTATTGGAAAAGGAGTTTGTTTTGATACTGGTGGTTATTCTCTTAAACCTGCAAGATTTATGGAAGATATGACTTACGATATGGCAGGGTCTGCTGCAGTAGTAGGTTTGATGAAAACTTTAGCTTTAAGAAAAACAAAAATTAATGCAGTTGGTGTTGTAGGTCTTGTTGAAAATATGGTAAGTGGAAATGCTCAGAGACCTGGTGATATTGTAAAATCTTATAGTGGAAAAACTATAGAGGTTTTGAATACTGACGCAGAAGGCAGATTAGTTTTAGCAGACGCTTTAACTTTCACTGAAAAAAAATTTAAACCTGAATTAATGATCGATTTAGCAACCTTAACTGGTGCTATTATTGTTTCTTTGGGGTCTGAATATGCGGGACTTTTTTCTAATGACGACAAACTATCAAAGCAGTTAATTGAAGCTGGAGAAAGAGTTGAGGAAAAATTATGGAGGATGCCACTTCACAAAAACTTTGATAAACTTATGGACTCAAAAAATGCTGATATGCAAAATATAAATTATGTCGGGGGAGCTGGTTCCACAACTGCAGCACAATTTTTACAAAGATTTATTTTAAACAAAACATCTTGGGCTCATTTAGATATTGCTGGGATGGCATTTTCAAAATATGGAGGAGCAATAAATCCAACTGGGGCAACAGGTTATGGTGTGAGATTATTAAATAAATTTGTGGAGGATAATTATGAGTAACCTAGAACAAACTTTGTCAATTATAAAGCCTGATGCAGTTGAAAGAAACTTAGAAAATGAAATAAAAAATATTTTTTTAGAAAATAAATTTAAAATTATAAAAGATAAAAAAATACATATTACAAAGGCAGAAGCAGAAGAATTTTACAAAGTACATCAAACTAAACCTTTTTATAATGATTTATGTTCATATTTATCCTCAGGACCTATAGTTGTAATGATACTAGAGAAAGAAGACGCTATTTTAGGCAATAGAAAAATTATGGGAGCAACAGACCCAAAAAAAGCAGATGAGGGTACAATTAGAAAAAAATTTGGGATTTCTATTGATAAAAACTCAGTTCATGGATCAGATAGCATTGAGAACGCAAAAATAGAAATCAATTTTTTTTTCAAAGATTAACGTAAAATTTTTTTAATAGCAGCAGGATAAAGTTTGTGTTCTTTTTTAAGAACTTTCCTTTTTAAGGAAAAAGTAGTGTCTTTTTTAGTAATTTTAACTTTTTCTTGCATTATTATTTTTCCTGAATCAAGTTTTGAGTTAACAAGATGAACTGTACATCCAGAAAATTTATCTCTGTTTTGTAAAGCTCTAGCATGTGTATTAAGACCTTTGTATTTAGGTAGTAAAGAAGGGTGAATATTTAGTATTTTTCCTTTAAATTTTTTAATAAAATTTTTAGATAAAATTTTCATAAAACCTGCAAGACAAATAAAATTAATTTTTTCTTTAAATAAAATTTTTAATATTTTTTTTTCCGCAAATTTATGATTTTTAAAATTTATAATTTGTTTTTTAATTTTATATTGATTTGAATATTTTAATCCTTTTGCTTTTTTATTGTTTGAAATAATAATTTTTATAGATATAGGAGAATTTATTTTATGAGAAAAATTTATTAGATTTTTTAAATTAGTACCTGTACCAGAAATAAAAACTGCAGATCTAGTTTTTTTCAACCCAATTAATTTTTTCATTTAACTTAACTTTATTTTTACCTGAAATTATTTCTCCAATAATATAGGGTTTATAATCATTATTAAAAAATTTTTTTATTTTATTTAAATTTTTTTGCTCGACTATAATACAAAAACCAACTCCACAGTTAAATGTTTTAAGCATTTCTTTATCATTAATTTTATTTTTTTTAATCCAATTAAATATTTTTTTTGTTTTAATTTTATTTAAGTGAATATTTGCTGTTAATCCATTTGGTATTATTCTTTTAACGTTATCTTCAAGACCACCACCAGTTATATTTGCACATCCATTAATTAAGTTTTTCTTATGCAGACCCAATATTTCTTTTACATAAATTTTTGTTGGTTTTAATAATTCATTTTTAAGAAATTTATTTTTTGTAAAATTAATTTTTTTTTTACTAAGTATATATCTTATTAAAGAATATCCATTTGAATGAACTCCACTTGAAGGTATAGCTAAAATCAAATTATTTTTTTTAATTTTTTTTTTGTTTAAAATTTTACTTTGATCAACAACTCCTATTGAAAAGCCTGCTATGTCAAATTTACCTTTTTCATAAGTACCTGGCATTTCAGCTGTTTCACCTCCCACTAATTCACAATTTGAAATTTTGCATCCTTTTACAATACCTTTGATAATTGATTTAAGTTTTTTTAAATCAATTTTATTAATAGATATGTAGTCTAAAAATAATAATGGTTTTGCACCTTGAACTATTAAATCATTTACACACATGGCAACTAAATCGATTCCAATAGTGTCAAATTTTTTTAGAGCATTCGCGATTTCAATTTTGGTTCCAACCCCATCAGTACTAGCAACAATTTTAGGTTTTTTGTAATTTTGAGGTATATTTGATATTGACCCAAAACCACCAATGTTTTTATTATTTTTACTTGAAATTTTAGATATAAATTTAACGAAATTGTCAGCAGCTGTAATATTTACGCCACTTTTTTCGTATGTAAATTTATTTTTTTTCATTAGTATAAATTATGCAAATTAAAAAAAATTTAAATAGTTTAGATAAACTTTATATAATCTTTTTTTCAATCGTTCTATTTATAAATTTATTTATAACCGCAACTTCACGTGCAAGTATATTTGAAATAACTGACGTTGAGATTATCGAGCCATTTAAACTAAATTTTAATAAGGAAAAAGTTATAGACAAAGGTTTTAAGAAAGCATTTGTAAGATTGATGGCTGTTATCACAACCACTGAAGATAAAAATAAAATTAAAAATACATCCTTATCAACAATTAAAAGACTTGTTGATTCTTTTACCATGAGCAATGAAACATTTATAAATAATGAGTATCACGTAAAATTTGATGTAAATTTTAGTAAAAAAAATACTTTAAATTTTTTAGAAAGAAAAAATGTATTTCCTTCAATACCTAAAACAAAAAAAGTATTATTAATTCCTGTTTTGATAGACTTGGAACAAGATAAAGTTTTATTCCACAGTGATAATATTTTTTACAAAAAATGGAATAAAGAAACTAAAAAACATTTTTTACTAGAGTATATTCTGCCAAGCGAGGATTTAGAGGATATTAGTATTTTTTCCAAAAATATGTCTTCCATCGAAGATTATGATTTTGAAGAGGTGATAAACAAATATGATATTAATGATTACATAGTAACAATTATATATAAAAATAGTGATCATTTAAGAATTTTATCAAAAATTAAATTAAATCAATTATTCAAAGTAGATAATCAAAAATTAGAAAAAATAGATTTAGCTAGCGAAAAAGATATAGATTTTACACTTTTGAAACTTAAAAATGTATACGAAAATTATTGGAAAAAAATAAATCAAATAAACACATCTATAAAACTACCAATAACAGTTTCATTAGATTCAAAGTCTTATAAAAAAGTTGAACATTTTGAAAAAATTTTAAATAAAATTGACCTAATATCTCAAGTGGAGATACTTAAATTTAATAATCAAAATATTTATTATAAAATAATTTATAATGGATCGCCCAAAAAATTTTTAAACGATATGGAAAATAAAAAAATAAAAATATCAACCCAAAATCAAATTTGGGAAGTTCAATGAAAAATTTAAATCAACAATTGTTAAATTTTGGATACACTCAAAATTTTAAAGATGAAGATTATTATGTAAGTAATTGTAATTATTATGCATTTGAGTTAATAAATAGTTGGCCAAAGTGGGAAAAGAATTTTTTAAATATACATGGTGAAAAAAATTCTGGAAAAACACACTTGGCAAGTATTTTTTTAAAAAAAAGTAAAAGCAAAATTATAGACGCCCATTCTTTTAGCAACGAAGATTTAAGGGATATTAAAATTTATCAAAATATAGTATTAGATAATTTCGATATTAATATTAACGAACGTTTAATTTATTCATTATTCAATATCATAGATCAAGATAACAAATATTTAATTATAAATTCCTTAGTTCCGATTAATCAAATCAATTTTAGTTTAGATGATTTAAAATCTAGAGCAAATAACTGTTTGTTTGCTGAAATTGGAAAACCAGATGACGAGTTGATGTTTGCATTAATTTTAAAAAATTTTTCTGACCGTCAGATTACAATTGATAAAAAATTGATTGATTTTATTATTAAAAGAATAGATAGATCATATAGCAAAATATCAGAATTCATATATAAAATTGATGAGATCAGTTTAAAAAAGAAAAAACCAATTGATTTAAAAACTATTAAAGAGGTATTGAAGGTATAATTTGAATAAATATAGAACACATAATTGTGCTGAATTAACAAAAAAAAATAAAGATCAATCTATAATTTTATCAGGATGGATTAATAAAAAACGAGATCACGGAAATCTTTTATTTATTGATCTGAGGGATAATTATGGTTTAACGCAATGTGTTATAGATAAAAGTAATAAATTTTTTAAAGACTTAGAAAAAATTCAGCTTGAGAGCGTTATTAAGATTAAAGGAACAGTTGTCGAGAGAAGTAAAGAAACAATTAATTCTGATCTTAAAACAGGAGAAATAGAAATAAATATAGTTTCATTTGAATTACTTGGTACTTGTAAAGAATTACCAATGCCTATTTTTAGTGACCAAGACTATGCAGAAGAAATAAGATTAAAATATAGGTTTTTAGATTTAAGAAGAAAAAAAATTCATGAAAATATAATTTTAAGATCTAATGTTATTTCTTTTATAAGAAATAAAATGCAAGAACTAGATTTTTTAGAATTTCAAACACCAATTTTAACTTCATCAAGTCCTGAAGGTGCTAGAGATTTTTTAGTTCCTAGCAGGTTAAATCCAGGAAAATTTTACGCACTTCCACAAGCTCCGCAACAATTTAAACAATTGGTCATGGTTTCAGGTTTTGATAAATATTTTCAAATAGCACCATGTTTTAGAGATGAAGATGCAAGAGCAGATCGAAGTCCAGGAGAATTTTATCAACTAGACTTAGAGATGTCTTTTGTTGAACAAGAAGACATATTTAATGTTGTTGAAAAACTAATGGTTAGTTTATTTAAAAAATTTTCATCCAAAAAAATAATTAACGAAAACTTTCCTAGAATTTCATATGAAGATAGTATGCTTAAGTATGGCACAGATAAGCCAGATTTGAGAAATCCTTTATCAATAAGTGATTTAACAAATATATTTACACGTGAAGATGTTAAATTTGATATATTTAAAAAGTTAGTTAGCAAAGGTTCAAAAGTTCGATCAATTTTAACAAAAAAAACTAAAGATAAACCAAGAAGTTTTTTTGATAACATTGATAAATGGGCTAAAGAAGAAGGTGCATCAGGTTTGGCTTATTTTACTTTTGAAAAAGATAAACAAATCACAGCTAAGGGACCAGTAGGAAAGTTTTTTTCTGAAGAGTCATTAAAAGAAATAATGAAAATTACTTCAGCAGAAGTAGGGGATAGCATATTTTTTGCTTGCGGAAAAATAAATGAAGTTGAAAAAATTTCTTCTTTAGCAAGAGATAAAATCGCTAAAGACTTAAATCTAATTAATGAAAATGAGTTTTCTTTTTGCTGGATAATTGATTATCCAATGTTTGAAAAAGATCAAATAACCAATAAAATTAAATTTAGTCATAATCCATTTTCTATGCCTCAAGGAGATATCAAAAATATAGATTTTAAAAATCCTTTAAATATTAAGGCTTATCAATATGATATAGTTTGTAATGGTGTTGAACTTTCGTCTGGAGCTATTAGGAATCATATTCCTGAATTAATGTACAAACTATTTTCAGTTGCTGGATATGATAAAAAAGAGGTTGATGAAAAGTTTAAAGGAATGATAAATGCCTTAAGTTATGGCGCACCTCCTCATGGTGGCATTGCACCTGGTATAGATAGGATAGTCATGTTGTTAGCAAACGAAAAAAATATTAGAGAGGTAACAATGTTCCCCATGAATCAAAATGCTCAAGATTTAATGATGAATGCACCTTCAGAAATTTCTGAAAATCAGTTGAAAGAACTTAATTTATCTTTAAAGAAGAAAAAATAATTTATTTTTTACCTTTTAAATTAATTTTAATATCTGACAAATCAACTAGGTTTTTTTTATAATTACTTCTAACAAAACCTTTACTAGTAATATCTTTAACAAGTTTTAAAAACTGGTTTTGATCATCTGAATTTTCTCCATCTTCATCAATATTAATTTTTTCTGTATTGCCTATTGAAGGAGTATGTGCCAAATCTTCTCTGTTTTGATAAGAGATAGCAAGTTCTCTAAATATATAATCCAAAATAGATGAAGCGCTTAATATTCTATCGTTACCATGTACTTTTCCCGAAGGTTCAAATTTAGTATCAACATAAGCATTTATAAACTCATCAAGAGGAACTCCATATTGAAGACCTAGAGAAATGGCTATGGCAAAATTATTCATTAAAGCTTTTACTAATTCTCCTTCTTTACTTGTGTCAATAAAAATTTCACCAATTTTTCCATCCTCATATTCTCCAGTGTGTAAATAAACTTTATGATCTCCTATAGATGCTTTTTGAATATAACCTTTTCTCCTATCAGGCATACTAAATCTTTTATTAACTCCTTCATTGATTTTTTTTGTGAATTTTTTGTTTAAGTCTCCCGATGTAATTTTTTGTTTTGATATATCTGTTACTATATCTATTTTTTGGTTATTTAAATTTTGGTTTTTAGGATCTAAACTCTTTGTTTTTCTACTATCTAGCTTAACATCTAAAATCTCGAATTTTCCATCATCTCTTTTTTCTAAGTTAGACAGTTCTGATTCACTAATATTATCCAAATAATGATTAACCTTAAAACTGCATGTATAATAAGTTTCTATTAAGTATTTGGCCATTATTCCTTAAAATATTTTTTTTTGAGTCTTAAGATAAATATTGTATATACAAATTATTGATTTAGTCTAATTTATTTTTTACAATTTTAAATTGAAATAAATAATAAAATTTTATGTTGACATTTATTAAGCAGATTTTCATTTGGTGGAATCAACAGACCCTAGGAACAAAAATTCAAACATTTTTGTTTGGTAAATTTGTAGGCAAAGATTCTTTTGGTAACAAATATTACCAAAACAAATCAGGAAAAAGATGGGTAATTTATAAGGGCGAGATTGATGCGTCGAAAATTCCAAACGAATGGTATTCCTGGATGCATTTTATTAATAATAAAATAGAAAACTCTCATGATTTAAAAAAATATAAATGGCAAAAGCCACACCAACCAAATCAAACTGGAACTGCAAACTCTTATCATCCAAAAAAAAATAATCATGAATTTGATAAAAAATACAAAAGTTGGAATAGCTAGTTTCTTAAAATTTATTATAATTTTTGCAGCAATTATATCACCTTTAAGTTATGCTGAAGAGTCGAGTTTTCTTTTAGGAAATTTTGTTGAAATAAAAATACTAGATAAAGTAAGTTCTAAAAATGAATTACTAAAAATAAAAATTGGCAAAAATGTCAAATTCAAAGATATTTCAATTAAAGCTTTGAAGTGTAAAAATTCAGAATTTGATGACAATCCTGAGATAACCGCCTATCTTCAAGTAAAAGATTTGGATAACAAAAGCAATGATGAAGTTTTTGTATTTAATGGATGGACGTTTTCCTCAAGTCCTACAATAAATCCTTTTGATCATCCAGTTTATGATATTTGGCTTACAAAATGTTATTAAATAATTTTTTCTTTATCTAACCAACTGACATTAAAGTCAGAATCAATAAATTTTTTATGTGTCAATAATTTCTTATGTAGTCCAACCGTTGTTGTTATTCCTTCAATTACAAATTCATCTAATGAACGCAACATTCTTTGAATTGCTTCAGTTCTATTTCTACCTTGGCATATAAGTTTACAAATCATACTATCATAATACGGACTTACTGTATAACCTTGGTATATAGAACCATCAACTCTAGTTCTAAAACCTGATGGTTGATGACATATTCCAATTGTTCCTGGGCAGGGTTGAAAATTTTTACTTGGGTCTTCTGCATTTATTCTACATTCAATAGCATGACCTCGAGGTTTTATATCATTTTGAGTTAATGCTGTTTCACCTGTGAAAGCTATATGAATTTGTTCTTTAATAATATCTATACCAGTAACCATTTCTGTAACTGGGTGTTCTACTTGAACCCTCGTATTCATTTCTAAAAAGTAGAATTTTCCATCTTCATAAATAAACTCTACAGTTCCTGCTCCCTCATAGCCAATTTGATTTACCATATTTACTGTTTTTTCAAATAAATCTTTTCTTATTTTATCTGTTAAGACTGGGCTTGGAGTTTCTTCAATAAGTTTTTGGTGTCGTCTTTGCACTGAACAATCCCTTTCATGTAAATGAACAGTTCTATTTTTTCCAGACAAAACTTGAACTTCAATGTGTCTAGGATTTTGAAAGAATTTCTCTATATAGACCTCATCATTAGCAAAAAATTTAAGAGCTTCAGTTTTGGCTGCTGAAAACAATAAATCAAAATCTTTTTGGTTATGAACAATTTTCATTCCTTTACCACCACCTCCTCCCGCTGCTTTTATTAAAACAGGAAACCCGATTTTTTTTGATATTTCTTTAGCCTCTTTTAAATCTGATATTCCTCCCTCCGAACCTTCTATTACGGGCAAACCAAATTTTTTTGCGACTCTTTTTGCTTCAATTTTATCACCCATCATTTTTATTAATTTTGAAGAAGGACCAATGAATTTAATTTTATTTTCTTCAAGTATTTTTGCAAAGTTTGCATTTTCAGATAAAAAACCATAACCAGGGTGAACAGCTTCAGCATTAGTTAATTCTATTGCAGACATAATAGCAGGTATATTTAAATAGCTATTAGCAGGTTGGTAAGGCCCAACACAAACACTTTCGTCTGCTAATTTTACATGCATACTTTTTTTGTCGACATCTGAGTGAATTGCTACAGTCTTAATTCCCCATTCTTTACAAGCTCTTATCACTCTAACAGCAATTTCACCTCTATTTGCTATCAATATTTTTTTAAACATTAGTCTAAAGTGACAATTGTTTGTCCGAATTCAACAGGTTGACCGTCTTCGACGCAGATTTTTTTTACAACACCATCAGATGTAGCTGGAACATGGTTCATAGTTTTCATGGCTTCAATAATCATTACAGTTTCGCCTTTTTTAATTTTTTTCCCAACAGAAATAAAAGGTTTTGCTCCAGGTTCTGGAGCAAGATATGCAGTTCCAACTATAGGGGTTTTTATAGCTACTTTATATGACTCAATTTTTTCTTCTTTTTTTTCTTCTGTATTTTTTACGTCACTTATTTGATCAGGATTTAAAGATTTTTTTAAATCCTCTAAAGCTTCTATTAATTTTTTAACTACTTTTTTATCTATTTCCATTTTTTAGCAATTCTTGCATTGCATTTATGGCCAAAATATAACCGTTTGCTCCTAATCCACAAATAACTCCTGTTACGACACCACTGATCATAGATTTGTGTCTAAATTCTTCTCTTTTGTATATATTTGATATGTGAAGTTCAATTATAGGTTTTTTAAAAATAGTTAAAGCATCACGAATAGCAACAGAAGTGTGTGTAAATCCTGCGGCATTAATAATTATGCCATCACATTTATTTCTTGCATTTTGAATGAAGTTAACTATTTCCCCTTCGACATTTGATTGCAGAAAATCTAAATTTATATTTAATTTTTTTGCCTGTTCCGAACAAATTTTCTTAAGATCATCAAAAGTTATGCTACCATATTGTGATTGTTCTCTTTCGCCTAATAGATTAAGATTTGGACCATTAATAATTGTAATATTATTATTCATTCAACACTTATATAGTATGAAAAAAATAAACAAAATAAAAATAATAGTAAATGGCAAAATATCAAGAATTAAAGATGATTTAAGTTTATTAAGTTATGTAAAAAAATTAAAAATTCCAATTAAAAAAGTCGCTGTTGAACTAAATGAAGAAATAATAGATAAAAATAAATTAAGTAAAATTAAGCTTAAAAATAATGATAAAATTGAAATTGTTCATTTTATTGGTGGAGGATAGAATTGAAAAAAGATTATTTAAAAATTGCCGGTAAAAAATTTGTTTCTAGATTAATAGTTGGGACCGGAAAATATAAAAGTATGTCAGATTGCGCAAAAGCTATTCATATTTCTGGAGCCGAAATTGTTACTGTTGCAGTTAGAAGAGTAAATATATCAGATAAAAAAAAACCATTATTAATGGATTATATAGATCCAAAAAAAATAACATACTTACCGAATACAGCTGGATGTTTTACGTCAGATGATGCTTTAAGAACCCTGAGATTAGCAAGAGAAATAGGAGGTTGGAAATTAGTTAAATTAGAAGTTTTAGGAGATAAAAAAACATTATATCCTGATATGATCGAAACATTAAAATCAACAAAAATTTTAACTAAAGAAGGTTTTAAAGTTATGGTTTATTGTACAGATGATCCGTTAATGGCAAAAAAATTAGAAGATGTAGGAGCATGCGCAATCATGCCCTTAGCTGCGCCAATTGGCTCAGGCTTAGGTATTCAAAATAGAACAAATATAAAAATCATAAGAGACCAAACAAAACTACCTCTAATAATTGATGCTGGTTTGGGTCAAGCTTCTGATGCTACAATTGCTATGGAATTAGGTTGTGATGGAGTATTAATTAACACTGCGATTGCAAAAGCAAAAAATCCTTTTCAAATGGCAAAAGCAATGAAGTATTCAGTAATCGCAGGAAGAGAATCTTATCTATCTGGAAGAATTGAAAAATCTTTATATGGGAGTCCTTCTTCACCGAAAGCAGGTATTATTTAGTTTTTTTTTTAAAATATTTTTTTTTAAAATATTTCTTTTTTTTATTCAATTTAATAGAGTCGGTTTTTTTATTTTCAATTCTAATTTCGCTCAAAGTTTTTAATTTTCTAAAAGACTCAACTCTTTCTAAAATTTTTTTACTTTTATTTTGTAAATCAATTACATAGTCAGGCACGATAAGAGAATTATCTGAAATTATATCAATTTTGATCTTATTTTTTTTTTCAAAATATTTTAAATCTTCTAAAAAGTTGTCTTTAATGAAATTTGATACCTTTTCAGCAATTCTAAGTTTAACAAATTTTGCTTTTCTTAAAATAGATTTTAATTCAATTAATTTTAAAATTTTTAAAGCAAAAGACTCATCTGTTAAAGAAACTTCCCATTTAATAGAACTCTCCCTTAGTCGTTGTCTTGACATTTCAAGTAATCCAAAATTACTAATTCTTCCAATTTGTATTCTAGCTCTATCAGTTCTACATTTTTCTTTTAATTTTCTTTCGACTAGTCTTCTATTTCCAAAATTAATCATGTCGATAAAATCTATTATTATAAGGCCTGATAAGTCTCTAATTTTAATTTGTCTTGATATTTCTTCTGCAGCTTCTAAATTTGTGTCTAAAGCAGTGCTTTCAATGTTTTTTTGTTTGATTGACTTACCTGAGTTTACGTCAATAGAAATTAAAGCTTCGGTAGGGTTTATAACTAAATAACCACCAGAGTTTAATTTAACTTTTGTTTCAAAAATTTGATTAAGCTTTTCTTCTATATTTTCTTTAAAAAACAAAGGAATTTTATCTCTATATTTTTTAATTTTTTTAACATGGCTTGGCATCATCATTTTCATAAAATTTTTTGCTTTTTGATATCCATCATTACCTTCAATAATTACATTTTGAGTTGTCTCATCATACATGTCTCTTAAAGTTCTTTTAATGATCTCGCTTTCTTGATGTATTAATGCTGGAGCTATAGAGTCCATTGCATTATCTTTAATAGAATTCCAAGTTTTAATTAAATTTTCTAGATCGTGAGTTATTTCGTTTTTTGTTTTGTTTGAACCTGCAGTTCTTACAATTAGCCCCATTTCTTTAGGAATTTGAATTTCATTTAAAATACTTCTAATTTTTTTTCTTTCAGCTGGATTAAATATTTTACGGGATATACCCCCACCTTTTGGAGTATTAGGCATTAAAACTATATATTTTCCCGCAATTGAAATAAATGTGCTTAAAGCAGCACCTTTTAAACCTCTCTCATCTTTTAAAACCTGCACAAGAATAACTTGATTTGGTTTTATAACTTCTTGAATTTTATATCTTTTTTTATGATATATTTTTTCAGGTTTTTTAACTTCTTCTGTTATCGTCTGATCATTTTTTTTATCAACAGGATCATCTATTTCAAGATTGCCTTCCTCTATATTTTTTTCTTCTTTTTCTTCACTTTCTTTTTGCAATTCTTCTCTTGCTTTTTCCTCTTCTTGTTTTATTTTATCTAAATCACTTTGAGGAAGTTGATAATAATCTGATTGAATATCATTGAATGGTAAAAAACCATGTCTTTCTCTTCCAAAATCAACAAATGCAGCTTGTAGTGATGGTTCTACACGACTCACTTTTCCTAAGTAGATATTATTTTTTATTAGAGCGTTTTTTATGCCTTCGTATTCGTAATCTTCAATATTTCCATTTGATTTAAGAACAACTCTAGTTTCATTTGGATGCGATGCATCAATGTATAAATTCTTTTCCATGTTATTTTAATTAATTGTTTCATTTGTTTTTGTTTAATTACTTTAATTTTGTTAAAATTCTATGCCTTATGTTTAACAAATTCGTATATTAATTAATACTAAAATGAACAAAATTTTTAAAAAAATATTAATACTCGTTTCTAGCGCTTTTTTGATAACAAGCTTTTCTATACTTGCAATTTTATGGGCATTTTCCAATAATTTGCCTAATTATAAATTTCTAAAAAATTACAAACCTCCGGTATCAAGCAAAGTTTATTCCGGTGAAGGTGAGCTGGTCAGTGATTTTTCTTCCGAAAAGAGAATTTTTATACCTTATAAATCAATACCCAAAAAAGTGATTTATGCTTTTTTATCTGCAGAAGATAAAAATTTTTTTTCTCATCCAGGTGTTGATGCAAAAGGAGTTATAAGGGCAACCATAAATAACATTTCTAACATAATTTCTTCAAAGAGATTAGAAGGTGCTTCAACAATTACTCAGCAAGTAGCAAAAAATTTTTTATTAACTAATGAGGTAAGTTTAAGTAGAAAATTAAAAGAGGCTATATTGGCATTTAGAATTGAAAGAGCTTTAACAAAGGAAAGAATTTTAGAATTATATCTTAACCAAATATACTTAGGTGAGGGATCATACGGTATAGCATCAGCAAGTCTTGTATATTTTGATAAGCCAATTAATCAATTGAATTACCCAGAAGCAGCTTTATTAGCAGCTCTACCTAAAGCGCCAAGCAGGTATAATCCGTACAAAAATTCTAAAACTGCTAAATTTAGAAGAAATTTAGTTATTAAAAATTTATTACAAAATAATTATATTACTAAAGAAGAATACAAATCTTTTACGAAAAAAGAAATAATTTTAAAAAAAAGAAGAAAAATCTATTTAGAAGACACAAGATATTACGTAGAAGATGTTCGAAAACATATAGTAGATGAATTTGGTTTTGATAGAGTTTATAAACAAGGTTTTAATGTAAAAACACCATTAAATATAAAATTACAAAATATAGCAACCACTACTTTGAGAAATGGATTGTTAGATTATGATAAAAGAAAAGGTTGGAGAGGACCTCTAATAAATAAAAAATATTCAAAAAATTGGACAAAAGGATTAAAAGATTTCAAATTAGAAAAATCTATAAATTGGAAACTAGCAATCGTTAAAGATATTAGTCAATTTTTTATTGAAATAGAGACCGAAGATAAAATTGAGGGAAAAATTAATTATAATTCAATCTCGTGGACAAAAAAAGAATTCGATGAGTTATTTAAAGTAGGGGATGTGATTTATGTTAAAAAAATTAATAATAATGTTTATGATTTAAAACAATTACCCAAAGTAAATGGAGGAATTGTAGTTATGGATCCTTTTACTGGCCGAGTTGTTGCAATGAGTGGAGGATTTAGTTTTAAAAAAAGTGAATTTAATAGATCATCGCAAGCGTTAAGACAACCTGGTTCAGCTTTTAAACCTTTTATTTATGCGCTTGCATTAGAAAATAATTATACACCGTCTTCTTTAATTCTAGATGCACCATTGGTTTTGGAACAAGGTTCTGATTTAAAAATGTGGAAACCAGAAAACTATGGAAAAAAATTTTACGGTCCATCGACTCTAAGAATGGGATTAGAAAAATCTAGAAATTTAATGACCGTTAGAATAGCTCAGGACTTAGGTTTAAAAAAAATAACTGATTTTTCTAAAAAAATTAAAATTTATGAAAATCCGGACGAGCTTTTATCTATTTCACTCGGTTCTAAAGAAACAACACTTTTAAAACTAACATCAGCTTATTGTTCATTTGTTAATGGAGGAAAGTTGGTTGAGCCAATTTTAATAGATAGGATTCAGGATAGTGAAGGTAATACAATATTTAATTCTGAAAAAAGAAAGTGTAACAAATGTGACCAAATATCTTTTTTAAATAATGATGTGCCAAAAATTTCAGATAATTTTATCCAAATATTTTCTCCTGAGACAGCATATCAAATGACTTCAATATTAGAGGGAGTTGTTAAAAGAGGAACTGGAAAAAAATTAAGAGATTTAAATTTAGATCTAGCAGGCAAAACAGGAACAACTAACAAAAATACAGATACGTGGTTTGTTGGTTTCACTTCTAAGTTGGTAGTAGGGGTTTATGTAGGTTTTGATGAACCGCAATCTTTAGGAAAATTTGAAACTGGTGCAAAAACAGCTATGCCTATATTTAAAGAATTCGTTAAAAAAGGTATTAAAAAGAAAGATGCTAGACCATTTAAGGTTGCCGATAATATTATTATGATGGTTGTTGATCACACAACAGGCAAAAAGGCAAATTTTGCTTCTAAAAAAACAATCATAGAAGCATTTAAAAAAGATAAACTCAATTTTAAAGACAATCAGAATTTGGATATTAATAATAGATTTAAAAACAATAATATATTAAAGTTCTACTAATGGATTCTGAATTTTTAACTCACAAAACCGAAATAGAAAAAATTTTACAGAGAATTAAGGAGTATCTTTGATAAAAATAAAATTTACATTAAGCTAGAAGAAAATAATAAAAAAGTTTTAGAAACTGATTTTTGGAAAGATAGATTATCAGCGCAAAAAATAATAAAAGAAAAAAAGCTACAAGAAGATCTGGTAGTTTCATATGAAAATTCAAAGAAAGAAATTAAAGAGCTCTTTGAATTATACGAACTTGCTTTTGAAGAAAAAAATCAAGCAGTCATCTTAGAAACATTAAAAAAAGTTCAACAACTAAAAGATAAATCAAAAAAAAATGAAACTAAATGTTTCTTATCGAAGGAAAGCGATGGCTTAGATTGCTATTTAGAAATACATGCCGGTGCAGGAGGTACAGAAAGTCAAGATTGGGCTGATATGCTGAGACGAATGTATATGAAATGGGCTTCAAGTAAAAATTTTAAATCTAATCTTATTAGCGAACATAAGGGAGATGAAGCTGGTATTAAATCTTCTACTATTAAAATTGAAGGTGATTACATATATGGTTTACTTAAATCTGAATCTGGAATTCATAGATTGGTAAGAATCTCTCCATTTGATTCTGGAGCGAGAAGACATACAAGTTTTGCAAGTGTTTGGGTTTATCCTATTGTTGATGAAAATATAGATATAAATATTAAAGAAAGTGAATTGAGAATAGACACTTATAGATCTAGTGGAGCTGGAGGCCAGCATGTTAATACAACTGATAGTGCAGTTAGAATTACTCATATTCCAACAAAAATTGTTGTACAATGTCAGAACGAAAGATCTCAGCATAAAAATAAAGAAACTTGCATGAACATGTTGAAAGCAAGATTATATGATTTTGAGATTAAAAAAAGAGAACAAGAAACAAAAAATATTGAAAGTTCAAAATCTGAAATTGGGTGGGGACATCAAATAAGATCATATGTTCTTCATCCATATAGGTTGGTTAAAGACAATAGAACAAGTTATGAAAGTTCAAATCCTGATAAAGTTTTAGATGGAGAAATTGACGATTTTTTAGAAAGTTCCTTATACAAAATAAATGTTTAAAAAAACTATTATAATATTTTTATATATATTAATTTTTATATTATTAAGCCTTGTTTATTTAACCTATTTTGGAATTGAAACAAAAAGATTTAATCAAGCTATCAAAGAAAAAATTTTAGAAAATAATAATAAAATTAATATTGAACTAAATAAAGTTAAAATTGTCTTAAATCCTGTAAATTTTACAATTGCAGTAAAAACAAAAAACCCAGATATAATTGTTGAAAATAAGAAGATTAATTTAAAAAAAATTAGTGCAAATTTATCCTTAGGCGCTTTATTTAAAAAAGAATTTTCGATTAAAAATGCAAAGATATCTACAAAAGAGAATAATTTAAAAGAAATATTAGATGTAGCGAGAATTATTCAAAATTCACCACAATTATTTATTATAGATAAAATGATTAAAGCAGGCAGAGTTTCTGCTGATATTGATTTTAACTTTGATGACAAGGGGAAATTAGTAAAAAATTATAATATTAAAGGATTAGTTAAAGATGGAAAGGTCAGATTACTAAATAAAAAAAATATTAGTAAAATTAATTTAAATTTTGATATTGATGATAAAAAATATTTATTAGAAAATTTAATAATAGAGTATGAAAAAGTAAAAATTTCATCTAGGAAAATAAAAATTAATAATAAAGACAATTTTTTTTTATTTGAAGGTGATTTTTCAAGTTTTAAAGGATCAAATAATTCTAACTTATTAACTTTAATTCTAAAAAACGATTTAAAAAATCTTGGAATAGATAAATTAAATTTTACTTCTAATAATAATTTTTCCTTTAAATTAAGTAAAAAAATTAAAGTTTCAAATTTAAAAATTAATTCTACAATTGATTTACACAATTTGATTTACAAAAAAAAAAATGATTTTTTAAAAAAATATATTTCGAACTATGATAATATTATTGAACTAGTTGATCATAAAATTGAATTATCTTTAGATAAAAAAAAGTTAGCTATTAAAGGAAATGGTAAATTTTTAATTGATAATAATCCTGATAAAATTAATTATGAGGTTAAATCAAATAAAGATAAGTATAATTTTAATAGTCAAATAGAATTAAATAACGTTCCTTTAAAAATAAAATTATTTAATTATATAAAAAAAGAAAAAGTAAATTCATCATTATATTTAGAAGGGTTATATGAAAAAAATAAAAAGACTTATTTGAAGGAAATTTATTTAAAAGAGGCAGAAAATGGTTTTAAGATAAAAGGACTTAGTTTAAATCAAGACTACAAAATCAATTTTATTGAAGAAATATCTCTTAATTTTTTAAATGAGAATAAAAAGAAAAATAAAATATTGCTTCGAAAAAATAAAAAAAACTATGAATTATCTGGAAAATCTTTTGATGGAACTTATCTTTTAAACGAGCTTTTAAATTCTGAAAATGAAGGGAATCCTATTAATATTTTAAATAAATTTAACTCAATTGTTAAAATTAATTTAACCAAAGTATTTATTGATGATGTTAATTACTTAAATAACCTCAGTGGAATATTAAAATTTAAAAAAAGCAATTTAAAAACTGCAGATTTAAAGGCTCATTTTCCTAAAAATAGAAAGCTTACTTTCACTATAAAAACAAACCAAATGGATGAAAAAATTACAACATTATTTTCTGAATATGCAAAACCATTAGTTCAAAGATATAAATTTATAAAAGGGTTTGAAGAAGGAAATATTGATTTTCAATCAGTCAAAAAACAAAACATATCAAATTCCCAACTTAAAATTTATGATTTTAAATTAAAAGAGGTACCAGCATTAACTAAAATTCTTACTTTAGCATCATTACAGGGCATAGCTGATTTATTAACTGGAGAAGGAATTAGATTTAATGAATTTGATATGAAGTTTAAAAATGAAAAGAAAGTAATGACGATTGAAGAAGTGTATGCGATTGGACCAGCTATTTCGGTTTTGATGGATGGATATGTGCAGCCTAATGAACTGATTAGTCTAAGAGGAACATTGGTCCCTGCAACTACATTAAATAAAGTTGTAGGATCTATACCTTTCTTAGGAAATATTCTAGTAGGTAAGAAAGTAGGAGAAGGGGTTTTTGGCGTTAGTTTCAAAATTAAAGGTCCACCTAAAAATTTAAAAACAACAGTCAATCCAATTAAAACATTAACTCCAAGATTTATTACTAGAACTTTAGAAAAAATAAAAAAAGCTAATTAGGTTAATTTCAAAATTACGTGATTTTTCTTACCATGGGAAAGTTTAAGCATTTTTTTGTTATCGAAATTATCTATCGAGATTTTTAATTTATCGTCTTCTACAGCTATATTATTTAATTTTATACCTTTGTTTTTAATTGTTCTTCTTACTTCGCTTTTAGAACCAAGTAAGTTTGCTATAACAACCAAGTCTACAATATTTAAACCATTAGATATATCATTACTGTTTATTTTTATAACGGGCAGATCATCTCCTATTGATCCTTTTTCAAAAGTATTTTTTGCAGTTTTTTCTGCATTAGCAGCAGCAACTTTTCCATGTAATAATGAGGTAGCTTCATTTGCTAAAATAATTTTTAATTTGTTTATATTTTCGTTTTTTAATTTCTCAATTTTATTTAATTCTAAATCTGTAAACATTTTTAAAAATTTTATTACATCTCTATCGTCAGTATTTCTCCAAAATTGCCAATAGTCGTAAGTAGATAAAAGTTTATTGTCTAGCCAAACTGCACCTTTTTCAGTTTTTCCCATTTTGGCTCCTGAAGCCAAAGTTATTAATGGAGTTGTTAGCCCAAAGACTTGTTTGCTGGAATATCTTTTTATAAGTTCCACACCGTTAACGATATTACCCCATTGATCTGAGCCACCTATTTGCATTAAACAATTTTTACTTTTATTTAGTTCAAGAAAGTCATAAGCTTGTAAGATCATATAATTAAATTCCATATAGCTAAGCGATTGTTCTCTTTCCAATCTTAGTTTCACACTATCGAAGCTTAACATTTTATTAATTGTAAAATGTTTTCCAATTTCCCTTAAAAATTTTATATAATTCAATTTACCAAGCCATTTGTAGTTATTTACAAAAATAGGTTTTAATTTTGAGTTTGTTGTTTTTAAATATATTTTAAAAACTTTTTCAATATTTTTAATATTTTTTTCAATTTGTTTTTCTGAAAGAATTTTTCTAGTTTCCTCTTTGCCAGAAGGATCTCCGATTCTTGTTGTTCCTCCACCCAATAAAACAATTGGCTGATGACCATGTTTTTGTAATAATCTTAAGCACATTATTTGCAGTAAGCTCCCAACATGCAGACTAGGTGCAGTACAATCAAATCCTATATAAGCTCTAATTTTTTTTTTATTCATCAATTGTTCCAATTCTTCCGAATTAGTACATTGATTAAAATATTCTCTTTCCCTGAACTCGTTTAGAAATGAATTTTCCATATTTTTAAAAAAAAGTGTAGAATCAATATACTTTATTTAAAATAATTAAAAAATATATGAATAAAACCTATTATAGCCTTGGTTTAATGAGCGGAACCTCAGGCGATGGAATAGATGCATCCTTAGCTATTTCTGATGGTAAAACGAAATTAGATATAATTGACAATAAATATGAAGGGTATTCAAATGATATTTGTGAAGAATTTCACGAATTAAAGGGAAAGATTCACAAAATAGAGGATATTGAAAAATTTTCTAAAGAATTAAAGGATCTAGAAAGAAAACTAACACTTAATAACTCTACTGCAGTTGAAGTTATGAAAGATAGATTATTTAAGAAAAAAAAGGAAAAAATTGATTTAGTAGGATTTCATGGTCAAACAATTTTACATCTTCCGGAAAAAAAATTTTCATTACAATTAGGAGATGCTAAACTTTTATCTCAAATAACGAATACAAAAGTTATTTATAAGTTTAGGGAAAATGATCTAAAAAATGGAGGACAAGGAGCACCACTTGCTCCAATTTTTCATAAGTTACTAATCAATAATAAAAAACTTGAACTTCCAACAATAATATTGAATCTAGGAGGAATAGCAAATATTACATCAGTTGATAAAAATAATAAAATTTCTAGTCAAGATATTGGTCCAGGAAATTGTCTTATAGATAATTGGATTAGGTTAAATTCTAAGAATTTATTTTTTGATGAAGAAGGAAGTCTTGCTAGATCAGGCAAAATAAATAAAATAATACTAAATCAATCTTTAGAAAATTTTTATGATAATCAAGTTAGTAAAAAAAAATCTTTTGACACTAGAGATTTTGATTTATCTTTTGTAAGAGGTTTATCTTTAGAAGATGGTGCAGCAACATTAACAGAATTTACAGCAGATATATGTTCAAAAAAAATTACTAATGGCAACGTTTATGTTTGTGGAGGTGGTAGAAAAAATAATTATTTAATTGAAAGAATAAAAAAAAAAATATCTAATAAGATTGATACAATCGACACTCTTGGTATAGATGGAGATTTTGTAGAGTCTCAAGCCTTCGCATATCTTGCAATAAGATCTTATCTTAATTTACCAATCTCTTTTCCAGAAACAACAGGATGTAATAATCCATGTTCTGGTGGAGAGTTGATTGGAAAGAATTAAAAAAGAGTTGTTTCTTTTTTAAGATATTTATCTAACGTCTTCACTAAATCGCTTTCAGATTTAGTAAAAAAATGATTAGCATCTGGAACTGATTGGAATTCTACTTTTATTCCTTTTTGTGAACTGAGTCTTTTATCCATCTCCGATATATGACTGTATGGAACTAATTCATCCTTTTTTCCATAAACTACCAAACCTGAGGTAGGACAGGGAGATAAAAAAGAAAAGTCATAAACATTAGGTTGAGGTGAAATTGCAATAAATCTATTTATTTCTGGTCTTCTCATTAGCAATTGCATTGCTATTAATGAACCAAAAGAAAAACCAGATATCCAACATTGTGAATTATCGAAATTTTCTCTTTCTAACCAGTCTAGAGCCGCTGCTGCATCGGCTAATTCTCCTTGTCCATTATCAAATTCTCCATCACTTTTTCCTACACCTCTAAAATTAACTCTACAAACTGAAAAATTATTATCTACAAATGCGTTAAAAGTTTCCACAACTACTTTGTTGTTCATCGTTCCTCCATATTGAGGATGTGGCTGTAAAACTAATGCAATTGGAGAAATATTTTTTTTACTTTTAAAATATTTTGCTTCTAACCTTCCAGCTGGGCCTGGTATAAAAATTTCAACAATTTTATTATCCATAAAGATTGATTATTATTCTCAAGTAATAATTATATTTTTCTATCAAAATTGAGCGACAAAAAGCAAGTCCTTAAATAAGTTATAAACTTGACTAAAATACTCAGGTATATATAAAGCCTTAAATTGCAAGGAATATGAAATTATCAAGTAAAGGAAGGTATGCCGTAATGGCTCTAGCGGATCTTGCTAAGTTTGATCCTAATGAGCCAGTTTCTCTTAGAGATATATCTCTAAGACAAGGAATTTCTTTACTTTATTTGGAACAATTATTCTTAAAACTAAAAAAAAATAAAATCGTTAAGAGCGTAAGAGGAAACAAAGGAGGATATGTTTTAAATAAGAATGCGTCTGACATAAAAATTTCTGAAGTATTTTTTGCAGTAGAAGAAAAAATTAAAACTATTGGATGTGAAAAACATTCTAAAAAAGGATGTAATGGAAAAAGCGTTAAATGTATTACTCACAACCTTTGGGATGAGCTTGAAGTTTATATTAATAGTTTTTTTGAAAGAAAAAAAATAAGTGATTTAATAAATGAAAAAGATAATAGAATTTAAATGAGAGAAAAAGAGTTAAATAAATTAAAAGATTACAAGTATGGTTTTACTACTGATATTGAGAATATTAGAGCACCCAAAGGTTTGAATAAGGAGGTTATCGAATTTATATCAAAAGCAAAAAAAGAACCCAAGTGGATGTTAGATTGGAGAATGAAAGCTTTTGAAAGATTAAAAAATTTGAAAGAGCCAAATTGGCAAAAACCAAAATATCCAAAAATTGATTATCAAGATATTTATTATTATTCAGCACCCAAGAGTGCAAGTGAAAAACCAAAAAATTTAGATGAACTAGATCCAAAACTTTTAGAAACTTATAAAAAACTTGGTATTCCACTCCAGGAACAACAAAGGCTTAATGGTATCGCTGTAGACGCAGTGTTCGACTCTGTTTCCGTTGCCACTACATTTAAAGATAAATTAAATGAAGTTGGTGTAATTTTTTGTTCAATATCCGAGGCAATACAAAAACATCCAGAACTTGTAAAAAAATATCTAGGTTCAGTAATTCCTTTGACAGATCATTATTTTGCAACATTAAATTCAGCAGTTTTTACAGATGGTTCTTTTGTTTACATTCCAAAAGGAGTTAGATGTCCAATGGAACTTTCAACATATTTTAGAATTAATGCTTCCCAAACAGGACAATTTGAAAGAACTTTAATAATTGCTGATGAGGGAAGTTATGTAAGTTATCTAGAAGGATGTACCGCTCCAATGAGAGATGAAAATCAACTACACGCAGCCAATGTTGAGTTAATCGCATTGGATAATGCTGAAATTAAATATTCAACAGTACAAAATTGGTATCCAGGAGATGAAAACGGAAAAGGAGGAATATATAATTTTGTTACAAAAAGAGGTTTGTGCAAGGGTAAAAATTCTAAAATTTCATGGACTCAGGTAGAGACAGGGTCCGCAATTACTTGGAAATATCCTAGCTGCATTTTAAGAGGTGATAATTCAGTTGGAGAATTTTATTCAATTGCGATAACAAACAATCATCAGAAGGCAGACACAGGAACTAAAATGATCCATTTAGGAAAAAATACACGAAGTAAAATTATATCAAAAGGTATAAGTGCTGGCTTTTCTGATATGACATATAGAGGTTTAGTTGATATTTCATCTAAAGCAAAAAATTCTAGAAATTATACGCAATGCGATTCTTTGCTTATGGGTAATAAATGTGGAGCTCATACAGTACCATATATTAAAAATAAAAATTCAGACTCTAATATTGCTCACGAAGCAACAACGTCAAAAATAAGTGAAGAGCAATTACATTATTGTCAGCAAAGAGGACTTAATCAAGAAGAGGCTGTTGGTTTGATAGTAAATGGTTTTTGTAAGGAAGTTTTGCAACAATTACCAATGGAATTTGCTGTAGAGGCACAAAAGCTAGTGGGAATAAGTTTGGAAGGTAGCGTAGGTTAAATGCTTAAAATAAATAACTTAAATGCCAAAGTTGATAAAAAATCCATTTTAAAAGGGTTTACATTGGAAATAAAGCCTGGTGAAGTGCATGCAATAATGGGTCCAAATGGATCAGGAAAAAGTACTTTATCGAACATATTATCTGGTAAAAAAGGTTATGACGTATCAGGAGAAATTTTATTCGAAAATAAAGATTTATTTAAATTAGAAACTGAAGAAAGAGCACATAAGGGTATTTTTTTAGCTTTTCAATATCCTCTTGAGATACCCGGGGTAAACACAAATATATTTTTAAAAACATCTTTAAATGCAATAAAAAAGGCAAGAGGTGAAAAGGAGCTTGATGCTTTAGAATTTTTAAAACTCGTTAAAGAGAAGGCAAAAGAATTAAAATTTGATGAAGAAAAATTAAATAGACAATTAAATGTTGGTTTTTCTGGTGGAGAAAAAAAAAAGAACGAAATATTACAAATGTCTATTTTAAATCCTAAACTTTCTATTTTAGATGAAACAGACTCAGGTCTAGATATTGATGCGCTTAGAACAGTAGCTGATGGAGTGAATTCTTTAAGAAAAAAAAATAATTCATTTTTAATCATAACTCACTATCAAAGATTGTTAGACTATATTAAACCAGATTTTGTTCATGTTTTAATGAATGGAAAAATTGCTAAGTCAGGTGGACCTGAGCTAGCATTAGAACTTGAAAAAAAAGGATATGAAAGTTTTAATTAAATGACTGATCAATTAAAATTAGATTTTGAAAAAACCTTAAAAAATATTAATTTTTCTAAAAACGAAATTGAGACTAGGCAAAATTATTTAAATAAATTTTTAAAAAATGGCATTCCTAACAGAAATCTTGAAAATTGGAAATTTTCTGACTTAAGTCAAATAATAAAAAAAAATATTGGTGAACTTAGTTTTTATAATGACTATTCTTCTTCAAACAAGATTGATAGTTCAATATTTGTAAGCGGATTAGAACAAAATAAAATAGTTTTTGTAAACGGGAGAGTAGAAAAAATTGATTTTCAACACGAGGAAAAAGATAAAATTGAAATAATAGAGAATACAGAATTAAATCATAATTTAAAAAATATTAATTCTCTTGTAGATTTGAATAATGCATTCACTAATAAACATTTAAAAATTATTATTAAAAATAATTATGAACTAAAAAAACCATTAATTATTTACCATTCGACAAACCAAAAAATAAAATCTAAAAATATTAATACAAGATTAGATTTTTTATTAGAGAAAAACAGTTGTTTAAAAATTATTGATATATTTAACGATTCTTCAGAAAAAAATTTTGTGAATATTTTTTATAATTTTGATTTAAAAAAAGACTCAATTTTGAAAAATTATAAAATAGATAAATTAAAAAATAATAATATTAAATATTCTTATAATAATATAGATCAGGATGACAACAGTGTATCAGAAACATTCATTCTTTCTGCGGGCTCTAGCTTTTTAAAAAATGAGATAAACTGTAATTTAAGCGGTAAATATTCATCTGCTTTTGTAAATGGAATATTTTCCCTTAAAGATAAAAATCACCATGAAATTAGAACAAGTATTAATCATTTAATTGAAAATACAAAAAGTTATCAATTAATTAAAAGTGTATCTGAGGATGATACTAAAGCTGTTTATCAAGGTAAAATTTTTGTGAATTCTAAAGCGCAAAAAACTGATGGCTATCAATTAAGCAAAGCAATACTTTTAGATGAAAAAACAGAGTTTAATGCGAAGCCAGAATTAGAAATTTATGCTGATGATGTGAAATGCTCTCACGGATCTGCATCTGGAAGCTTAGATGATAATTCAATATTTTATTTAATGTCCAGAGGTCTTAATTATAAAGAAGCAAAAGAACTACTTATAAATGGATTTTTATTAGATGTAGTTAATAAAATTACTGATCCAGAAATAAAAAATTTAATAAAAAATACAATAGGATTAAAAGAATGAATATTGATAATATTAAAAAGGAATTTCCGATTTTTAATAACAAAGTACAAAATAATGATCTTGTATATCTAGATAGCGCAAATTCATCACAAAAACCTCAGTTAGTTGTAGATAGAATTTATGATTTTTACACTAAAGAGTTTTCAAATGTTGGAAGAAGTGTTCACTATCTTGCTGTTGCAGCTACAAATTTATATGAAAATACAAGAGTTTTAGTTCAACAATATATAAATGCCAAAGATAAGAATGAAATTGTTTTTACCAAAGGAGCAACAGAAGCGATAAACCTAGTAGCAAATACTTTTGGTCAAAAATTTCTTAGTAAAGGAGATGAAATTTTATTAACG
The DNA here is from genome assembly GCA_902552985.1 of uncultured Pelagibacteraceae bacterium. GTDB lineage: Bacteria > Pseudomonadota > Alphaproteobacteria > Pelagibacterales > Pelagibacteraceae > Pelagibacter. The sequence goes on from CACDII010000003.1 coordinate 103,039, forward strand.
GAACTCGAACATCACTCCAATTATGTTCCTTGGCACTATTTAAGACAATCAAAGGGAGTAAATATTAGATTTGCAGAAATAAATGAAAACGGAGATGTCACTATAGAGAGTATTGAAAAAAATATAACAAAAAAAACCAAAATAATCGCTATAACACATTTATCAAATGTAACTGGTGCAATACTACCTATTAAAGAAATTATAGATTTGGCACATTCAAAAAATATTCCTGTATTGATTGATGGTTGCCAAGGAGCACCACATTTAAAACTTGATATGCAAGAGTTGGATTGTGATTTTTATGCGATCTCATGTCACAAAATGTATGGACCAACTGGACTAGGTATTCTATACGCGAAAAAAAAATGGCTTGAAGAACTTCCACCATATCAAGGTGGCGGAGGCATGATTAGAGAAGTTAAAAAAGAAGGAATTACTTATGGAGACTTACCAAATAAATTTGAAGCTGGAACTATGGCAACAGCGCAAGTGATTGCTTTCGGAGAGTCGATTAAATTTTTAAATAAAATTGGAATTAAAAATATTGAAAAGCATGAAAAAAATCTAACAATGTATGGTGAAGAAGTGCTTAGAAAAAATAATTCTGTAAAACTAATAGGTAATCCAAAAAATAAAGGATCAGTATTATCTTTTACTTTGGATGGAGTTCACGCACATGATATCGCTACAATACTAGATGAAGACGGTGTAGCTATCAGAGCAGGACATCATTGCTGTCAAATTTTGCATGACAAATTGGGTTTATCAGCAACAGCAAGGGCATCACTAGGTGTGTATAATGTGAAGGAAGATTTAGATAAATTAAATGAATCTTTAAAAAAATGTATAAAAATATTTAACGGTTAATGAATTTAAAAGAACTATATCAAGAAATTATTTTGGATCATGGTAAAAATCCTAGAAATTTAAGAAAAACAGACAATTTTAATAAAGATGCTAAAGGACACAATCCGCTTTGTGGTGATAAAGTACATGTGTATTTAAAACTGGATGAAAATAAAAAAGTAGAAGATATTTCTTTTGAGGGCGAGGGATGCGCTATCTCAATGGCTTCAGCATCAATAATGACCGATTTGGTTAAAGGAAAAGATGAAAAAGACGTAAAAGAAATAGTAAGTGACTTTTTACAAATGATTAAAGAGAAAGATGAAATTCAAACAAATCTTTTAAAAGAGGACGAAAAAACTAAACTAATGTGTTTATCTGGAGTAAAGCAATTTCCAATGAGAGTTAAATGTGCAACTTTATCATGGCACACACTAACCTCAGCGATAGATAGATCTCAAAATGAAATTAACACTGAAAATATGGATTTATAATGACTCTAAAAGATAAAGTTATAGCTGAAATAAAAAAAATTTATGACCCTGAAATTCCAGTAAATATTTATGAATTAGGATTAATTTATGACATTAAAGTTGATGAAAATAATAATGTTAAAGTTAATATGACATTAACCACACCTAATTGTCCAGTTGCCGAAAGTTTGCCTAAGGAAGTTAAAGATAGTATAATGGAAATAAAAGGAGTTAATAAAGTTGATTTAAGTTTGGTTTGGGATCCACCTTGGGATAAATCAATGATGTCAGAAGCTGCTAAATTAGAATTAAATATATGAGCGAACAAATAATTAAATTAACCGACAATGCTGCAACAAGAATTAAAGAGATAATGTCTGAAGCAAAAAATAATTTAAAAGGTGTAAGAGTAGCTGTTGAGTCTGGAGGTTGTGCAGGAATGGCATATAAAATGGAGTATGCAAAAGAAATTAATCCGAATGATGAAGTAATTGAAGACAAAGGAGTGAAAGTTTTTATCGATTCAGGAGCAATAATGTATCTTTTAGGAACCGAAATGGATTATAAAAAAGAGCAATTTTCCTCATCTTTTGTCTTTAAAAATCCTAATGAAACTGAAAGGTGTGGATGTGGTGAATCTTTTAAGGTATAATGTCTTTCATGAGAGATACTAAACATTTAGCAAAGCACTCAAACAAACTTGCTGAAAAAGAAAAAGAAAAAAATCTTTTCAGAAATCAACGTAAAGCTGTAGAAGCTGGTGCACATGGTACGTTAGAATACACTATTAAAGAAGGTCCTAATAAAGATAAACTGGCTGACGATAAGATTTTAAAAAGTAAAAAGTAAATTTTAGCAACTATAATACATATCAAATTCAATTGGATGAGGAGTATGCTCGAAATTGTGTATTTCTTCAAATTTTAGAGCAATATAAGCATCAATTTGGTCGTCTGTAAAAACTCCACCTTCAGTTAAAAATTTTCTATCGGTATCTAAACTTTCCATAGCTTCTCTTAATGATCCACAGACAGTTGGAATATTTTTTATTTCATTTTCAGAAAGGGCATAAAGGTCTTTGTCTAAAGATTTTCCTGGGTTTATTTTATTTTTAACGCCATCTAATCCTGCCATTAACATCGCAGCAAAAGTTAAATAAGGATTGCCAGATGCATCAGGGAATCTAATTTCACATCTTGCACCTTTTTTATTTAATGTAATTGGAATTCTACAAGAAGCAGATCTATTTCGCGCCGAATATGCTAACAGCACAGGTGCTTCAAAACCTGGAATTAATCTTTTATAACTATTTGTTGTAGCATTAGCAAAGGCATTGATAGCTTTTGCGTGTTTTAAAATTCCACCTATGTAGTGTAAAGCAGTATCTGATAGTCCAGCGTATTTGTCTCCAGAAAAAACCGGTGTATCACCTTTCCATATAGATTGATGAGTATGCATTCCCGATCCGTTATCACCTTTAACAGGTTTTGGCATGAAAGTTGCAGTCTTGCCAAATGAATGTGAAACCATATGAACTATATATTTATAAAGTTGAACGTTATCAGCTTGGTTTACAAGAGTTCCAAAATACATTCCTAATTCGTGCTGACTTGGAGCTACTTCATGGTGATGTTTTTCAACTTTAATACCTACGTCTCTTAGGGCTTTCAAATATTCACCTCGCATATCCTGAGCGCTATCAACTGGAGGAACTGGAAAATAACCTCCTTTTATTCCTGGACGATGTCCCATATTTCCATTTTCATATTTTCTTCCTGTATTATATGGGCCTTCGGAACTATCTATTTTAAAACTCGTTTCATTCATGTCATTTTTGTATCGAACATCATCAAATACAAAAAATTCTGGTTCTGGACCAAAATAAGCCTTATCACCAATCCCTGTAGATTTTAGATATGCCTCAGCCTTTTTTGCTATTCCTCTTGGGTCTCTTTCATAGGGAGTCTTTTTAACAGCGTCTAAAATATCACAAAAAAGTATTAAAGTGTTATGTGATGTAAAAGGGTCAATAATTTGTCTTGATAAATCTGGTTTTAAAATCATGTCAGATTCATTAATTGCTTTCCAGCCTGCTATAGAAGAACCATCAAAAAAAACTCCATCATTCAACATCCCATCATCTACGCAAGTAGCATCCATAGTTAGGTGTTGAAGTTTTCCTCTTGGATCTGTAAATCTTAAGTCTACTGACTCAATTTCTTTATCTTTTATTAATTTTATAACTTCGCTTGAACTCATTTTTTATAATATTTTCTTTGTTAGGTCTTTAATTATCAAAAAACAATAAAATAATATTGTTTATTATTGAGATATCACATATGCATTTCTCACATAGATAAATGGCAATTAATGTGAAAATATCAATTCACAATTTGTTACAATTAATAGTTGAATGGAAAATTTGTTTGAAAAAGAATCAGTAAAGAGGGTTATTAAAGTTTTAAAAGAATATAACTCTGAATTGAAAGTGGAGGTTTTAAGTAGCTCAGCAAGAACAGCTAATGATGCTGCAAATTCTCTAAAATGTGAAGTAGGAGCTATTGTGAAGAGTCTTCTCCTAAAGGCAGACAATGGTTTTGTTCTATGTCTTGTTTCTGGTGATAAAAAATGCTCGTTAAATAAAGTTAAGAAAATTACTGGAAAAAAGGATGTATGTATGGCGAATGCTGAAGATGTTAAAAAAGAAACTGGATATACTATAGGTGGAGTTTCACCAGTCGGACACGTTAATACATTAAAAATTATGATTGATGAAAAATTAAATAGATTTCAAGATATTTTTGCTGCGGCAGGACATCCTAATGCAATTTTTAAAATTGACTTTAAAAATTTAAAAGAAATAACAAGAGGTACAATTTTCGATATATCAGAATGAGACAACCAACTTTAACAGATTATATTTTTTTAGTAGTATTAGCTTTAATCTGGGCTTCAGCTTTTTTTAATATTAAAATTGCAACTTACTCGTATGGACCAGTTACAATCGCATTTCTTAGAATATTATTAGGCGCTATTCCAGTTATTGGACTTTGCTTATTTAAAAAAATTAAAATTGAGGCTTTTTCAAAAGATTGGTACTGGTTTGCATCTATAGGTATTATAAATTTAGTTATACCTTTTTTTTTAATAGCATATGGGGTTCAAAAAGTTCAAAGCAATCTTGCTGCCATTTTAATGGCAAGTACTCCATTAAGTGCTACAGTTTTAGCGCATATATTTACTGATAATGAGAAAATAAATTTTATAAAAGTTTTAGGTGTATTAATTGGATTTTCAGGAATAGTTTTTTTATTTTCAGATGATATTTTAATTAATGAAAATAATATTTTTTCTGCTCTCTTAATTTTAGGAGGCTCTACTTTTTATGTTATTGGAGGTTTATTAACTTTAAAAGTTAGTAATAAAAAAAATGAAAATGTTACAGCATCAATATTAATTTGGGCTACAATATTTTTATTACCAATTACAGCATTCGTTGAACAACCTTGGAATTTACAGCCTCGTTTAGACTCAACAATTTCATTAATTTATCTTGGAATATTTTCAACAGGTCTTGCTTGGTTAATGCGTTTTAGAATATTAAAAAATAATGGTTTGGTTTTTCAAGCACAAGTAGCTTACTTAATTCCAATATTTGGAATAATTCTAGGTTATATATTTTTAAATGAAATAATTACGCCAAAAGTGTTGGTAGCAGTTATTGCTGTAGTATTAGGTATTTACTTTGTTAAAAAATCTAATAGTAAAAAAACTATTTGAGTTTAGCAATCTCCTTAATATGATCAGGTTTTGTTTCACAACATCCTCCAAGAATAGTTGCCCCATTATCTAAAATTTTTTTTGCAAAATTATAAAAAACTTTTCCAGTTACATCATCTCTTTTTCCAAGTCTAATATTTGGGTTTTTACCAATCTCATTAAATTTAGCTGTATTAAAAGCATGAACTGGCAAAGGTTCTTCAACCCCCCAAAGGTTCGCCTTAAAACCGTAGGGAATATTTAAATTTTTAAACTCTAAGCATGATTTTTCAACTATTTCTAAAGATACACATGCAGCAATTAAGCCAATCCAATTATTATTTTTATATTTTTTTACTATTTCAGTGATAGTTTCATCAGAAGGTAGCTTACCATTTTTTTTAATATGTAAACCAACTAGTACAGGCATGTTAAGTTTTTCTGTAATATTAAGAGCAGCTTCTACTTCATTACCACTTGAAATTACATCAAGATAAAAAAAATCTACGAAAGGTTTAATTAAATTAGCTTGATCAGCAAAGTCTTTTTTAATTACATTCATTTCTCTTAAGTCAGAAACATAGGTATCGTTTTGTGCGGGCAAACAACCAGCTATATAAATGTTTTTTTTTGACTTTTCTCTGGCTTTAACAGCCAATTCTCCAGCTTTAATATTTAAATAATCAAATTTGTTTTCAACTTTATTTTGTTTTAGTCTTTGTCTTCTACTACTAAAATTATTTGTAACGATTACATCTGCACCAGAATTTATAAACGATAAGTGAGTATTAACAACTAGATCGTGGTATTTTTCATCGAGTAAGGCAGTAGAAGACCACAAAGTCCCTTTACCAACTAAACCATTTGCAAGAAGTTCTTGACCCATTCCCCCATCAAGAATTTTAGTTTTATTAAAAAAATTTTTATTTATCATTTACAAAATTAATTTTTAGATGAAAAATTATCCTTACGTATTTTTAATTGATTAGAAAGACTTTGATCAATGTATGAAGAATTAAGGTTATCAGAGTAAATTTTTTTATAACTTTCATCATTAATTTTTTTTGCATAAACTAACCAATTTCTAATTGACAAAACATCGTGCAAGTTAATTCCAGTTATATGTTTCTTTGAAAATCTTTTACTTATTTTATCTCTTTCTGGGATTTTGTTATCAATAATCTTTTCTTTTTCTTTCCAATTTTCATTATATTTCATAAAATTTTTTGCTTTTTTATTAGTCTGTTTGTAATCAGGATAAGCTAAACTGAATTCAGAACATCCTCTTTTAATCCATATTTTATTATTTTTATCTATAAACTTAGAATATAGTTTTTCTAATTTAATTTTTACTTCGTTTGCTTCTTCAAAAGTATAACAGTAAATATTACCTACATATGTAGATGCAACGTAAGGTCTAATTTCACAAAAAGTTTTTCTATTATTGTTATTTTTTAAATCTAATCTATCAAAAATTAAATATAGTTTGATCAAATCAACAACATTTTTTGGGTTAGCTTGAACCTTGTAGCAACCAAAACAATTTTTTGGAATTGCTTTAAATGTATTAAAAACTTTATGATGTCGTTCGCAATTTAGGTCATCTGTTTGAAGTCTATATATATGTGAATAATTATATTCAAGATCGTTTAAATATTTTTTTGCTATTTCTATCCATTCATTGAACATGGTTTTAATTTTTAAATCAGACATTTTTTTTTCATTAAATTGAATTTTTAAGCTTTGTAATTTTTTACTTGCTAATAAAAATTGATTAGCATCTGTTTTTTTTGGACTATGAAATGCAAGAGTTTTTACAATATTGCTTTTAGCATTTTTAAAATCTGAATTGATATTTAAAGATTTAAAATAATAATTGATAGCCTCATCAAATTTACCTAAATCTTTAAAAGTATTTCCAATATTATTTAAAATTTCTGCACTATTTGGATTAATTTTTAATGCATTTTTATAACTATCGATAGATTCTTTAAATTTTCCAACATAACTTAACGAGGTAGCTAAATTATTATGAGCTTCATAGTTATTTGGATTAATTTCAATAGCTTTTGAAAAAAACTCAGAAGCTTTTTGAAAATTACTTAAATTAATATAAGCCATTCCAGAAATATTATTTACGAAATAATCTTTTGGATTATCAATTAATAAAATTTCAGATTTTTTTAATAGTTCTTCAAAAGATTTATTTTTATATAAAGAAACTAATTCATTAATATCTTTTTGATTAATTAAAGACATATTTATAAATTATATTAAAGAAAGTTGATTACATCAAAAAATAAAAGTAGTATAAACCAACAATAATTTAACGGCGGGGTAGCTCAGTTGGTTAGAGCGCGGGACTCATAAGCCCGAGGTCAGTGGTTCGATCCCACTTCCCGCTACCATTCTAGAAGGTTTCCAAATTATTGCTCCACTGGTGCTCCAATGATAAAGTACTTTTATGCGTAAGCTAATTATATTTTTGGTCACGGGAATGTTGTTAAGCAGCAATGCTCTTGCATTAACTAATGATCAAAAAGAAATGTACGAAGGTTGTGTTGAAGATGCAACACATCTAGAACAGAGTAGGGCTAAACAATACTGCAAGTGTATAACTATAATGATCACGGATAAATATTCTATTGATGAAATATTAAGAATTTCACAATCTAGTACAGAAGAATATCTTGAAAAATTTGGCTTCGCAGTTAATTATTGCAACGTAAATGCAAACGCACCTTAGATGAAGAAAAAAACTAAATCAATGAGTCCAAAGCAAATACTAGCATACATTGCTTTTATAATTGCTATTGTATGGACTTTAAAATTTGTATTTGAACTTTCAAGTTCGGGTGTAAAACAAATTACAAATTCAGGATCGAAACAAGTTACAAGTTCATCTGAAACAAAAAATGAAACCGAAACTCCAGCTAATAAAATAACTATAACTTGTAGTTTTATGAATGGACACGCAATTATACAAGGCGATATGATAAATGTTCCTAAGGGTTTCAAGGGAACACATGATATTGCAATTGTTTTAGATTTAACAAATAAGGAAATTTATAAATTTGATGAGTTATCAGGATTTTTATATGCAAAAAATACTATTTTTTCTGATACTAGAATATATTGGCGCTGGATTATGGATGATAATTCTAGCACTTATACTTATACTGATTATTATTTAAGCAGGACAACTGGCGAGTTAAAAGTATTATTCGAATCTAAAATATCTAAATATGGATCGACAGCCTACACATATAACTGCAACAAAGCATCTCAAAAATTTTAATTGTTGATACAACAATCATTAAATTGTAAAATATTTTTATGAATAAAATATATAAAGTTGTAGCTGCATTTGCATTTATAGCTACAGCAATGATTTATCCAGCGAAACTAGCTAACGCAGAAACTTGCTTCTTTCAATATGAACAAATTTCTGGTTTGAACAAAATATGTCATTACAGCTGCACAACAGGCAATTATGCAATAACAATAGCCTCTTATCAACTTTGTCCTATACATATTCAAAAATAATCTGTAGCAGTTTAAAATTATTTTAAAAAAATCCACGGGACTACTTCAAAGCATTCCCGCAGAATCTTTAATTCTTGCTCCATATATGCTCCAATGACTTAGCAAAAATTAAAAATATTAGATTGAAAAGTTAAGCAATTACTTATAAAAAATAATTGGTACGGGACTCATAAGCCCGAGGTCAGTGGTTCGATCCCACTTCCCGCTACCACAAATGGTTATTTAAAAAATATTAGTTAACGTCAATATGAGTGAAATTTTTAAAAATAAGAAAGTATTTGGAATAGTAGTTTGTTATAATAGTTCACCAGTAATAGAGGAATTATATAACAGAATTGATAAAAAATTATTTGATAAAATATTTTTTTTTGATGATAACTCTAAAGACAATTCATATGAAATAGCAAAAAAATTTGATTGGACTGTTATTAGAAATGATAAAAATCTTGGACATGGTGGGAATTTAAAAAAAGCCATTAAAACTGCATTTGATCATGGTGCTGATTATGCTGTTGAAATTCATGCAGACAATCAATATGACCCAAATTCAGTAATCTTAGCAAAAAGTTTTTTTGAACAAGACTTTGATTTAATTATAGGGTCTAGATTTGTTAATAAAAATCCATTTATTAAAGATGGAATGCCTTTTCTTAGGTATTTTACAAATAAACTGATGAGCGGTTTTACTAGCAACTTATTAAAAATTAATTTAACCGAATTCCATACTGGCTACAAAATCTTTGGACGTAATTTTTTTGAAAAAGTTCCTTTTTTAAATTGTTCTGATAATTATTTGTTTTCTTTTCAGATTATATTACAGGCAAAATATTTTAACTTAAAATATGGTGAAATAAGCATTTCCTCATCTTATGAAGGTTTTAAAACTTCATGCAACTATATAAATGGATTTATATATTTAGTACAAAATTTTAAAGAAATATTAAATTTTATTCTAGCGCAAAAAAATATTAAAAATAATAAGATTTTTCCGAAGAATACTATTTAATTATTTTTTTTAATTTATTAAGATTCATTAAACTATTTAAGGGGATAATATTTTTTTTAATATTTTTAATTTTTTTTTTATTTATAAAAGGATTATCTTTTTTAGCAAAATTATATACTGATTTTGCAGGGCCTCCAACATTAAGGACGCCAAATTTATTATAAACTTTATCTAATATTTTAATTAAATCTTTATGATAAATAAAATTAGTATACATGTTTGTATAAGCAGACTTATGAATAAATGGATATTCTGTCATGCAAACTCTTAAAATAAGTGAATTTTTATATAACTTTACAGCACATTCACCACCAAGTTTTGACCAAGCGTAATTATTAGACGGATTAACAGGATCAGTTTCTTTGTAAAAACCTTTTTTATAAGGATAAACATAATTAGTTGAAAAATAAATTAATTTTATATTAAGCTTTGAGCAAACAGTAACAATATTTGAAGTTCCAATAATATTTAAATTAATGCTTTTGTTTATATCTTTATCATGAATTTTCATCGGTCTAGACAATCCTGCTAAGTGCAGCAAAATTTTTGGTTTTTTTCTTTTTAAATATTTTTGAATCGAATTAATATTCAAAATGTTAAGCTGTTTTTTAGATGGAAATAGATAATTTTTATTCTTAGATTTAAAATTTTTTAAAATTGAACCAAATCTTCCGCTTCCACCCGTAACTACTATCAAGCTAGATTTTGACATTAGCAATACTTATTCCGTTTAAGTCTTTTTTTGAAATTATTTTTTTAGATTTAGGCCAATTTATATTTAGTTTACTATCGTTCCACTTTATTGTTATTTCATGATTTGCTGATCTATAATTACTATTACCGTAAAAAACTATATTTTCTTTTGCCAGTGTTAAAAATCCATGCGCAAAACCAGCTGGGATATAAAGTGATTTACAGTTTTGGTCTGAAAGTATTATCTTAAAATGTTTTCCATAAGTTTTTGACTTTTTTCTACAATCTATAACAACATCAAGAATTTTACCTTTTACAACAGATATAAATTTAGCTTGAGGATTTTTTGTTTGAAGATGTATTCCTCTAAGTACATTTTTTTTAGATTTGGACATACACCAAAAGATTAATTTTTTTTTTAAAAAATTATCTTTATAAACTTCTCTAAAATATCCTCTAGAGTCATTAAATTTAATACCTTTATAAATTTTTAAATCTTTAAATTTAGTTTTTTGATATTTCATTTTAATAAACTTTTACTTCGTAAAAGTTTCATTAAATTGGTTTGATACTCTTACAAATGTTGTACATTTACTTAATTGTTTTAAAGATGGAGCTCCAACGTAAGTGCAGCTACTTCTTATTCCTCCAAGAATATTTAAAATTGTATCTTTTATTTTTCCTCTATATTTAACTCTTACAGTACGTCCTTCACTACTTCTATACGTTGACAAACCACCATAGTGTTTTTTATTTGCAATATCTGAGCTAGATCCATAAAATTCAATATATTTACTTCCATTATTTTTTATAATTTTACCTTTTCCTTCATCATGACCTGCAAACATTCCTCCAAGCATAACAAAATCAGCGCCACCACCAAAGCCTTTTGCGACATCTCCAGGACATGTGCAACCACCATCAGCAATAATATGAGCACCTAAACCATGAGCGGCATCAGCACATTCCATCACAGCGCTTAATTGAGGATATCCAACGCCGGTTTGTATTCTTGTTGTACAAACACTTCCAGGACCAATGCCAACCTTTACTATATCCGCTCCACTTAAGACTAATTCTTGAGTCATGTCTGCCGTTACGACATTTCCAGCAATTATTGTTTTTGTTGGGTATTTATCTCTTACAGATTTTATAAAAGCACTAAAATGTTCGGAGTATCCATTTGCAACATCAACACAAATAAATTTAATAAATGAAAATTCTTTTAAAACTTTATCAAGTCTATCAAAATCTTCTTTTTTTATTCCAATACTTAAAGAAATGTTTTTATATATTTTTTTTAAATTTTTAAATTTTTCTAGCTTTTTCACATCATGCTGCTTGGTTAGACATGTTATCATTTCAAATTCTGATAAACTTTCAGCAACACCTAGTTCACCAACACCATCCATATTAGCTGCAACAATTGGAATACCTGACCATTCGTTTTTGCTATATTTAAATTTGTAAGTTCTTCTTAAATCAACATCTTTTCTACTTGATAAAGTGCTTCTTTTAGGTCTGAATAAAACATCTGAATAATCTAGTTTTATATCTTCTTCAATTCTCATTTTATTAGTAAGATATTAATATCTAACATAATATCAATTTAATAATTGCTTGTGGATAAAATTTTATTTTTGATTTAATGGTCATTTAGATATTAACTTTTTCAAGTAATTTGAATAAGAGCAATTACCATAAAATTTTATTGCCTTTAAAATATGTTTTTTATTTATCCAATTGTTTAATAAAGATATTTCTTCCAAGCAAGCAATTTTAAAACCTTGTCTATTTTCAATAGCAGAAACAAAAGTACTTGTTTTATAAAAATCTTCTATAGAACCAGTGTCAAGCCAAGCACCACCTCTACCTATGTAATCAGCAGTAAGTTTTTTCTTTGATTTATATTTGTTTAATAAATCGGTAATTTCAATTTCACCTCTTTTAGATGGTTTTAGTGATTTTGAATATTTTATTACTTTATTGTCAAAAAAATATAAGCCAGTAATTGCTAAATCAGAAATATATTTTTTTGGTTTTTCTTTTATTGAAATAATTTTATTTTTACTATTAACTTTTGCAACGCCATATAATTCTGGCTTAGATACCTTATGCAAAAGAACTTTAGCGCCACTCGTTAATTTGCAGCATTGATTAAGTATTTTTGTTAAATTTTGACCATAGAAAAAATTATCACCTAAAATTAAAGCTGTATTACTTTTTCCAATAAACTTTTCACCCAATATAAATGCATCTGGCAATCCTACGGGTTTTTTTTGTTCTTTAAAAGTTATCTTAATTCCAAGATTATCACCGTTCGGAATTATCTTTTTATATTGATTTAACTGTCCTTTATTAACAATTATTAAAATTTCTCTAATTTTTGCCAGCATTAAAATTGATAATGGGTAAAAAATTAGAGGCTTATCATAAATTGGAAGCAAATGCTTATTTACAGCTTTGGTTAGTGGACTCATTCTCGTTCCCATTCCACCTGCTAAAATAATTCCTTTTTTTATCATTAATATTTTTGACCTAATCTTTTAGTAATATCAGTTTTTTTCAACTTAGAATAATAGTTTTGGTTATTTAGATACCACTCAAAAGTTTTTTCAAGTCCTTTTTTTAACCCTGTAGATGATTTCCATCCTAATTTTTTTTTAATTTTGTTGCTATTAAGAGCATATCTAAAATCATGTCCAGGCCTGTCTTTAACAAATTTAATTTTTACATTTTTCCCAGTTTCAATTTTTGTCTTTGCAATTTTAATAAGTAATTTTGCTATATTTAAATTATTTTGATTAAGATTAGATCCAATATTATAAAACTCTCCATTTTTTCCACTTTTAAAGATTTTAAGTAAAGCATTACAATGGTCATCTACATAAATCCATTCTCTAGAATTTTTACCATCACCGTATAAAGGAACATTTTTATTATTAATACAGTTATAAATTATTTTAGGAATAAGTTTTTCAGGATGTTGTCTTGGTCCGTAGTTATTCGAACAATTGGTTACAATTGCATTTATTTTGTATGTTCTGACATAGGAATAAACAAGATGATCCGAAGATGCTTTAGTTGCAGCATAAGGAGAGCTAGGTTTATATGTATCATTTTCTTTAGATCTGTTTTTTAAAATATCCCCATAAACTTCATCTGTAGAAATATGAATTAATCTAGACTTTTTATTTTTTTTAGAAAATTTTTTAAAACATTCTAGCAAGTTAAAAACGCCTAAAATATTACTTTCTATAAATTCTTTTGGACTATCAATTGATCTATCTACATGAGTTTCGGCAGCTAAATTAAATATGCATAAAGGTTTATATTTATTTAAAATATTGTTAATTTTTTTTGAGTTATTTATATTACATTTTATAAATTTATAATTTTTTTTAACATTAAAATCTTTAGTATTATAGAAATTTGAAGAGTATGAAATTTTATCTATATTAATAACTTTAAAATTTTTTTTTAGTAATAACTTAATCAAGTTACTACCTATAAAACCAAGGCCTCCAGTAACAATAACATTTTTTTTCATATTAAAATAAACCTATATTAATTTTTTTTTCCATGTTTCTGGAGTTATCTCATTATTTATCTCTAAAGGTAAATTATATTCAAATGTTTTTACTCCTCTAGATTTAATAAAATGAGCAGTTTTTTTTATGGAGTTTCTTAAACTTGTTTTTGTTTCATATCCAAGAATTTTTCTTGCTTTATCAGCACTACACGATGCTAATTTTACCTCTTTTGGTCTTTCGGGAATGAATTTTGGATTTCCATTAAATCCAACTTCATTTGCAACTAAATTAGCAACTTCTTTTATAGATACAGTTTCTTCATCAGGTCCAACGTTTACAATTTCTTTAGTTATGTTTTTATCTAAACCTAATTTTATTAAACAAAAAATAACATCATCAATATAAGAGAAACATCTTTTTTGCTCACCATCGCCATAAATTATAGCAGGCTTGCCTTGCAAATTTCTGTTTATAAAAATTGAAACAACATTTCTATATGGATCATCATATTTTTGGTTAGGTCCGATTATATTGTGGGGTACTGCAATATTCCATTCCATTCCATTTAAATCTGCTAGATGCATTAAGCATTTTTCACTTGCAACTTTTGCTATTCCATATGGATCTACAGGTTTGGTATCCATATCTTCTGTAAAAGGAGTTTTTTGTTCCCCATATCTGGCCATAGATGAACAAAAAACAAATCTTTTTATTTTGTTAATAATACTAGCGGTTATTACTGATGTGCTGGCTAAATAAATATTTTTTGTAATAAAATTTGGAGAAAATACTGATAATCCCTCATGTGCTGTAGCTGCACAATGATAAATTATTTCACTTCCTTTTGTTATTTCAGTCATTTTTTTTAAATCAGTACAATCTTCTTTATAAAAAATAATTTTTTTTGAAATATTTTCTAAATCACCACCAATCATGTTGTCGTTACCACTAACGTCGTGGCCTAAATTAATTAAATGTTTAGCTAAATGACTTCCTAAAAAACCAGCTATTCCAGTAATAAATATTTTCATAAAAAATATAATGTGTTTTTTGGCTTATATGTAATATATTAAAATATTTTGCAATTAAATTTAATATTAATGGCCAAAATATGTTTCCAGTCAATGATTTAACAGTTTTGATAGTTACTTTTAAAACTAATCATAAAATTTTAGATGATTGTATTAAATCTATAGATGGTAAATCAAAAATAATAATAGTTGAAAATTCTAATGATCAGGAATTTAAAAAAAAATATGAAGAGAAATTTTCTAATATTGAAGTTTTTTTATCTGGAAAGAATTTAGGTTACGGTGTAGGAAATAATTTTGGGTTAAATTTAATTAAAACTAATTATGCCCTAATCTCAAATCCAGATGTTGTTTATGAGAAGGAATTTTTTTCTTCTATAGATCATTACATTAAACAGGACACTGAATTTGATATTATTGGTCCCATGTATAGAAAAGAGGATTATGCAAGTTATGGTCATTTTGAAGATCTAAAGAAAATTTCACCTATTACAAATGAAGGTTCATTGTTTAGTGCCCATTGGATAGTTGGATGTACAATGCTTTTAAATTTAAAAAAATTTAAGAATAGAAATTTATTCGATGAAAACTTTTTTTTGTATTTTGAAGAATTCGATTTATGCCGAAATGTTATTTTACGGCAAGGAAAAATATATGCTAGTAACAAGCTTTACGTAAATCATTTAGGACACAAAGGGTCAGCTGCTACAGATCCTAATTATTCAATTGAAACCGAAATGTTTAGAAATTGGCACTGGATGTGGTCATCATTTTACTTTTATAAAAAAAACTATAATTTTTTTTATGCTATAAAAACTATGTATGGAAAATTTTTTCGATCTCTTTTTAAAATGATTTTTTTTAGGATTTTTTATAACGAAAAAAAATATACAATGTACTATGCTCGCTTTAGCGGAATATGGAATAGTTTTTTAGGAAGAAAATCTTGGTATAGAGTTAAATCTTTATTTCAATGACCTGGGAATTCAATTAAATTTTCAATTTTATAATCTTGTTTTAAAAGTTTATCACAACCTCCCAAATCAAACAGATTAATAACAAAAATAAAACCTGCAACATTTCCTTTGGAAATTTTAATAAGCTTTGCGGCAGCTTCTGCCGTACCACCAGTAGCAATCAAATCATCTATTATTAAAACATTATCTTCATTATTAATTGAATCTTTGTGTACTTCAATTGTAGCTTTTCCATATTCTAGTTCAAAATCTACTGAATGTGTTTCAGCCGGAAGTTTATTTTTTTTTCTCAACAAGATAAATGGTTTATTAGTTATGTATGAAACTGCAGATGCAAACACGAAACCCCTAGATTCAACCGCGGCTACTTTATTGAATTTAAAATTTTTAGATCTTTCAACGATTTGATTTATACAATGAACAAAAGCTTTTTCATTTTTTATTAGGGTTGTAATATCTCTAAATAAAATTCCCTTTTTAGGATAATCAGGTATTGATCTAATATAATCTTTTAAATCCATATATTTTTAAGTTATAAATAATTAAATCATTTTAAATAATATGACAAACAAATTAGCAATCATAGGGGGCAGTGGTTTGTACGATGTTGAAGAGTTCAAAGAACGTGAACTTTTAAACATTAAAACCCCATGGGGACCTCCATCTGATCAAATTCTTAAAACAAAATTTAACAACAAAGATGTTTATTTTTTACCAAGACATGGAAGGGGACATTTTATTTCACCATCTAAAATAAATTTTAGAGCTAATATAGATGCTTTAAAACAACTTGGCATCACAGATATAGTATCAGTATCAGCTGTAGGATCATTAAAAAATGAATTGCCACCTGGAAAATTTGTTATTGTAGATCAATTTATCGATAGAACATTTGCTAGAAATAAAACTTTTTTTGATGATGAAATAGTAGCTCATGTTTCTATGGCCCATCCAACATCAAATGGTTTAATGAATGCTTGTGAAGAGGCAATAAAAAAAGAAAATATAGAATATCAAAGAGGAGGGACATATGTTGTTATGGAAGGACCTCAATTCTCTACTCTTGCAGAGTCAAATCTTTATAGATCATGGAAAGCAGACGTAATTGGTATGACTAATATGCCTGAGGCCAAATTAGCTAGAGAAGCTGAAATTAGATATGCTTCGGTTTCAATGGTAACTGATTATGATTGTTGGCATCCAGATCATGAAAACGTAGATGTTCAACAAGTAATAAAAGTTCTTTTAGGAAATGCTGCTAAAGCAAAAAATATGATTAAAAATTTAATAGAAAATTTTGAAAAACATATAGATCCTAAAGATCCAACAAATAATTGTTTAGACGTAGCAATTATTACAGCTTCTGAAAAAAGAACTCAAAAAACTAAAGACAAACTAAAAACAATAGCTGGTAGAGTTTTAAATAAATGAGAATTGAAGGCAAAGAATATCGAACAATATGGTTTGAAAATAATGTTGTTAAAATTATTGATCAAACAAAACTTCCACATAAATTTATAATTAAATATCTAAAAACAGTAAAAGATTCTATTAATGCAATTAAAACTATGGAAGTTAGAGGCGCACCTCTTATTGGAGCTACAGCGGCTTATGGATTAGTTTTAGCTATTATTGAAAATAATGATCAGTCATTTTTAAAAAGATCCGCAGAAGATTTAATTAATTCAAGACCAACGGCTATAAATTTAAAGTGGGCTGTTGATAGAATGATAAAAAAATTATCAGGTGTTAATAGTGATAAAATTTTACAAATAGCATTAAATGAAGCAAAAGAAATTTGCGAAGAAGATATAAAATTTTGTGAAAATATTGGATTAAATGGTCTTAAAATAATTGAAGAAATTTATAATAAAAAAAAAGATACAGTTAATATTTTAACTCATTGTAATGCCGGATGGCTTGCAACAATTAATTGGGGAACAGCAACTTCTCCAATTTATCATGCACACAAAAAAGGCATTCCAGTTCATGTTTGGGCCGATGAAACTAGACCAAGAAACCAAGGTGCAAATCTTACATCTTATGAATTAAATGAAGAGGGAATTAAAAACACAATCATTGCAGATAACACTGGTGGTATTTTAATGCAAAGGGGTGAAGTTGATATGTGTATTGTTGGAACAGACAGAACTTTAGCTAATGGTGATGTTTGTAATAAAGTTGGAACTTACCTTAAAGCACTTGCTGCTTATGATAATAATATTCCTTTTTATGTAGCATTACCTAGCTCAACAATAGATTGGAATATCAAAGACTATAAAGATATTCCAATTGAAGAAAGAAACTCTGAAGAATTGTCTCATATAGAAGGTTTAGATGAACAAGGTAAGGTACAAAAGATACAAATATATCCCAAAAATAGTAAGGCGATGAATTTAGCTTTTGATGTTACCCCAGCTAAATATATAACAAGATTAATTACTGAAAAAGGAGTTTGCGAAGCATCAAAGAAAGGATTAAATAATTTATTTAAATGAGTCCATTAATTTTATCATTAGTATGTTTAGTCTCCGTTGGTATATCTGGTAATCTTTTAGGTATTGTTAAAAATAATAAAATTTTTTTATATATATCTATAATTCCGTGTATTTACATATTTGTTTATGGGATATACCTAACATTTGGCCCTGTTGACTTATACGAAGATGGAACTACAAATTTTTTTTTAAAAAATCCTGAAGAAAAAGAGTTACCAACTTTATTTATTATATTAAAACTTTACCAATATATATTAATTGTTATAGGAGCAATCTTTAGCTATTTATATTTTAGATATTTAAAAAATTTAAATAATAAATCAGACAGTATTTAATTTTTTTCCAGATAATAAATAATCTGATATTTGATTAGCAACCATTTCGGCAACCACAATAGATGCTTCCTTTGTTGAAGCTGCGATATGAGGCGTAAGTATGACTTTTGGATTATTAAATAAAACATTTTCTTTAGCTGGTTCTTTTGAAAAAACATCAACGGCAGCACCAGCAATTAAATTTTCATTCAGAGCTTCATTTAAATCTTTTTCATCAACTATATTTCCTCTAGCAGCATTAATTACATATGAGGTTGGTTTCATTTTTTTGAAATGTTCTTTTGTAAGCATAGGTTTTCCATCTGCAGCAGCCTTACAATGAAAGCTAATAATGTCACTTTTGGTTATTAAATCATCGAAATTAGTATTTTCTACATGAGGGTAGTCTTTTTTTCTAGACTCTAAAGATTTTGAGTTTACTAATATTTTCATATCAAAACCTTTAACAAGGTTACTTAATCTTACTCCAACATTTCCAAATCCAATTATCCCTAAGGTTTTTTTTGAAAGTTCAGTACCCTTAATATTTTTTTTCTCCCATTGACCTTTATGAGTAGTTTCATTTGCAAATGGTGTTCTTCTAAGTACAGACATTATTAGTGCAAATGCATGTTCGGCTGTTGCGTTTGCGTTTCCACCAGGTGTGTTCATAACAATCATATTTTTTGCTTTAGCCGTTGGAACATCGATATTATCAACTCCAGCGCCAGCTCTTCCTATTACTTTTAAATTTTTTGCAGCTTCGATTATTTTTTTTGTTACTTTTGTAGCTGATCTAACTACCATTCCATCATATTCAGGAATAATTTTAATGATTTCATCTTCAGATAAACCTGTTTTAACATCTACAGTAATATTATTTTTTTCAAATATTTTTTGAGCTACATTGCTCATTGAGTCTGAAATTAAAACTTTAGGCATTATTTTTAATTGAGTGATAAGCCCAATCTATCCAAGGTAGCAGTGCCTTTATATCACTATTTTGCACAGTAGATCCTCCCCAAATTCTTATACTTGGCGGAGCTTTAGGGTAACCGTTAATATCATTTGCAACACCTTCTTTTTCTAGAATTGAAAATAATTTTTTTAACAATCCTCTTTGATCCTCTTCATTATGTTTAGCGAACCACTCATCTTTAACTAAGATTGTAATACTTGTTGATGATCTTAATTTTTTATCAGCACACATGAATTTGAAATTTTCGCTTTTAGATATCCAATCTTCACAAATTTTAAGATTTTCATTAGAAATTTTTATCAGTCCCTTTGTACCGCCTACAGACTCAACCCACTTTAAAGCATCAAGAGCATCTTCAACACATATCATTGAAGGTGTATTTATTATTCCACCTTCAAATATTGCTTTAATTAGTTTTTTTTTATTCGCTAGTCTAAATAGTTTTGGAACAGGCCAGGGTGGAACGTAAGTTTCAAGTCTTTCTACAGCACGTGGAGATAAAGCCACCATTCCATGCGCTGCTTCAGCACCTAAAACTTTTTGCCAAGACCAAGTGATAACGTCTAATTTTTTACAATCTATGTCCATCGCAAAAATTCCTGACGTGGCATCACATATTGTTAAACCTTCTCTATCATCTGGAATCCAGTCACCATTTGGAATTCTTACACCGGCAGTTGTGCCATTCCATGTAAATACTACATCATTTTTAAAATTTACTTTAGTAAGATCAGGTAGCGTTCCATAATCAGTTACATGGCTATTTACATCCTTCAATTTAAATTGGTCTACAATATCTATAACCCAGTCTTTACCAAAATTTTCCCACGCAAGCACATCAACACCTCTTTGCCCTAATAGAGACCACATTGCAGCTTCTAAAGCACCTGTATTAGATCCTGTCATTACTCCAACTAAATATTCATCAGGTAAATTTAAAATTTTTTTTGATTTAACAATTGCTTCATTTAATCTTTCTTTACAAACTTTATGTCTATGCGATCTTCCAATTGGAGAGTCTTTTAAAACATCAATAGTCCAACCAGGACGTTTTGAACATGGACCACTTGAAAAATTTGGATTCTGAGGTTTTTGGCTAGGTTTATCCATAAAATAAATTTAGATATATTGTTTTTTTAAAATATGTCACTATTTTTTTTATATATATTTTTTAGCAATAAATAATGAATAATTGACGCGGTAATTTTATTCAAAATCGTACGCAACTAAACCATCCAAAGGTTTGGGGTCAAACCAAGTTGATTTAGGGGGCATATTTAATTTTTTATCTGCAAAACTAATTACATTTTCCATTTGAGTGGCAAATAATGCAAAACCAACTTTCGCTTCGCCAGAATCTACTTTTTTTTCTATACCTTCCAATCCATGGAAACCTGCTAAAAAATCAATTCTATTATCATATCTTGGATCTCCAATTCCTAAGGTTGGTTCTAATAAATAATAGTGCAATAAATTTATGTCTAAATTAATAATATGAAATAAATTTTGGTGTGGTTTCTCCTTAAGCTCCAAAGAATACCATTGTTTTTCTAAATACATTCCAAATATCTGAGATTTTTCTGGTTTATAAGAAGAGCTTTGCTTTTCTACTTTAAATTTTTTTTTAACTTCCTTGATAAAATCAGAAGGTGAATACCCATACAAATCTTTTATAAGTCTATTATAATCAAGTATTCTTGCTTGACTTGTTGGAAAAATTGCTATCATAAAATAATTATATAATTCACTTCCAGTATGATCATGGTTTTTATGTTGTTTAAATTTTGAAAGTTTTAATAATGCGTCCATTCTATGATGTCCATCTGCAATATAAATTCTATTTATAGAATTAAATAAATCAGATATTTTTAAAACTTTATTTTCTTCATCAACAACCCACATCTCATGCTTACTTTGGTCCATACCATTAAATGAGTATTCAGGAGAATTAGCTAATTCTTTTTCAATTAAATCATTGAGTTGTTTATTATCAGGATAAACAGCATATATAGGACCTATTTGTGCGTTTAAATTATCCATCTGTTTCATTCTTTTTTGAGATCTTTCAAAAAAAATTTCTTCATGACCTCGTATATGTAAATTATCGTAAGCAGATAATTTTGCAGTACCAACTATGCCTACTTGCGAATGTTCACCTGTTGATATTTTATAAATATAAAATGAATTCTTTTTATCTTTTGTTAAGATTGATTTTTTTTTCATTAATTCAAATTGCTCTTTAGACTTAGAATTATCTTTTTCAGCAAAAACGTTTAAATAACTCCAAGAATTATTTTTTTTATGATCTTTTATAGAGTCTTTTGATAAATGATCAGTGCTAGAAACGGCAACTGTCGAAGCGTTTTCTTTTGTTGGCCTTAAGGCTTTAAATGGATTTATAAAATACATACAGTTATTTAATTGATCATATAAATTAGAGCAAATCTATTTTTTAGATATAATTATTAAATATTTAATTATTTTTTTAAGCGATTTTTGGCAGTTTTTCTAAAGCTTTATTAACCCCAGCTTCATCATAACTGTCATCTGAAAGTTTATTGTCAAAGTAATCACCGTAAGCTTGCATATCAAAATGACCATGGCCGCATAAATTAAATAAAATAGTTTTCTTCTGGCCATTTTTTTTACATTCAATAGCAGCATCTATCGCCCCTTTAACAGCATGAGTTGCTTCCGGCGCAGGGACAATACCTTCTGTTTTTGCAAATTTTACACCAGCCTCGAAACATTCTTTTTGTCCAAATGCTTTTGCTTCGATTGCACCAAGATCTACTAAATGACTAAACATTGGAGCCATTCCATGATATCTCAAACCACCAGAATGAGTTGACGGTGGCATAAAAGATGATCCCAAAGTGTGCATTTTTACCAACGGAGTGAAGTTACCTGTGTCTCCAAAATCATATGCAAACTTTCCCTTAGTTAAAGATGGACACGATTTAGGTTCACATCCTATAACTTTTATATCTTTACCTTCTCGAAATTTTTTTCCTAAAAAGGGAAATGCTAGTCCTGAAAAATTACTTCCTCCACCAGTACATCCAACCAAAATATCAGGATAGTCATTTGCCATTTCCATTTGCAATATGGCTTCATTACCTACAATTGTTTGATGCATTAAAACATGATTTAAAACACTTCCTAAAGAATATTTTGTTTTTGGATCCTGAACTGCCATTTCAACAGCTTCAGAAATAGCTATTCCTAAGCTACCAGTATTATTTGGATCTTTTTCTAGAATTGCTTTACCTGTTTTTGTTCTATTTGATGGACTTGGAAAACAATTTGCACCATAAGTTTGCATTATCATTTTTCTATATGGTTTTTGCTCAAAACTTACTTTTACCATGTAAACATCCAATTCAATTTTAAAAATAGAACAAGCAAAAGCTAATGAGCTTCCCCATTGTCCAGCACCTGTTTCTGTTGTAATTTTTTTTGTTCCCTCTTCTTTATTATAAAAGGCTTGAGCTACTGCAGTGTTGGGTTTATGACTACCTGAAGGACTAACACCTTCATACTTGTAATAAATTTTTGCAGGAGTATCTAATTCTTTTTCAAGTCTTCTAGCTCTATAAAGAGGGGATGGTCTCCATTGCTTGTAAATCTCTCTTACCGGTTCTGGAATTTCTATTTCTCTTTCTTGAGAAACTTCTTGTCCAATAAGGGCCATTGGAAATAATGGAGCTAAGTCATCGGGCCCAACTGGTTTTAAAGTTCCTGGATGAAGTACAGGTGATAATGGTTTAGGTAAATCAGCAGAAATATTATACCAAGTTTTCGGTAATTTACTTTCTTCTAAAAAAAATTTCGTTGTATCTGACATAATTTAATTTTCTTATTTTCTATAGTTATTTGTTAAAAATCAAGCTTTAATTGAAAAGTATTATCTTAAAGAGGCCGCTATATTTCCCCCGTCAACAGTAAGAACAGCTCCTGTAGTTTTTTTTGAAATAGCTAGATGAAAAAAAGCTTTAGCAACATCCTCGGCCTTAACTTCATTTAATAATAAATTACCTTTCATGTAGTCATCAGTAGTTACTGATCTTGCTTTAGCTCTATTTTTAATCATTTTATCTGTCATTAATCCACTTCTTATTCTATCTGCGTTAACTCCATTTGATCTAATTCCAAATGATCCATAATCTACCGCATATTGTTTACACAAACTTAACAATGCAGATTTAGGTAAACCATATGGTCCAAAATTTTTACCAGGATTTACCGCTTGTTTTGAAATATTAAAAAGTAAACAGCCATTAATATTTTGTTTTTTCATTATTTTGACAGCTTCAGAAGCACAATTTTGGTGAGAGAAAAAATTTATTTCAAAACTTTTTCTTAACAAATCATCATTTACTTCACCTATAGTTCCGCTCGGCGCTGTTCCTGCATTAGAAATTAATATGTCAAATCCACCAAATTTTTTACAAATTTCACTGAAAGCATTTTCAACACTTTTTTTATTTGTTACATCACAATAAATACAGGTATCATTAATTTTAGATTGTAATTGAGTAAGTTTTTCACGATTAAAATCAAGAAGAACGACTTCAGCACCATAACTTTTAAACATTTTGTATGTTTCAAAACCAATAGTTCCCGTACTTCCAGTTATAACAACCACGTTTCCTTCAAGAAGTTTTTTTTGTTTTTTGATTTTTGCTTGTTCTAATGACCAGTATTCAACATCAAATAAATCTTTTTCGGGTATAAACTTGTATGTTGAAGTCTCTTCAACTGAAGAAATAACTCTAGCGTTTGTCTCTGTTAGATCACCAGCAATTTTTGCTGAATTTAAATCCTTTCCAACACTAAACAATCCAACGTTTTGAACTAAAATAACTCTAGGAGAAGTATCAAGCATTATTTTTTTTCCCTTGACTTTTTTTTTATTTATATTGAAATATTTTATGTATTTTTTTCTATAATTTTTAAATGCTTTTTCTGCATTTATTTTAAATTCTTGAATTGTTGAGTTTTTTTTAGGTGTTATAACTAAAGGAAAAGGTTTTACTCTAATGACATGGTCTGGAGTTGCTGTTCCTTTAGAAGAATAAGATTTTACATTTTTACCATTTATAAAATATTTTAAATTTTTGCTTGTTCTAAAGTTTAAAATAAATTTTTCATCATTTTTTTCTGATAAAAGACCTCTCAATATTGGTGAAATATCTTGAGCATTAAATTTTGTAGGATAATTTGCTATTTGTTTTATTTTTTTAGATTTAAGCTTTCCTATTGCTTTTTCCGCTAGAGAAACATATTTTATCATTAGCCCATAAGCATCTTTAGCATTATTAGCAAAGGTAAATATCCCGTGATTCATTAAAATTAAACAATTGATATTTGGGTTTTTGTTATAAACTTCATTTATCTTTTGAGCTAAACCAAATCCCGGCATCACGTATGGAACAATGCTAACCTTTTTACCAAAAATTTTTTTACAAAAATCTAAAGATCCAGGTCTATTAGTAACATTCATTATCGCATCTGAATGAGTATGATCGACGAATTTAAAAGGTAAAAAAGCGTGTAAAAAAGTTTCAACTGAAGGGTTCGGGGATTTTATATTAATTAAATTTCTTTTTTGATAACTGACCATATCCTCATCGGATAAATATTTTTTATTTTTAAGTGATAGTAGAGGTTGTAATTTTACAGCAGGAAGCCCCTCAGGTTCAATTTCAGCCATATCCCACCCACTTCCTTTAACACAAAGTACTTCATATTTTTTACCATCAATATCTTTTATAGATGTTTTTACTGAGGTATTTCCACCTCCATGTAAAACTAATTCTTTGTTTCTACCCAGTAATCTTGTCGTATACACGCGTAACGCCATATCGCTAGAGTGACCAAGATTTTTATATCTTTTGATATATTTCTTTGCTTCTGAGTTTGACCAATTATTTTTCAAAATTCATTTCCTTGTGGATAAAGTTTTACAGCAGTTTTTTATTTGAAAGAAGCAAAAAAATTTGTTTAGTATGTCTTATAAGGAATCGGGAGCTTTATAATGGTAAAAAAGGTAGGAGAACATATAACTCTGGATATCATAGGAACTAAGAAAGAATATAGTCCATCATTTTATGAAAAGTTAGTATATAAGATTGCAAAAAAAGCAAAAGTTACGGTTCTTGAAATATCAAAACATAAATTTGAGCCGCAAGGTTTTACGCTAGTTGCGCTATTAGCAGAGAGTCACATCAGTTTTCATACATTTCCAGAAAGAGGCATCATTAGCTTTGATTTCTTTACATGTGGAAAAGTTTCTCCATTAGTTGCATTGGATATTTTAAAGAAAGAAATAGACCATAAAAGAATAGTTAAAAAAGAATTTAACCGGGATACAGTTACTCTTTATGACGATATTTACAGTTCGCCAGGTTTAAAGAAATTTTATGTTGTAAACAATGTATTGGAAGATTTTACATCAAAAGTGGGTCAGCATATAGAAATACTTGATTTAGAACAGTTTGGAAAATCTTTATTCATTGACAATGAACTTCAAGTTGCTGCAAACGATGAACATTTATATAGCTCTACTTTTGTAAATTCTAGCCTTAAAATTAGTAAAGACAAAGATAAAGCTGCTATTATAGGAGGAGGAGATGGAGGAGTTGCAAGAGAATGTATATCTAAAAATTTTAATTTTATTGATTGGTTTGAATTAGACCCTGAAGTTGTTCAAGTATGCAATAAACATCTTAGCAAAGTTGGAAACAAAGCAACTAACAAAAATTCTGTAAAATGTATATGGGGAGATGCATTTGAAAGTATAAAATCTGTTGAAGATAACAGATATGATAAAATTTTTGTTGATTTAAATGACGATCAATTTTGTATAGACCTAGCAGCAAAAAATATGAAATCTCTAAAAAGAATTCTTAAACCAAATGGAGTTATAACAGCTCAAGTTGGAAGCCAAGATAAGAAACCTAAGCAAGTCGATAATTGGCTTAAAGTTTTTAATAAGAGCTTCAAAAATACAACTTTAGATAGGGTTTATATACCAAGTTTTGACTGTTCCTGGAATTTTGCATCATCTATAAATCATTCAGGCTAAAAATATCTTTTTAAATCTTAAATTTTGTGGAATACTCAATTTTATATTATTGGAGGGAAAATGAATATGATTAAAAGATTCAGCTTAGGGTTATTGATAACTTTATTTTTAACAATATCTGCTAATGCTGATAAAATAAGAATAGGAACAGAAGGCGCTTATCCACCTTGGAATTCAAAAGATGAATCAGGCAAACTTATTGGATTTGAAGTTGAACTAGCTTGGGCACTTTGTAGATATATGGGAAAACAATGTGTAATAGTAGAGCAAGATTGGGATGGAATGATTCCTGCGCTGATAATGAGAAAGTTTGATGCAATAATGGCAGGAATGTCTATTACCGCAGAAAGACAAAAAGCAATTAGTTTTTCTCAAGGTTATGCTGACGAAGTTGCTTCATTAGCTGTTATGAAAGGTTCAAGTCTTGAAGGTTTAGATACACCTGCTGGAATAAATTTAACTAAACCAAACGCTGCTGCAAAAAAAGCATTAAAAACTCTTACTGCAGCCCTAGCTGGAAAAACGGTTTGTGTTCAAACAGCAACAATTCACCAAAACTTTTTAGACTCTGGTGATGTTGGAAAAGTGAATGTCAGAACTTATAAAACACAAGACGAGGTTAATCTAGATCTTGCATCTGGTAGATGTGACGCTGCATTAGCTGCCGCAGTAGCATTCAGTGATTATGCAGAAAAATCTGGTAAACCAGTTGTTTTAACTGGACCAACTTTTTCAGGTGGTGCTTTTGGTAATGGTGTAGGAGTTGGTATTAGAAAAGATGACACTGAACTTCTTAACGCATTTAACAGAGCAATCGATAAAGCGAGAAAGAACGGAGACATTAGTAGAATTGCTACTAAATGGTTCGGTTTCGACGCTTCTATGTAATTAAATTTAAGATTTGGCGACTGTATAATATATAGTCGCCAGTCTGTATGGGACTTCTTGCATTTGGAGATACTGGTTGGGGTGATGAATTATTTTACGCAACCCTGATGACTATAGCTGTTTCAATAACAGCAATGTTTATAGGTTTTCTCTTTGCATTAATATTTACTCCACTTAAGTTATCCAAAAATAAATTTTTTAATCTTATTGGAAACTCTTACACAACAGTAATAAGAGGAGTTCCAGAATTACTAGTTATTTATTTATTTTTTTTTGGTGGAAGTGGTGCCGTTATGTATGTGGCCTCTATATTTGGATATAACGAATATATTGAAATCAATGCTTTCATAACAGGTTCATTTGCTATTGGCATTATATCTGGCGCGTATTCAACAGAAGTTTTTAGAGGAGCAATTCAGTCTATAGATAAAGGACAATTTGAAGCTTCACAGGTTTTGGGGCTTAAAAGATTTGTTTATTTTTTTAAAGTAATAATGCCTCAAATGTTAAGACTGGCAATTCCAAATCTAAGCAACGTCTGGCAAATAACTTTAAAAGATACATCTTTAATATCAGTTACAGGTTTAGTTGAAATAATGAGGCAATCATATATTGCTGCTGGATCAACTAGAGATCCACTTTTCTTTTATTCATTTGCTGCAGTTTTATATTTATTACTTACATTTTTAAGTATGAAATTAATCAATAGATTGGAAATTAAATATAGCAGGGGTTTTTAATGGATATAAATTTAATGATAACCAGTCTTCCAAAGTTATTAGGTGCTACAGTTGTAACTTTAAAATTATTATCTCTTTCTTTATTTTTTGGTCTATTTATCGGATTATTATTTGCGATTTTAAGATTAAATAAAAATAAAATTATAAATAAATTTGCTTACGGATACTCTTATATATTTAGAGGAACACCATTACTTGTTCAAATATTTATTATTTATTTCGGTTTAGGTCAAATAGAATACTTTAGATCGACTTTTTTATGGGTTGTTTTTAAAGAACCCTACTGGTGTGCAATTATAGCATTTTCTTTAAACACCGGCGCTTATACTTCGGAAATTCTTAGATCGGCATTTCAAACAATTAAACCAGGATTTATTGAAGCAGGAAAAAGTTTAGGAATATCTAATAAAATAATTTTTTATAAAATTCAAATTCCAATAGCAATTAGGCAATCTCTTCCAGCATATGGTAATGAAATTATATTAATGATGAAAGGAACTTCTTTAGCAAGCACAGTGACATTGATGGATTTGACTGGAGTTGCAAAATACATAATTTCTACAACGTTTAAACCTATAGAAGTATTTATTGTTGCTGGTAGTATTTATTTATTTATGACTTTTGTAATTCACAATCTAATAAAATTTTTAGAAAAAAAATATGGTTATTAACAATGACCAAATTAACAACAGAACAAATAGATCAATATAAAAAAAAAGGTTATATTTCGCCAGTTGATGTCTTAACTTCTATTGAAACTAAAGAAATTAAAGATGAAATAGAAAAAATAGAAAAAAACTGGCCAAAAGCTTTAGAAGGAATAAATCGAAACTATGTTCATTTAATTTCTCCAGTATTCGATAAAGTTTGTCACAATACAAAAATCTTAGATGCAGTTGAAAGTATTATAGGTAAAAATATTCTCGTTTGTGGAACAACTTTATTTATTAAAAATCCCGATGAAAAAGGTTTTGTAAGTTTTCATCAAGATGCAAAATATATTGGTCTTGAACCTCATAATTGGGTGACAGCATGGGTAGCTATAACAGATTCTAATGAAACAAACGGATGTATGAAAATGTGGGCAGGCACACACAAAAATGAAATTAAACATCATAATCAAAAATTTGATGAGAATAATTTATTGACTAGAGGTCAAACAATAGAAAATGTTCCCATTAGCGAAACAACACCAGTTATACTAAAAGCAGGTCAAATGTCATTACATCACCCAGCAGTTATTCATGGATCAGGATTAAATAAAAGTAAAGAAAGAAGAATTGGATTTGTTATTCAGAGCTATATTGGAACCAATGTAAATCAAGTTTTAGGTAAAATGTATGTTCAGTTAGCAAGAGGCGAGGATTTATTTAATTATCATGAGAAAGCTGAGAGACCAAATCAACTAATGAACAAAAAAGATATTATTTTAAGACAAAAGGCAAACGAAGAGCTATCAAAAATTTTTTATTTGGATTCTGAAAAAAAAGGCAAGTATTAGTAATTAGTATACTCCTTAATTTCTTTTATTTTTGATCCTGTAAGATTATTTATTTCTAATTTTATTTTAGCTCTTTTGTCATTTAAAAAATGAACATCTCTTGAAAGTTTAATAAATTTTTCACCAAAATCAGAATTTTTTTCGCACATTCTTTTATCGTCTTCGATTATCCATAATTTAGTATTCACTTCTTTTAATGATTTAAAAAGTTCATCAGGTATTAGTCCACCTTTAATATTTTTTTCTAACTGGTTTTTAAGAATACTTAATTCATCTACGATAAATTTGAGTTTTTCACTATCTTTTATCTTTTCTTTTTTTATTTCTAATATTGAAATTTTATCTAAAAGTTCACCAACTGATACTTCGACTAGAATTTTATTCATAATAATTTATAGTGTGTTAACTTGTTAAAAATATGTCAAACATTTTAGTAATTAAACATGGTTCTTTAGGCGATATAGCCCAGGCAAGCGGTGTAATTCAAGATATTTCTGAAAATCATTCAAATGATCAAATATATTTGTTAACAACCAAACCTTATTTCGACTTGTTCAAAAAAAATCCTTATTTAGCTGAAGTTGTTTTAGATAAAAGACTTTCAAGATTTAATTTGATTTATATTTATTCTTTAATGAGAAAAATAAAAAAATTAAATTTTACTAAGGTTTATGATTTGCAAAATTCATCAAGAACATCTTTTTATAAGAAAATATTATTTCCTAATTCTAATTTAGATAAATGGTCATCATCTGAAACAACTCTTCCAAAAGGAACAAGTAAAGAGGATTTCGATAAAAAATCAGTTTTAGAACGTTTTGACCATCAGCTAAAAACCTCAGGCCTAACAACTAAAAACACAATGAAACCTAATTTTAGTTGGGCATGCTCTGAAATAAATGAAATAAAAAAAAAATATGATTTAAATAAATATATTCTTTTATTTCCATTTTGTTCTCCTCATTTAACATCTAAAAAATGGCCTTACTACAATCAGTTGATAGATTTAATTCAAAATAAATATAAAGAAGAATATAAAATTTTGGTAGCTCCAGGTCCTACAGAGATAAATGAAGCAAAAAATATAAACGCTATAAGTATATTAAATAATGAAAAAGCTTTGAATATTTCTGAATTGTCGTCATTGATTAAAGATAGTAGTTTTATCATTGCAAATGATACAGGTCCGGCACATATGTCTGCACATTTACAAGCAAAAGGTCTAACTTTATTTGGATCTCACACAACAGCATATAAAGTTAGCATTGAAAGAGAAAATTTTAAAGCTATTCAGGTTGATAACTTAAATAAACTTAGCCCTGAAAAAGTTTTAGAATATTTAATAAATAAAATTTAAATATAAATTTTATCAGATAATCCGTAACAAAGAACTGCGCTTAGCAATGTTAATGCCCCAGGTGCAATAATGCCTTCAACTGAAGTTTTTTCATTTGTTCCCAAATTTCCTTTTTGATGAGACCAAATTGCAAAAATAAATGCAAAAGCGTTTTGTAAAAATATTAAATTGAAAAATGCCCAAGTGTTTTCTAAACCAGCTGGTCTAATAAATCCAACATATATTGCCATCAAAACTGAACCAACAAAAATAGATCCAAAAAATCTTGTCATTATTGCCGCTCCGTCACCCATCCCATATTTATCTACAAATTTTTTTGTAGTGAAAAGACATCTAAAAGCATAAACAGCGTAAGCAATAAAATGTACTAAAAATATTATTAAATAAATAATTCCATTAAACTTTTCAATCATATCAATATTTTACAATATTCTTTTATATTCTTCAATTATCTTATTCCAATGAAACTTTTGTGAATTTTCTTTTGCTAGCTTACCATATTCCTTATAAGCATGATTTTTTAAAAGTTGATCAATTGATTCATAAACCTCTTCCAGACTATTTCCATCACATAAAAGACCGGTTTTTTTATGAATAATTGCATCTGAAGCTCCTCCATCTTTACCACCAATTGAAGGAATTCCATGTTGAGCAGCTTCTACAAAAGCTATACCAAAACCTTCAACTGATTTGTTATGTATAATAGATGGCATAATGAAAATATTTGATTTAGCTATTAGAGCATTTTTTAAATTATCATCAATATTTTTCATGAAAATTACTTGATTGTTCAAATTTAATTCATTTACAAGTTTCTTTATATTATCTTCCTCATCACCATAACCAACACACAAATATACAATGTTCGGATAAAGTTCTTTTAAATTTCTTATAGCCATAATAACTTTTTCATGGTTTTTACGTTTATCAAATCTTGAAACTGTTATTAATCTATTGGTTTTTCCATTAAATAATTTTTCAGCTTCATCAAGATATATTTTTGGTATTTCTTTAATCGGTTCTACTCCAGGGTTAATAACAACAATTTTTTCATCATTAACACCAAGTTTGATAGCTAGGTTTTTTGTATAATTTGAATTTGAGATCACATAATCAACTTTATTGAGAACTTTATTTACTCGAGAGTTCATTCTCGAACCTAAAGGATGATTAATTTCTTTTGAATGAATTAAACAAATTTTCTTTTTATTTGATTTAATTAATTCTAAACTCTTCCAATGATCCGCAATTATACATTTAACATTTTTATTTTTTTTTAAATATTCATTTATTAAATAAGATTTTCTAAATTTTCGAAAAAATTTAGCTCCAGCAATACGTTCTACTGAAAAAGATACATTATTATCAAAATTCTCATGCTTATCTGTAAAATCAGCAAAAACTTTTGTTAAGTCGTGTTTTGACAAAGATTTTGCTAGTCCACCCATTAAATTTTGCATTCCACCAACTTCTGGAGGAAAGGATCTTGTAATAATTAAATACATTTATTTAATTTTTCCATTTTATATTACATCCCATGCTTGGGATTTGATTTTCTGGTCCTTTAGTTGTTTCGGCTATTTGCTTCATGGATTTGTATAAATCGCTATCACCATGTGAAATTGGTTTTAAATCTTTTAATTCTCTTATTCTTCCTCTGTATTGAAGTTCTAAGTTTTTATTGTATCCAAAAAAATCAGGAGTACAAACTGCCCCATAGTTTTTTGCAATTTCTTGAGTTTCGTCAAAAAGGTAAGGGAAGTTAAAGTTATGATTTTGTGAAAATTTAATCATATTTTCAAATGAATCTTCAGGATAATTTTTAACATCATTAGAGCAAATAGCAGTTGCTTTAATACCTAATGCTTCTAATTTTTTACAATCTTGAACAATATTTTCAATAACTGCTTTAACATAAGGACAATGATTGCAAATAAACATTATCAAAGTTCCATTTTCACCTTTTATATCATTAAGTGTAATTATTTTATTATTTGTAGATTTTAACTCGAAGTTTTTTGCTTTTTCTCCGAAATCACATATTGGAGTTTTAGTTAATGCCATGTAGTGTATTATATAAGGTATGTTTTACGATTTGGAAAATAAAAAACCAAAAAATTCAGGTGAAAATTGGGTAGCTCCAAATGCAACTATAATTGGTGACGTTACCTTAGAAAAGAATTCTAGTATTTGGTTTAATGCAACCTTAAGAGGAGACATTGAAAATATCCTTATTGGCGAAGGTTCAAATGTTCAAGATGGAAGTGTTTTACACACTGATCCTGGTTATCCATTAAAAGTAGGAAAAAACGTAACTGTTGGGCACATGGTCATGCTTCATGGCTGTACGATAGGGGACAATAGTTTAATTGGAATAGGTGCAGTGATTCTTAATAACGCTAAGATCGGAAAGAATTGTATCATTGGCGCTAAAGCTCTAATTACAGAGAATAAAGAGATACCAGACAATTCACTAGTAATTGGTTCACCAGGCAAAGTTATAAGAGAAGTTACAGAAGAAGAAAAAAAAGCAGTAGCAGAAAATACTAAGCACTATCAAGATAATTGGAAAAAATATTCTAAATCAATTTTTTAATGATTAAAAAAAGAATCTTTATAATTTTAATTTCTTTGTTATTTGCTAATTCAGTATTAGCTGACACACCACTAAAAATATTATTGAAATCTTTTAAAGGAGGTGAGTTGGTAAAAATCCCTTCATATAATTCGGGACCTTTTCCAAATGAATTTATGAGTATAAAAGATGGGTCTTATAAAAACTCACCAGTCGAGATAGATGCATTAATTGCATATCCTAAAAAAGGTGAAGGACCATTTCCTGTTTTAGTATTCAATCATGCAAGTGGTGGACCTAAGTCATATATCAGTAAATGGTTTAAATTTAACAAATCAATGGGAATGCAATTGAGGAAAAAGGGAATTGCAGTAATGTTCGTAGATAATTTTACTGCAAGAAATGTAACAGGCGCAGCAGCAGATCAAGCACAAGTATCAACTTATTCATTTTATATTGATGCATTTATGACGCTTGAATATTTGTCAAAAGATCCAAAAATTAATATAAAAAAAGTTGGAATAACTGGTTGGTCAAGAGGGGGAATGAACTCACTTGCAATCTCTGAAAAAAGAATAAGAGATGTTCTTATCAGTAAAGATTTATATTATGCTGCCGCATTACCTAGAGCTGTAGAATGTTATCAATCAGGATATTTTAGAAATCCTCAACCGATAAAAGAAACAAAAACCTGGATGGTTAATGGTGAAAAAGATGACGCTTCGCATGCACACATATGTGAAGAATACGGAGCAAAAATGAAAGCAAATGGAGCAGATATAAAAGTAACAACTAAAAAAGGATGGGGTCATGGATTCGAGGCTAATTATGAAGCTGAATATGAAGCACATCTAGAAGCCTGGCATGAATGTCCTGCTTACTATACAGAAGATGACGGAACGCCGAACAAGGACGCAAAGATTGATGCTTCATGTATTACTTATGGTTATACTGTTGGTGGAAATAAGGGAAGCGTATTCAGTAAACCATTTAAAAAATTTTTTATAGAAACTTTACTTAATTAAAGTTTTGAAAGTTGCTTTCAAATTAGGGTGCTTTTTCTTTAATATTTTCTTAATATTTTCGAAAGATTTTTTGTGTATTTTATTCTCTATTAACGAATTAAATTTTTTACCGTTATTAGCTATCTTAGCTGCTCCACAATCTTTATGATTTAACACAATTAATTTTCTTATTCTATGTAACTTAATTGAGGTTTCTAAATTTTCCCAAAAAGTAGAATGCCATTTTTTAAATTTTTTGTGAGTTACACCAATGGCACCCCCAGCTATTGTAAAAGAACTATATTTTCCACTTAGTTTTTTACTTTTTAAATAATTAAACACCTTGGTCTGAAAACGTGGATCCATACAAGATAAAACCATTGCTTCGTATTTTTTCATTACGGTACCAGCCAACTTTCTTTTTTATTTTCTAAATCAAATTTAGCTCTACGATGTCCTTTAGCTGCAAGATATAACCATTCTATAGATTTAATTTTACATTTAATTACAGTAAAGTTTTTATAACCTTCTTCGCTTTGCTCCATTGTATAATCAAAATCTTCTAATTTAGATATCATACCAGAGGTAGGGTTTTTTGAAGTAGTTCCAGGGGGACTATCAGTTAAATAGCATCGTCTACTAATATGTTGAGTTTTTTTCCAAGACTCTTCTGTTGTAGAGTTTTGATTATTTATCTCACAGTCAACTTTAACTCTTAATTGGATCTTTTCTTCTTTATCATAAAAAAGTAAAGAGCCTTTACTATTTTTCTTAAGAATATCTACTTTTGGTGATCTAAGATCAGTGTGAAACTGTAGTAAATTATTTGATCTATCCGATTTTCTCAAAACAACTATTCTTCCATCTATCTCATTTTGATGTGCACACATGAAAACTGGGATTCTAAATGGTGAAGCTCTATTAGTCACAGCATCGTCTAACATAGACCAATACTTATTTTGAATTTCTTTTAAATTTTCATAGTATGCTGGCTGCATACAGTGTTACTTTCTAAATCTTCTAATTAAGCTGGATGTATCCCATCTATTTCCACCCATAGTTTGAACTTCAGCATAATATTTATCTACAACTTCTGTTATTGGTAACAATGAACCATTATTCTTGGCTTCATCCATTGCAATTTTTAAATCTTTTCTCATCCAATCCACAGCAAAACCAAAATCAAATTTATCGTCAATCATAGTCTTATATCTATTTTCCATTTGCCATGATTGTGCAGCTCCCTTTGAAATTACTTCAATTACATCTTCCATATTTAAACCAGCTTTCATTCCAAAATTTATTGCTTCAGATAATGCTTGAACTAATCCACCAATGCAGATTTGATTGACCATTTTTGCAAGTTGGCCGCTGCCAGCCTTACCAAGTAATTTCATTTTTTTACTGTAACAATCAATTTTGTCTTTAGCTTTATCAAAGTCTGCTTGATCTCCACCAATCATTACAGTTAGTGCTCCATTCTCTGCGCCTGCCTGACCCCCTGATACCGGAGCATCTAATGCACCGAAACCATTTTTTTTTCCATAATTATAAATTTCTCTTGCTATAGTGGCTGAAGCCGTAGTGTTATCAATATAAATAGCATTTTTTTTAATTGTTTTAAAAATTCCGTTATCTCCAAAAGTTACTTCTCTTAGATCATTATCGTTTCCAACGCATGTAAATATAAAATCTGCACCAGCCGCAGCTTTCGCGGGAGTATCGGCTTTAGTTCCCTTATATTCAGAAATCCATTTATCAGCCTTTGAAGCTGTTCTATTAAAAACAGTTACATTGTGCCCACCTTTTGATATATAACCAGCCATTGGGTAACCCATTACACCAAGACCGATGAAAGCAACATTACAAGTCATAATAAAGTATGTTTAAAAATTTAAGTTTAAAAGTAATTATTTTTGGATTCATATTTACATTTTTTTCAAGCTTTGGACAGAGTTTTTTTTTAGGTTTGTTTAATTCTAGTATCAGAAACGAATTATCTATAACACATGGACAATTTGGCACAATATATGCCTCTGCTACTTTGTTAAGTAGTATTTTTTTAATTTGGTTAGGAAAAAAAATTGATGATATAAATATTTTTAAATTTGCATCCTTTGTAATTTTATTATTATCATTCTCATGCTTCTTTTTTTCTAAAATTTCATCAATATTAATTTTATTTATAGCAATATTTCTCATGAGATTTTCCGGCCAAGGAATGATGTCTCATACAGCAACAACGACAATTTCAAGATACTTTACTAAATCAAGAGGTAAAGCTCTTAGTACTGGATGGTTTGGGTTGTCAACTGCCGAATTTATTTTACCAGTACTAATTATTTATCTTTTATCCATTTATAATTGGAAAAATATTTGGATGGTAATTTCAGGGATAGTAATAATTTTTTTACCTATAGCTTCTTATTTATTAATAAAAAATCTTAACTTAGACTCCAGAGAAGTTACAACGGATGAAAATAGTAATGATGAAAATATTAAACAATGGAAAAGAATAGAAGTCATTAAAGATTACAGATTTTATATTATCTGTGCCAACATGTTAGCTATGCCTTGGATAGCAACAGGAGTATTTGTTTATCAATCTTTTATATTAGAACAAAAAAATTGGGGCCCTTACGTTATTGCACAATCCTTTATGACTTATTCAATTCTATCAGTAATAACTTTATTTATTGCTGGTTATTTGATTGATAAATTTACAAGCAAAAAGTTATTAATTTATATGAATATTCCATTACTATTAGCAGCTGGAGTATTATTTTATTTTAAAAGTCCAATTTCATCATTTGTATTTTTGGGATTAATAGGAATTTCAAATGGCCTTGCCAACGTTTTAGGGTCTTCAACTTGGGCTGAAATTTATGGCGTAAGATATATAGGTTCGATTAAAGCGCTTACTACAGCATTAATGGTTTTTTCTACAGCTTTTGGAACAGCAATGTTTGGTTTTTTAATAGATATTGGTTTTTCGGTAGAACAAATATCAACAATTTCAGGTCTATATATTTCCACATCTTTAGTTTTGCTTTTTGTTATTAGAAATAAATTAAATCCTACAAAAGAGTAAAAATTCCTTGATTTTGTGAAATTCAAAGTATATTAAATTGCGCATGGCCAGAGTTACAGTTGAAGACTGCATAGATAAAGTAGATAGCCCATATGAACTAGTATTAGTTGCTAAAGAAAGAGCAACTCAATTAAATTCAGGCATAGAACCAACTTTAGAAAAAGATAATGATAAAAATACCGTTATTTCATTAAGAGAAATTGCTGCAGAAAAAATAAAAGTTTCAGATTTAACTGAAAGCGCTGTTTATAAATTACGAAAACATGTTGAACAAGTAGAAGATGGTTTAGAAGATGACGAAGAAATTGGAGATGATTTTGAAAACTTATACAGAGGGGAAATATCTAAAAGCGGAAATCCTATTTTGCCATCAAAAAGAGCTAGAAAGGTTCCAGAAAAAAACCAAATAATTTCAGAAGAAATCAAACAAGAAACAATAACTGCTCAACCTGAAGTAACAACAGAAAATACAGAAGAAGTTTCAATAGAGGATCTCAAAGAAAAAGAAAGCTTAGAAAACGATAAGGTCGAAGAGTAAAATTCTTAAAATAAAGTGATGAACAGAAAAGTTTCAGTTGCTCCAATGATGGATTGTACAGATCGTCATGAGAGATACTTCTTAAGATTAATAAGTAAAAATGTACTTTTATACACAGAGATGATTGTTTCTGAAGCTATAGATAGAGGAGACAAAAAAAAACTTTTATCATTTAATTTAAACGAAAAACCTGTTGCACTTCAATTAGGAGGTTCATCACCAAAATTATTAGCTAAAGCATCTAAAATTGGAGAAGAGTTTGGATATGATGAAATTAATTTAAATTTGGGTTGTCCTAGTAAAAAAGTACAAAAAAATAAATTTGGAGCATGTTTGATCAAAGAACCGATGTTAGTAGCTGATTGTTTAAATGAAATGCAATCAAAAACTAAATTACCAGTCACTGTTAAAACAAGAATTGGATATGATAAAGTGGATGATTACGAAAATCTTTTCAAATTTATCAATTTATTAAAGTCTACAGGAGTTAAAACTTTTATAATCCATGCTAGAAAAGCAATTCTAGGAGGACTTACTCCAAAACAAAATTTAAATATACCACCATTGAAATATGAAATGGTTTATAAATTAAAAGAAGATTTTAAAGATTTAGAAATAATAATTAATGGTGGAATAACTTCAACCAATGAAATTAAAAATCATTTAGAAAAAGTTGATGGTACTATGATAGGAAGATCTATCTATCAATCACCTTACCTGTTAGCAAATATTGAGAAAGAAATTTTTAATAACGATAATATATTGAGTAGAGAAGAAGTAATAGAAAATTTAGTATTTTATGTAAAGGATGAAATAAAAAAAGGAACAAGAATTAATCAAATCATGAGACATACGCTTGGATTGTTTCATGGACAAACGGGTTCAAGTTTTTGGAAAAAATACTTAAGCGATAATATGTGTGTAAGAAACGCTGATGTGCAAAAAATTGATCATATAATGGATAAGGTAAAATTAGCTCCTCAAGCTCATACAGTAGGACAAATTGATTAGTTCAATTTTTTCAAACGAATATATTTTTTTTATATTTTTAATGATAATTACGGCCTTTCCAGTGGGTTTTTTTGCAGGATTATTTGGAATAGGCGGAGGACTTATTACTGTTCCTTTTTTATTTTTTATATTTGAAAGCTTAAATATTAATCCTGACTATTTAATGCATTTAGCAGTTGGAACTTCATTTTCTATAATAATTCCAACTTCATTAGTTTCAGTATTAACCCACAAAAAACATCAATCTGTAGATATAAATATTATAAAAAGTTATGGTTTTTTTGTAATAGTAGGAGTTTCTTCAGGTACATTATTTGCAGCATTATTAAAAACTAAAGCTCTTCTAATTTTTTTTACAATAGTAGTTTATTTTTTAGGAGCTTATCTTCTAAATTTTAAGGAAAAGGCTGAAAATTTAAAAACGAATTTCAATTTATTACCAAGAGTTGTTTTTGGCTTTATATCTGGTTTTATATCAGCTCCTATGGGAATTGGTGGCGCAGTTATGAATGTTCCTATTCTAAGATATTTTGGCTATCCAATTAATAAAGCTATTGGAAGTGCAGCAGCAATTGGTTTTATTATAGCTTCTTTTGGAGCTATTGGATTTTTAATAACCGGTTCATTTTTAAAAGCAAATTTACCATTAAGTATTGGTTTTATAAATATTCCGGCATTTTTGATATTCATTCCAATAACTATGTTCATGGCACGTGTTGGAGCTAATACAGTTCACAGAATAGACAAATCAATAATTCAAAATTTATTTGGAATATTTTTATATGTAGTTGGAACTATTTTTTTATATAGATATCTAACTATATAATTAAATTTTTTGATCGTATTCTCCAACTTTTCCTGTTTTTTGAAGTAGACCATCAATAAAATTAAATATATTTTTTTTTCTTTGCGCTGACGTAGGACTTTCTGTAACTATAACTAGTGAAGGTTTATTTGATGAAGCTCTAATCAATCCCCAAGAACCATCATTGAACATAAATCTTATACCATTCACGGTTAATATTTCTATAATTTCTTGATCATCTATTTTTATTTTATCATCTTTAATTTTTTGAATTTGCTTAACTAATTCATCAACAACTTTATATTTTTCATCATCTTTACAAAAAGGGGCCATAGTTGGTGATTGAAATGTATTAGGTAGATCTTTTATTATTTCACTTATTTTTTTATTTCCATTATCTAACAAGTGACACACTTGTATCGCTGAATTAATTCCATCGTCATAACCATATCCTAGTGGAGAATTAAAAAAGAAGTGTCCACTTTTTTCAAATCCGGCAAGAGCTTTTTCAATGTTTACTTTTCTTTTAATATGTGAATGACCTGTTTTCCAATAAACTGTTTTGCATTTATTTTCATGTAGAACTTTATCAGTTTTAAAAAGTCCGGTAGATTTAACATCTACAATAAATTTAGAACCCTTATGCTTTGATGATAAATTTCTAGCTATTAGCAAACCTATTTTATCAGAAAATATTTCATTACCTTTGTCATCAATAACACCACAGCGATCACCATCACCATCAAAACCAAATCCCACATCAGCACTATTTTCTTTAACAGCTTTACTTATAGCATGAAGCATTTCCATATCTTCAGGATTTGGATTATATTTAGGAAAATTCCAATCTAGTTTACAATCAAGCTCTACAACTTCACAACCAATTCCTCTTAATATATCTGGTGCAAATATACCTGCTGTTCCATTTCCACAAGCGACAACTGCTTTTATTTTTTTTTTAACTTTATTTTTATTTATTAAATCATCTTTATAAATTTCTTGAAAATTTTCTATTTTTTTTTCATTTCCTTCACCTTTTATAAACTTTTGATTTAAAGTTATATCTTTTAACTCTTTCATCTCTTCTGGAGCATGCGTTAAACCTTTTTTAATTCCCATTTTAACTCCAGTCCAACCATTTTCATTATGACTAGCAGTAACCATTGCAACTGCATCTGATTTTAAATTAAATTGTGCAAAATAAACCATAGGTGATAAGGATAACCCTATATCTTCGACATAGCATCCAGTTTCAACTAAACCTTTTTTTAAACTTGCTTTAATTTTTTCACTGTATGATCGATAATCATGTCCAACTATCACTCTTGGATTTTTCTTTTGAGTGTGTTTAATTATTTGTGTCCCTAAGCCTTTTCCAAGATTTTCAATTCCTAAATTATTTATATCCTTTTCATATAGCCATCTAGCATCGTACTCTCTAAATCCAAGTGGGTTTATTATTAGTTGTTTAGACATTTTGCTTATTTATTTTAAAATGTTTTATCATTTTCTTATCAAATTGGACCATATAGTTAAGTTATTCATGATTTTTAAAGATTCTTCAATGTTTACAAGAAAATCATCTTTTCTTTTATTACTCTCAATATTAGCAGATACATTTTGAATCTGATTTCCAAATAAAGATCTAGTTGATGTAAAAAATTTTTTGTAATTAGAATTTACATAATTAACATCAATATAGCTTTTGGATTCTGGTAGCCAAGGGCTTGGTATAATCAAGCTTCCATTCTCAAACTTAATTACTACTTTATTTTCTAAATTTTCTTTAAAACTAACTTTTATAAATGCATCAATTTTATTTCCAATAAGTAAATTTGCTTCTGCACTATCATCAACATCAGTTGAGGCGAAACTTCCTTTAGCATTTTTAAATTTCATACTTTCATTATTTTTAAAAAATAAATTTAATAAGCTGAGAGGATAACAACCAATATCAAGGATAGAACCTCCACCAAGAGATTTATCAAATATTCTTGATTTTGGATTAATTCTTTTTACTTTAAATCCAAATGTAGAATTAATTGAAATAATTTTACCTAATTTTTTTTCATTTATCAGGCCTATTAAGTTTTTTGTTTGTCCGTGACTGTAATAAGCTAAAGCTTCATAAAATATCACATTATATTTATTTATATAATCAGCAGCATCCCTTGCTTCCTGAAAATTTAGAGCAATTGGTTTTTCGCATAAAATATTTTTTTTATTCTCTGCACACATTTTTATTAATTTTACATGTGAATTATTAACTGTAGCTATATAAACAGCATCTACCTCATTACATGAAATCAAATCATTATAATTATCGAAAACAAAATTTTTATCAATTTTGAAATTTTCTTTAAAAGATTTTAATCTTTCATTGTTTAAACTTGATATTGCTATTAGTTTCGCGTTATCAGTTTCTTTGACTGAATGCGCAAATTTTTGCGCCATATTACCTAATCCGACTATTCCCCATTTAATCATTATATTTAATCAAACCACTCGTTAAATTTTTTTAAATTATTTGCAAGATATTCAGGAAGTAAATTATTTTCAATTTTTTTTAATTCATAATCGTATTCCCATCTTTCTTTATATTTTTCTTTATCCATAAAATGATTAAAAAAAACTTTTTTTTCTTTAATTTTTTTTTTTAAGTCATCTACTGTTAAACCACTAAGTTCAAATTCATCGTGATGACCGAAATTTGTTAATTTTTCATACAATTTTTCAGCTGTCATTATATTTGTAAAATGCCAACCGCCATCTTCTATTATATCTAAATTTATATATTTATTATTAGAAAATAATGTATCAATTCTCCAAAAAGGATATTGTTTATTTTTTAAATTTTTTAACCATGACATTGAAAGTAATTTCTTTTTTTTAGCTGCTTTAGATCCGTACCATGGAACTAAATCATATAGGAGATTAAATTTATAATAAAAAAAAAGTTGTTTAAAAATAAACATATCTTTGTTTGAATTTTTGAATTGATTTGAATTTAAATTTGGAATTTCATCATTATCGCTTAAAATAATTAAATCATTATCTAAAGCTATATCGAGTGCTTTTGCCATATAGTCGTATGATAATTCTATTCTTTTTAAACTATTTATTCTTTTTTCTGTTGGGGTTAGTAATTTATTTTCAGATTTAATTATACCGTTTGGTTCTTTATCAATTATTACGTGGATTATTTTATTTTTAAATTTTGGATAATTGTTTATATCGAAGTTTAGTTTTTTTGGTTTTCCACTATGGGAAATTGTAGATTCACATACAATAAATTTATCCACATGTTCATCTAAAACATTAAATCTCACATCCATCATTAAATGTTCAGCGTAAAATGTAGTACAATCAAATATCTTCATCTATTCCATTTATAGTAATAGCATTATTTATTTAGATTTTTGCTTTACTCTTTATTTAGTAAATTTTTGTTATTTTTTTGTTGATATTTTTTTAAAATGTTCTACAAATGTTCTGTTGATTTATATTTTATATAGTATATCAACATTAATAACATACAACATATAGTTGTTTTGTTAAAACAAAGATTACAATAACTAAAAAATATGAATAAAGTACTATCACAAGCAATCAAGAAAGCTGTCTCTGAATATACCCCTAAAAACGTTGATACAAGTAAAGAAAAAAGATTAGATTTATTTTCGTTAACTAATGAAACTGAGCTTTTTCAGAACGAAAAAGGCATAACAATAAAAATTGATAGATCAAGAGATTCTAATTTAACAGATTTTGGTAAAGCTACTTTAAGCGATAGATATTTAGGAGCAAACGAATCTTACCAAGACTTATTTGCAAGAGTCGCAAGTTACTATGCTGATAACAACTTGCATGCTCAAAGGATTTATAATTACATAAGTAATTTATGGTTTATGCCAGCAACACCAGTACTTTCAAATGGAGGAACGAAAAGAGGCTTGCCTATATCTTGTTTTTTAAATGAAGCAGGAGACAGTTTAAATGGAATTTTAGATCTGTGGAGTGAAAATGTTTGGCTTGCAGCAAGAGGGGGTGGAATAGGAAGTTACTGGGGAAATCTTAGATCTATAGGAGAAAAAATAGGAAGAGTAGGAAAAACTTCTGGAATAATTCCTTTTATTAAAGTTATGGACTCTTTAACAATGGCAATAAGCCAAGGATCTTTAAGAAGAGGGTCAGCAGCTTGTTATTTGCCAATTGATCATCCAGAGATAGAAGAGTTTATTGAAATGAGAAGACCAACAGGTGGAGATCCAAACCGAAAAGCATTAAATCTTCATCATGGAGTTCTAATTTCTGACGCATTTATGAGAGCTGTAGAGCTTGATGAACAATGGGCGTTAAAAAGTCCTAAAGATGGAGCTGTTCAGGCGACTGTTTCAGCAAGAAATTTATGGATTAGACTTTTAACAGCAAGAATAGAAACAGGGGAACCTTATATAATTTTTATTGATACGGTTAATAGAC
Source organism: uncultured Pelagibacteraceae bacterium (assembly GCA_902552985.1). Classification (GTDB taxonomy): domain Bacteria; phylum Pseudomonadota; class Alphaproteobacteria; order Pelagibacterales; family Pelagibacteraceae; genus Pelagibacter. The sequence continues at coordinate 147,776 of CACDII010000003.1, forward strand.
AAATTCCTCAACATCATAAGTTAGCAGGATTAAATGTTAAGACTTCAAACTTGTGCAGTGAAATCACTTTACCAACTGGAGTAGATAAAGATGGTAGAGATAGAACAGCAGTTTGCTGTCTTTCATCTTTGAATGTTGAAAAATATGATGAATGGAAAGATGATGAAAATTTTATTGGTGATGTAATGAGATTTTTAGATAACGTACTAACAGATTTTATCGAAACTGCTCCAGAACAATTTAGCGACGCTACTTATTCTGCATTAAAAGAGAGAAGTGTTGGGCTGGGTGTGATGGGACTGCATTCCTATTTTCAAAAGAAGATGATGCCTTTAGAGTCTGTAATGAGCAAAACATGGAATAAAAAAATATTTAAACATATACAAAAAGATGTAGATAAAGCATCTAAAGATTTAGCTGAAGAAAGAGGACCATGTCCTGATGCAGCAGATTATGGGATAAATGAAAGATTTTCTAACAAAACTGCAATCGCTCCAACAGCATCAATATCAATAATTTGTGGAGGAACATCACCTGGCGTTGAACCGATTGCTGCAAACAGTTATACACATAAAACTCTTTCAGGATCATTTAATGTAAGAAATAAATATTTAAAAGAAGTTTTAAAAAAATATGGAAAAGATAACGATGAAGTGTGGTCTAGCATAACAACAAACCAAGGATCAGTCTCTCATTTAGATTTTTTAACCAAAGATGAAAAAGATGTTTTTAAAACTGCATTTGAGTTAGATCAAAGATGGTTAGTGGAGCTAAGCGCAGACAGAACTCCCCATATATCTCAAGCTCAATCAATTAATTTATTTTTACCTGCAGATGTGCATAAAAAAGATCTTCATCAAATTCATTTCCAAGCTTGGAAAAAAGGTCTTAAAAGCCTCTATTATTGCAGATCAAAATCAATTCAAAGAGCTGAAAATATTAATGATGCAAATTCAACAGATATCACAGCTAATGTGTATAATTCGGCAAATTCCGAACAAAATAGTGAAGAAAACAAATATGAGGAGTGTTTATCATGTCAGTAGCAAAAGAAATTAAAACAGAAAAAAAAGAACAAAAAAAGGGACTATTGTTAGAAAACCCTGTTTATAAGCCTTTTAGATATCCATGGTGTTATGATGCATGGTTAACTCAACAAAGAATTCATTGGTTGCCAGAAGAAGTACCACTTGGTGATGACGTTAGAGATTGGCAAAAAAATTTATCTCAAGCCGAAAAAAATTTACTTACTCAAATATTTAGATTTTTTACTCAGGCAGATGTTGAAGTTAACAATTGTTACTTGAGACATTATACAACAGTTTTTAAACCAACAGAAGTTTTAATGATGATGACAGCCTTTGCATCAATGGAGACAGTTCACATTGCAGCTTACTCACACTTATTGGATACTATTGGAATGCCTGAAACAGAATATTCTGCTTTTATGAAATATAAAGAAATGAAAGACAAATACGACTATATGCAAAATTTCAATGTAAATTCAAAAGAAGATATTGCAAAGACAGTTGCTGTATTTAGTGCTTTTACAGAGGGTCTACAACTTTTTGCAAGTTTTGCAATTTTATTAAACTTCCCAAGATTTAATAAAATGAAAGGTATGGGCCAAATTGTTACTTGGTCGGTAAGAGATGAAACTTTGCATTGCAACTCTATGATTAGAATTTTTAAAGAATTCATAAAAGAAAATCCCGAAATTTGGACTCCAAAACTTAAAAAAGAAATTTATGAAGCATGCAGAACAATTATTGAGCACGAAGATGCATTTATAGATTTAGCTTTTCAAATGGGACCAATGAAAGGACTGACTGCTCAAGAGGTTAAAGATTATATTAGATTCATTGGCAACAGAAGATTATCTCAGCTTGGACTAGAACCAATCTATAAAGTAGAAAAAAATCCTCTAGGTTGGTTAGACACAATGTTAAATGCTGTTGAGCATATGAACTTTTTTGAAGGAAGAGCTACTGAGTATTCTAAAGCATCTACAAAAGGAAGTTGGGCCGAAGCTTTTAGTAATTTAGGTTCTAATCAATAAAAATTTTTTTATCTTTGATTTAACAACATCACTTTACGATGTGATGCACCACTATATTTAGAAAGAGGTCTAATAAGTTTATTTGCTGAGTGTTGTTCCATAATATGAGCCGACCAGCCAGTAATTCTTGAAATAACAAAAATAGGTGTAAAAAAATCTGTATCAAACCCCATTAAATGATAAGTGGGTCCAGTTGGATAATCAACATTTGGGTGAATATTTTTTTTCTCTATCATTACATTTTTAACAATGTCATAAATTTTCATAAATTTTTTATCTTTTTTTATAGAAGCAACTTTTTTGAAATATTTTTCCATAGTGGGGACTCTTGAGTCACCTTTTTTGTAAACTCTATGACCAAAACCCATTATAACATCTTTGTTTTGAAGAGCTTTATTAATCCATTTAAAAGCTTTTTCAGGTTTTTTAATTTTATTCATCATATGCATAACTTCTTCATTAGCACCACCATGCAAGGGTCCTTTTAAACTTGCTATCGCACCAGTTATAGCACCATGTATATCTGATAAACTACTTGTTATTGTTCTTGCAGTAAATGTTGAGACATTAAAACTGTGTTCAGCATAAAGAATTAGCGAAACATCAAACGCTTTAACCATTTCCTTAGTTGGAATTTTTCCAAAGCACATGTAAAAAAAATTTTCAGAAAAAGATAAATTTCTTTTTGGAGATATTATTTTTTTGCCTTTTCTAGCTCTAAAAAAAGCGGCTATAGCAATTGGTGTTTTAGAAAATATTCGTATAGCTTTTCTCATATTAGCTTTCGGAGAATTATCTTTCGTTTCCTTATCTTCTAAAGCCATTAAACTTACTGCAGTTCTGACAACATCCATTGGATGAGCTTTTCTAGGCATTTTTCTAATATCACTTAAAATTTCCTTTGAAAGTTTTCTATTTAATCTTTCCTCTTTAACAAAATTTTTAAGTTGTTTTTTATTTGGTAGTTCGCCGTTTAAAACAAGATAAGCAACTTCTTCGAAATTACATTTTTCACATAAATCTTGAACCGCGTAACCTCTGTATGTAAGTGAGTTGATATCGGGCATCACTTGAGAAACTGTTGTTTCATCAACCACTATTCCCAGTAGACCTTTTTTTACATCATCGCTCATTATTCATGCCCATCTGTATCAAAGTTATAAATTTTTTCATCTAAACTGTTATATTTTTCATAATCAACAAGCTCGTATAATCTTTTGCGTGTTTGCATTTTATCTATTATATTATTTTGATGTCCACTTGCATAAATGTCTCTTAATCCATCTTCAACATTTTTCATAGCTAATCGTTGCGTTGTGACTGGATATATAACTATATTATAACCAAATTTTTCTAGCTCTTTGTAATTAAACAATTTGGATTTACCAAATTCTGTCATGTTCGCCAATAGGTAGCATGAAAGTTCTTTTCTAACTTTTTCAAAATCTTTTTCATCATGTAAAGCTTCAGGAAAAATTATTTCTGCTCCTGCATCAATATATGCTTTGCATCTTTCAATCATCTTATCAATGCCCTCAACACTTTTTGCATCTGATCTAGCTATAATCTTAAAGTTTTCATCTTTTTTTGCTGATATACATTCTTTAATTTTTTTAACCATTGCATCAGTGGAAATTAATTCTTTGTTATCAAGGTGTCCACATCGTTTTCTCTCAATTTGATCTTCTAAATGTACTGCTGAAATACCAAATTCTTCAAAAGTCTCGATTGTTTCTTTACAAGATTTAAAACCCGTATCAATATCAACTATTGTTGGAAGGTTAGTAACTCTAGAAATTAAATAAGATCGTGTACTCACATCTTGCAGAGTCGTTAATCCTATATCTGGAAATCCTAAATCATTTGCCATCACACCTCCCGAAACATAAACAGCGTCATATCCAATTTCTTCAATTAATTTTGCGGTAAGAGGATTGTAAGCACCAGGAACTCTTAAAATTTTATTAGATTTTAATTTTTCAACTAAATCTTTTCTTTTTTGTTTAGAATCTTTTTTTACAAAGTGCATTAAAAAATTCCTTTTTTTAAATTTCTTTTTAATTTATTTTTTTTAACTTGAATATTTAATTTATCTAATTGCCCAGATCTTAATTTTTTTAGATTTTGAACATTTTTTAAAAATCTATTACATTCTTTTTTGTCTAAGATTTTGTCGGTTAAATTTATAAATTTATTAATATAATTTTGTCTTTTAAAAGGACGTGAACCATATGGATGTGCATCGGCTCTATCTTGTTGTTCTTTTATTTTTTTTCCATTTTTAAGTGTTATTATTACTTTTGCACCAAATGATTTTTTCATTGGGTTTGGATTATGATATTTTTTTGTCCATCTTTTATCTTCGTGAGTTTTAATTGATCTCCATATTTTTATAGTACTTTTTTTTTTAGCTCTAGATCTAGTATACGATTTTATGTGATGCCAATCACCGTCCTCTAACGCTACAGCAAAAATATACATTATAGAGTGATCCAAAGTTTCTCTACTGGCATTGGGATCCATTTTTTGAGGATCATTTGCTCCTGTACCAATAACATAATGAGTATGATGGCTGGTGTAGATATCTATTTTTTTAATTTGGTTTAGATTTTGTACTCTCTTTTTTAATTTTTTAGCTAAATCAATTAATGCCTGAGATTGATACTCAGCTGAATATTCTTTAGTATAAGTTTCTAGAATTGCTTTTTTACTTTCACCTTTTTTTGGTAATGGAACTTTATATAAAGCTTTTTTTCCATCTAAAATTCTAGCTATAACACTATCTTCACCCTCATAAATTGGGCTTGGAGCTCCTTCGCCACGCATCACTCTATCAACAGCTTCTATTGCAAGTTTTCCTGCATGAGCTGGAGCATATGCCTTCCAACTTGAAATCTCACCTTTTCTTGATTGTCTTGTAGATATTGTTGTGTGTAGTGCTTGTTGTATAGCTTGATAAATTGTTTCTGTATTAAGATTTAACATAGTTCCTATTCCAGCTGCAACGCTTGGGCCGAGGTGAGCAATGTGATCTACTTTATGTTTATGCAAACAAATTCCTTTAACTAAATTAACCTGCACTTCATAAGCCGTGATAATTCCTTTTAAAAGATCCATGCCACTTTTTTTCTTTTGCTGAGCAACGCTTATTAGAGGAGGAATATTGTCTCCAGGATGACTGTAATCAGCAGCAAGAAAAGTGTCATGAAAATCTAACTCTCTAACAGCAGTACCATTTGACCAAGCAGCCCATTCACAATCAAATTTTAATTTATTGTTTACACCAAATAAAGTGGCACCATTTTTTCTAGAATGTTTTAAGGCCATCTCTCTAGAAGAAATTACTGATTTTCTATTAAGAGACGCGATTGCAACTGATGCATTATCAATAATTCTGTTTATAACCATTTCAACAGCGTCTTTGTTTAATTTTGAATTATCACTTGCAATCTCAGCAATTTTCCAAGCCAATTGTTTTTTTTTTGGCAAATTAATTTTAGACGGGTAAACTTTTACTTTGTATAAAATCAAAAAAGCTCCTTAAATTATTTTATAAGTAATAATAAATTATTTCTCTATTACAATCAAAATGGCAGTAATTAAAAGTAAAAATGCTAAAAAATACTCAATTATTACTTTTATTTTATTATTCTTTACCAAGTTTTTAATTGCTGATCCAAATGCAGCCCATGGAGATATTGATATAGGGCAAATAATTAAAGCTACAATCGCTATAAAAAAAATTGAAAAAACTAAATTTCCATCTTTAGGAAGAAATCCAGATGCAACCATACTCGAAATGGTCCATGCTTTTGGGTTAACAATTTGAAACAAAGCAGCTTCATGAAATTTTAAGGGTCTGGATTTATCTTCTTTTATTTTGCTGAAAGATCCAATAATTTTATAACCAAGATAAAGCAAGTAAATAGCACATAGTATTTTTAAAATATTTTGTATTTGAGGAAATATTTGAAAAATTTTTCCTAAACCCATACAAACTAGACTTAGCTGCAAAACATGGCCAATAGTAATACCTGTCATATGAGGTATTGTTTTATTAAAACCAAATTTAAGACCAGAAGTAAGTACCATAGCGTTATTTGGGCCTGGCGTTACATACATGACAAAATAAAAACTCACTAAAGCAAAAATTAGATTTGGATCAAACATTTAAAAATTTATTAATTATTTTTTCTATACCTATAAAATCTTTAATTAAAAAATCGTGATGTATTTGCTCAACTTTTTTATCAGTATATCCATTTTCTAAGAGTATCATTGGTATACCAGCTGATTTTGCTGCGTCAGCATCATTTTCGCTGTCGCCAATCATCAAACTTTTTTTAACATTTCCGTTCATTATCTCTATAGTGTTGGTTAAGTGTCTAGGATCTGGCTTGTAATACTCAAAAGTATTTCTACCAGCAACATATTCGAAGAAATTATATATTTTTATTTTTTTTAACAAATCTACTGCTAGATGTTCTTGTTTATTTGTGCAAACAGCCATTGAAATATTATTTTTTTTTGCCCAAGTGAGAAATTCGTACACTCCATTTATTAGTTTGCTGTCTTTAATTATATTTTTTCCATAAAAATCTAAAAATTCTTTAATCATTTCATCTTTAATTTTTGGATCAGTTATTTTGGACATTTCTTTTTTTGCACTACCCCATAGAGATCTACCAATCATTACCGCTGCACCTTTACCAACAAGATTTCTTATTTCATTTATGCTTTTTGAGCTGTATCCAAATTTATTCATTACATGATTATGGGCAGCCATTAAATCTGGTGCCGTGTCTACAAGAGTTCCATCAAGATCGAATAGAATTGTTAATTTTTGAGTCATTTTAAAAGTATTTTTAAGAAACAATTTGTGAATTAATATATCCTATCACTTAATGTAAATATTTTTCAAATGAAACAAATAAATTCACAAAAGATTCAAAATAAGCTTAGAAATAAATTTATAAAATCTGGAGTTAAAATGGAAGGTCCAGAAACAATTTTTTTTTCATTTGATACAAAAATTGGAAAAAACGTAACAATTGCACCCTATGTAGTCATAGGACCAAAGGTTAAAATAGGCAACAATGTAAAAATTAATTCATTTTCACATTTAGAAAACTGTAAAGTTGAAAACAAAGTTGAGATTGGCCCATACGCAAGAATAAGACCAAAAACTATTTTAAAAGAAAATTCGAAAGTTGGTAATTTTGTAGAAGTAAAAAAAAGTATAATTGGCAAAAAGACTAAAATAAATCATTTAGCTTATGTTGGAGATAGTAACTTAGGCAAATCTGTTAATATTGGAGCAGGGACAATTACTTGTAATTACGACGGTATTAAGAAGAGCAAAACTAAAATTAAAGACAATGTATTTATTGGATCTAATTCATCACTGGTTGCTCCAATTACAATTGAAAAAGATAGTATAGTTGGAGCTGGCTCGGTAATAACAAGAAACGTAAATAAAAAATCTTTAGCGATAACTCGACCTCCTCAAATAGAAATAAAAAACTATAAAAAAAAAAAATAATGTGTGGAATAATTGGAATAGTTAGTAATAAATCTGTATCGGCAAGTATAATAGGAGCTTTAAAAAAACTTGAATATCGAGGTTACGACTCCGCAGGCATATCAACAATAAGCAATGGACAAATTAATGAACAAAAGTGTACAGGAAGAGTGGATAATTTAGAAAAAATTCTTTTTCAAAATCCATCAAACGGAGATCTTGGTATTGGTCATGTTAGATGGGCAACTCATGGGATGCCAAATCAAATTAATGCTCATCCACATTCGTCTGAAGTAGTTTCTGTTGTTCATAATGGAATTATTGAAAACTCTGATAAATTAAGAAAAGAATTTGAAAAAAAAGGGTATTCGTTTAAATCACAAACAGACACAGAAGTAATAACAGTTATGTTAACTGATTTTTTAAAAAAAGAAAATTTAATAAATTGCATTCATAAGACTTTAGAAAAATTAGAAGGAAGTTTTGCATTAGGAGTAATTTTTAAAGATTTTAATAATTTAGTAGTTGGAGCTCGAAGAGGAAGTCCTTTAGCAGTTGGCTATGGACATAATGAAAATTTTATTGGCTCAGATTCTTACGCACTCAAATCAATGACAAATAAGATTTCTTACCTTGATGATGGTGATTTTTGTATTCTTTATAAAGAAAAAGTTGAATTTTATAATTCTGATAAACAAAAAATAAATAAAGAAATATTTGAGCTATCAAACGAAGATAACATTGCTGATAAGGGTGATTATAAAGATTTTATGTCAAAAGAAATCAATGAACAATCAGCCACTACAAAAAAATGTATAAATGAATATCTAGACAAAACTAGAAACGAAATAAATATTTATAATTTACCAATTGATCCAAAAAAAATTAATAAAATTCGTTTAATTGCTTGTGGAACTGCATATCATTCTTGTCTTATGTCCAAATATTGGATTGAAGAATTTACTTCAATAGATGTTGAAGCCGATATAGCTTCAGAATTTAGATATAGAAAAGTAAAATTAAATCCAAATGATCTATACATTTTTGTTTCTCAATCAGGTGAAACCGCTGATACATATGCAGCTTTAGAAAAATGTAAAAAAAATAAAGTAAAAACCTGTGGCATAGTGAATGTTGTAGAAAGCTCAATAGCAAGATCAGCTGATTTTGTTTTACCAATTCATGCAGGTCCTGAAATAGGAGTGGCTTCTACAAAAGCATTTATTGGACAAATGATTGTCCTTTATTTACTAACATTGAAAATAGCCAAAGAGAGAAATGATGTAAGTGTAGAAGAATATACAAAATTAGTTTTAGATTTAAAAAAAATACCAAACCTGATTGAAGAAACTTTAAATAAGCAAAAAAATATACAAGTAATTGCTAGAGATTTTATAAATGCTAAAGGAACAATGTATTTAGGTAGAGGCTATTCTTATCCTATTGCTATGGAAGGTGCTCTTAAACTTAAAGAGTTATCTTATATTCATGCAGAGGGATATGCAGCTGGAGAAATGAAACATGGACCACTTGCTCTTATTGAAGATGGAATGCCAGTAGTAGTTCTAGCTCCAAAAGATAGATTTTTTGAAAAAACTATTTCTAATATGCAGGAAGTTATAGCAAGAGGTGGTAAAGTTTTAATGATAACTGACGATACTTCAGAAACAACAAATGAAAACATTAGATTTAAATTTCAAATTCCAAAAACTAATTCAACAATAAACTCTTTCCTTTTAACAATACCATTACAGTTTTTGGCGTATCATGTAGCATTATTGAAGAATTGTGACATAGATAAGCCACGAAATCTTGCTAAATCTGTTACTGTTGAATAAATAATAAACTTTGGTAAAACACCCTTAGGTTGAATATGAAGAAATGGAAAACAAATAGTTGGAGAAATTATCCAGTTAAACACATCCCATCATACGAGGATGAAAAAGAACTTAACATGGTTCTTGGAAAAATAAAAAATTTTCCTCCTTTAGTTTTTGCTGGAGAGACTAGACATTTAAAACAACAATTAGCTGATGTTGTTGATGGTAAAGCTTTCTTGTTACAAGGAGGTGACTGTGCTGAGAGTTTTGCAGAATTTAATCCTGATAATATAAGAGACTATTTTAAAGTTATGTTACAAATGTCATTGGTGTTGACTTATTCAGCTTCTTTACCAGTTGTAAAACTTGGAAGAATAGCGGGACAATTTTCTAAACCAAGAAGTGCACCGACAGAAAAACAAGGAGATAAAGAATTACCTAGTTATTTAGGTGATAATATAAATGGTATTGAATTTACTGAGAAATCAAGAAAACCTGATCCAAAAAGATTATTTAAAGCATATTCACAAGCCGCATCTACTTTAAATTTGATAAGAGCATTTTGTCATGGAGGTTTCGCAGATTTAAAAAAAGTTCATCTTTGGAATTTAGGGTATATAAAAAAAAGTCCACAAGCTAAAAAATTTAAAGAGTTAGAGGATAAAATTGCTGATGCTTTAGCTTTTATGGATGCATGTGGAATAAATTCAGATTTTAATAGAAGACTCAAAACTGTTAACTTTTGGACATCTCATGAGGCTTTGTTGTTACCCTTTGAGGAAAGTATGACAAGAGTTGATTCTACTACGGGCGAATACCACGATACATCAGCTCACTTTGTATGGATAGGAGATAGAACTAGACAATTAAATGGTGGTCATGTTGAATTTTGTAGGGGCCTAGAGAATCCTATAGGTATTAAATGTGGACCAACATCTAAACCAGAAGAAATTGTTAAGATTTGTAATAAAATAAATCCGAGTAACGAAAAAGGTAAAATAACATTAATATCAAGATTTGGTCATGATAACGTTGAAAAATTTTTGCCAAAATTGATTAGAGCAATAAAAAAAGAAGGTGTAAATGTTATTTGGTCATGTGACCCTATGCATGGAAATACTATTAAATCTACAACTGGATTTAAAACAAGACCTTTTAACAATGTATTAAAAGAAGTAAAAAATGTTTTTGCTGTTCATCAAAGTGAAGGTTCTTACGCTGGTGGTTTGCATATTGAAATGACAGGACAAAATGTGACAGAATGTACTGGTGGAACTCAAAAAATTTCTGATAAAGATTTGTCTAGTAGATATCGTACACATTGCGACCCTAGATTAAACGCTAATCAAGCATTAGAACTGGCTTTTTTAATTTCTGATGAAATAAAAAAGAATTCTATTTATGCAAGAAGTGGAATAAGAGCGGCATCTTAAACGTTTATTAAAGAAACCCTTTAACGTATATTTGATTTATGGAAGTAAGTAAAAAAACTATATTTATAAAAGATTGGATTTTAAATTATGTAAATTCAATGCCAAAGAAAGCAGAATCTCTAGTTATAGGTATATCTGGTGGTATTGATTCATCAGTATCGAGTACCTTAAGTGCAATGACAGGTTTAAAAACTATTGTTTTATCAATGCCAATAAAACAAAAAAGTGCTCAACATGATCTAAGTTTAGCTCATCAGAAGTGGCTTAAAAATAATTTTAAAAATGTTGTAGGTCATACAGTTGAATTAGACAATTTGTTTAAAACTTTTGAAGGAACTTTATCTAATTTTTCAAGTGAGCATGGTATGGCAAATTCTAGAGCAAGACTAAGGATGACTACGCTTTATCAAGTAGCAGCAGCAAACAAAGGAATTGTTGTTGGAACTGGAAATAAAGTAGAAGATTTTGGTGTTGGTTTTTACACGAAATATGGTGATGGCGGAGTAGATATTTCCCCTATAGCTGACTGTAATAAAACTGAAGTTTGGGAACTTGGAAAAGAACTTGGAATATTAAAAGAAATTATAGATGCACCTCCGACCGATGGACTATGGGATGATGGCAGAACAGATGAAGGTCAATTAGGTTTAAAATATAATGAATTAGAAGAAGCAATGAACAATCCTAATTCTCTAAATTATCAAAAATACATAAAAATACGAAAATTAAATCTTCACAAAATGGAGCCAATCCCAGTTTGTAAGATTCCTAGGTAATCTAAAAGATTCACAAACACTAAATTAAAGTATATTTCTAGAGAAATGAATAAAGATATTTTTTTAACAAATAGCCTCAGTAACAAGAAGGATAAGTTTGATCCAATTAATTCAAAAAAAATTGGAATGTATGTTTGTGGACCAACTGTTTATGACAATCCACATATTGGAAATGCAAGACCATTAGTTGTGTTTGATATATTGTTTAAAGTTCTAAAATGTAAATACGGAAATAGTTCAGTTAGCTATATAAGAAATATTACAGATATTGACGACAAAATAATAACTTCATCAATTGAAAAAAAAATTTCAATATCGGATCTTACAAATAAAATTACAAATATTTTTCATGAAGACTGTAAATATTTAAATTGCGAGAAGCCAACAGAAGAACCAAAAGCTACAGAAAATATTTCATTAATGATTGATATGATAAATAAACTTATTAAAAATAAATTTGCTTATGAAATTAACAATCATGTTTATTTTGAAGTAAAAAAATTTAAAGATTATGGAAAATTATCCAATAAAAATTTGGATGAATTAATTGCTGGAGCCCGCGTTGAGGTTTCTGAAAATAAAAAAAATCCAGCTGATTTTATATTGTGGAAGCCATCAATAGAAAATGAACCATCATGGGACTCACCTTGGGGAAAAGGTAGACCTGGCTGGCATTTAGAGTGCTCAGTCATGTCTAAAAAATTTTTAGGTGACAAGTTTGATATTCATGGAGGAGGAATGGATTTAATTTTTCCTCATCATGAAAATGAGATCGCTCAATCTAGATGTGCTAATGAAAATGAAATATTTGCAAATTATTGGGTTCACAACGGATTTATTACAATTTCAAGTGAAAAAATGTCAAAATCTCAGGGCAATATTTTAAAAATTAGTGATTTAAGAAATAAAGTAAACGGACAGGTTTTAAGATTAGCTTTGATTAGTTCACACTACAAACAACCTTTAGACTGGAATGAAAAACTTTTATCTGAGTGTGAAAAAACAATAAATAAGTGGTATGAAAGTTATATTGAATTAAAAAAACAAGTTTTAATTCCTGATGAATATCTTTCCCCATTATATGATGATTTAAATACACCTGGATATATAGCAAATCTTCATAAATTATTTGAAAAATCTCAAAAAGGATCAGTTAAAGAAAAAGAGATATTTGTTTCAGCATGTAATTTTATTGGTTTATTGAATGAAAATAAAAATTCATGGGATAAATTTAAGCAAAGTAAATCAAAGATTTCTGAAGATGAAATTAAACAAAAAATTGATGAGAGAAATAATGCTAGGATAAATAAAGACTTTAATACTGCAGATAAAATAAGAAATGAATTATTGGACAAAGGAGTTTTAATTGAAGACAAAGATGATAAAACTTTGTGGAAATTTAAATGAGTAAAGAAAAACTATATATATTTGATACTACATTAAGAGATGGCGCACAAACTCAAGGTGTAGATTTTTCAATAGATGATAAATTAAAAATTGCGAAAGCTTTAGATGATTTGGGTGTAGACTATATAGAAGGTGGATGGCCAGGTGCCAATCCCACAGATACAAAGTTTTTTCAAAAAAAAATTAAGTTGAATAATTCGATTTTAACAGCTTTCGGTATGACTAAAAAATCTGGCAGAAGTGCTGACAACGATCCGGGACTTTCATCTATACTAAATAGCAATACTCCTGCAGTATGTTTAGTAGGTAAATCATGGGATTTTCATGTTGATGTAGCATTAGGAATATCAAATGAAGAAAACTTAGAAAATATTTCAGAAAGTGCAAAACTTTTTGTTAAAGAAAAAAAAGAATTTATGTTTGATGCAGAACATTTTTTCGATGGCTTTAAAAATAATAAAGAATACGCACTTTCATGTATTAAATCTGCTTACGATAATGGTGCTAGGTGGGTAGTCCTTTGTGACACTAATGGAGGAACATTACCTAATGAAGTATCTGAAATTATAAACGAGGTAGTGAAATTTGTACCAGGAAAAAACCTTGGAATTCATGCTCATAATGATACTGGAAATGCTGTAGCAAACACTTTAGCTGCAGTTTTATCAGGTGTAAGACAAATACAAGGAACAATTAATGGACTAGGTGAGAGATGTGGAAATGCAAATTTAATGTCATTAATTCCAACTTTATATCTAAAAAAAACTTACGCAAAAAATTATGATATAAATATAAAAAAAGAAAATATTAATAAATTAACTCAATGTTCAAGATTGCTTGATGAGATATTAAACAGAAAACCCAATCAACACTTACCATATGTTGGTGCAGCAGCTTTTTCACACAAAGGAGGATTGCATGTATCTGCAGTTCAGAAAGATCCAAAAACATACGAACATATAAACCCAGAAGATGTAGGAAATGCTAGAAACATAATCGTATCTGATCAATCTGGAAGATCTAATATAGTTTCAAGATTAAAATCGATAGGAGTTGATTTTAAACAAGACGATCCTAAAATTAAAAAACTTTTGGAGGAAGTTAAAGATAGAGAATTCATAGGTTATAGTTATGATGGTGCAGACGCTTCTTTTGAATTGTTAGCTAGAAGAATTATGGGTGAAATTCCGAGGTATATATCTATTAAAGAGTATGATGTAAGTGTAAAAAAAAATAATTCAGGAGAAGTTATTTCTTCAGCAAAGGCCAAATTAGAAGTTGATAAAAAATTAATTCTTTGCGAAGGAGAGGGCAATGGTCCTGTTCATGCACTTGATAATGCAATAAGAAACAATGTTGATAAACTCGCAAAATATTCACAGTATTTAAAAGATTTAAAGTTAGTAGACTATAAAGTAAGAATTCTTAATACAGGAACAGAGGCTGTAACCAGAGTTTCAATTGAAAGTACAGATTCAAAAGGAAAAAATTGGTTTACAATTGGAGTTTCTGCAAACATTATTGATGCTTCATTTAAAGCGCTCGTTGATAGTTTAGATTACAAATTATTTAAGGATAAAGCACCTGCAAGTCTTTAATGTTTAAGAATATTTCTTTTATATTACATAAACCACAACTATCTGAAAATATTGGTGCATGTGCAAGGGCTATGAAAAATTTTAATTTTTCTAAATTAATTGTAATTGATCCTAAACCAACATTTCCAAATGATAAAATAGTAGCTACATCAGTTGGAGCTAGAGAAATTATAAAAAAAAGCAAGATTTACGAAAGTTTAGAACCAGCAATAAAAAATATAGATTGTTTAATTTCAACAACTTCTAGATTTAGAAATAAAAACATTAAACATATTACGCTAAATGAGTTAAATAAAATAGATTTTAGCAAAAAAGTTGCCTTTTTATTTGGACCTGAGGCATCAGGGTTGACAAATAATGAAGTAAGCTTTTCAAACTACGTTTTGCAAATACCTAGTAATAGTAAATTTAAATCATTAAATTTATCACATAGTTTAATAATTGTAGCTCAAGCAATTTTTCAATTGTTAAACTCTAAAAATTCTAAATATTCAAAATCTAAAAAAATTAAAATTGCATCAAAAAAAAATATTCAAGCAATGTCGAATTTATGTATAAAAAATCTTGAGAATATTAATTTTTTTAAGCCTAAAGAAAAAAAACCTAAAATGTTAGAAAATTTGAGAAGCATATTTTATAAAATGGATTTATCAGAAAAAGAAACTCGTATTTTATCAAGTGTATTTGCTAGTTTAGGTAAAAAAAAGTCTGATTGACAAATTATTGAGTAAGTTTATAAACCTTTAAACTATAAATGACAAAAAGACTTAATTCTAAACATAAAGTAGACAGAAGATTAAAAGTTAATCTTTGGGGAAGACCAAAGAGTCCATTTAACTCTAGAGCTTATCCTCCGGGCCAACACGGACAAGCTAAAACTGGCAAACATTCAGATTACGGTGTTCAGTTACAAGCAAAACAAAAACTTAAATCTTATTACGGCAACATTAATGAAAGACAATTTAGAAATATTTACAAAAAAGCTATTATGAAAAGAGGTGATACAGCAGAAAATTTAATTGGTTTATTAGAGAGAAGATTGGATGCCGTAGTCTATAGAGCTAAATTTTCAACTACAATTTTTTCTGCAAGACAACTTATCAATCATGGCCATGTGAAAGTTAATGGTAAGAAAGTTAATATTTCTAGCTATCAATTAAAAGAAGAACAGACTGTTGAAATTAGAGACAAATCCAAACAATTAGCATTTATTGATGCAGCTCTTGCTAACAAAGAAAGAGATGTGCCCGAATATATTCAGGTAGATGAAAAAAATAAAAAGATAAAATTTGTTAGAACTCCAAAATTTGAAGAAGTACCTTACCCGGTTGTTATGGAACCAAACCTAGTAGTAGAATATTACTCTAGATAATTATTTTTTAAAATTAATCCCTTTACTTTCAAGAACTTTTTTAAGTTCTCCATTTTCGTACATTTCTTTAACAATGTCACAACCACCAACAAATTCTTTTTTTATGTATAATTGAGGTATCGTTGGCCAATCACTATATTCTTTTATACCTTGTCTTAAATTTCCATTTTCTAATACGTTAATACCTTTAAAGTTCACCTCTAAAATTTTTAAGATATTTGTAACGGCCATAGAAAATCCACATTGCGGTGCATCTGGAGTTCCTTTCATAAAAAGACAAACATCGTTACCTTCTATTTCTTTACTAATTAAATTATTTATTTGTTGATCCATATTACTCCTTAGTTTTAATTGCTAATGCATGTAATTCATTTCCCATCTTTCCTTCTAATGAATTATACACCATCTTATGTTGTTCAATTTTTGTTTTACCAGCAAATTTAGACGAACTAATAGTTGCAGAATAATGATTCCCATCACCTGCTAAATCTTGAATTTCAACTTTAGCATCAGGTAAAGCTTTTTTAATAAGAACTTCTATTTCTTTTAAATCCATTGCCATTATTTACTCATAAAGTTATTTAACCAAATATTATGTGATTTGTTTAAATCGTCAATTGATACTTTTGACTTTTCATCAATAATAAGATCATTATCATTGACTATTCCGAGTTCATCATAGTGAACAGAATTTTTTTCAAGAATTTCTATTACATTGTCATAATTTGTTTTTTCAATTTCTACTATGTATCTACCTTGATCTTCTCCAAATAAATATTCAAATTTATCAATCAAGTATTTAGGTTTATTTAATAATGCACCTTTTTTTCCCTTGATACACATTTTAGATAATGCCGTTATAATTCCACCTAAAGATACATCATGAGCAGCTTTTATAAAATTTTTATCAATAAGTTTTAAAACTGTTTCTCCATTATTTTTTTCATTAAATAAATTTATTTCAGGAGGAGGGCCATTTTTTTCAGATAATATATCTCTTGAAAATAAACTTTGTTCTAAATGTCCTTCAGTTTTTCCAATAACTAAAAGAATATTTTCATTCTGCTTGAGATCCATTGTAACCATATTTTTATAGTTTTTAATTAAGCCAACACCACCAATAGTGGGAGTAGGTTTTATTCCAATATCTTTTGTTTGGTTATAAAAAGATACATTTCCTGAAACTACTGGAAAATCCAAATAAGCACTGGCTTCCCCAAGTCCTTGAACGCATTCTACAAACTCACCCATATTTTCATCATTTTCTGGACTACCAAAATTTAAACAATTTGTTATCGCGATTGGCTTTGCTCCAACGGCTATTAAATTTCTCCAACTTTCACAAACAATTTGTTTTCCACCACTTAAAGGATGAGCCCAACAGTATACTGCCGAAGAGTCAACAGAAGCAGCAACAGCTTTACTTGTACCATGGATTCTGACAACTCCCGCATCTCCACCAGGTTTCTGAATTGTATCTCCCATAACAGTATGATCGTATTGTTGCCAAATCCATTTTTTACTGCAAACATTGGGATTTGCTAAGATTTTATTTAAAACATTAACTATTTTTAAATTTTTAAACTTTTCTTTTTTAATTTTATTTTTTTTTGGAAGTTTAGCTTTTTTCCATTTACGATCATATATTGGAGAATTTTCTACTAAAGTATCTATAGGTATATCTGCAACTTTTTTTTTATCAAAAAACAATTCAATTTTTTTACTGTCTGTTGTTTTACCGATAATTGCAAAGTCCAGATTCCATTTATCAAAAATTTTTTTTGCTAATTCTTCTTTTCCATTTTCTAAAACTATCAGCATCCTTTCTTGACTTTCTGATAACATTATTTCGTATGGAGTCATTTTTGTTTCTCTACAAGGAACTTTATTTAAGTCTAGTTCAATACCCAATTTACCTTTTGAAGCCATTTCTATGCTTGAAGACGTAAGCCCAGCTGCACCCATATCTTGTATAGCGATTATTGAGTCCCCACTCATTAATTCTAAACATGCTTCTAATAAAAGTTTCTCGGTAAAAGGATCTCCAACTTGAACTGTTGGCTTCTTTTCCTCTATTTTTTCATCAAAAACAGCTGAAGCCATACTTGCTCCATGAATTCCATCTCTTCCGGTTTTTGAACCTACATAAATGACAGGTTTATTTAAACCGGCAGCTTTTGAATAGAATATTTTATTTTTTTTGACCAATCCTAAAGTCATTGCATTAACTAGAATATTGCCATTATAAGATTCATCAAAATTTGTTTGTCCAGCAATAGTTGGTATGCCCATACAGTTCCCATAACCACCAATTCCACGTACAACACCTCTTAATAAATTTCTTGTTTTTTTATGTTCAGGAGAACCAAAGTGTATTGAATTAAGATTAGCTATAGGTCGTGCGCCCATTGTAAACACGTCTCTCATAATTCCTCCAACTCCAGTTGCTGCTCCTTGATATGGCTCAATAAATGACGGATGATTATGACTTTCTATTTTAAAAACTATGGCATCATTGTCTTCAATATCAATGATACCTGCATTTTCTCCAGGACCTTGAATAACTTTATTATTTTTTGTAGGTAAATTTTTTAGGTGAATTTTTGAAGATTTGTATGAACAATGTTCATTCCACATTGCTGAAAAAATACCAAGTTCAGTAATATTAGGTGTTCTTTTTAATAAATCACAAATTTTACTATATTCTTGTTTTTTTAAACCATGTTCTATAGCAATTTTTTCGTTTACCATATTTATTTAAGATTATTTAATAAATTTTCAAAAAATAAAGATCCATCTTCACCAGATAAATATTCATCTATCATTCTTTCTGGATGAGGCATCATACCAAGTATATTTTTTTCTTTATTAAAAATTCCAGCTATATTTTTACTAGATCCATTTGGATTATACTCATCTTTAACTTCACCTTTTTTATTACAATAAAATAAAGCAATTTGGTTATTGTCCTCTATTTCTTTCATTTGATTTTTTGTACAAAAATAATTTCCTTCATTATGAGCTATATGCAGTTTTAAAGTTTGTTTAGTAATTTTTTTAAAATATTTATTTTCATTATTATTAATTTTTACAAATACATTTTTACAAATGAATTCAGAAAATTTGTTTCTTAGAAGAACACCAGGCAAAAGTTCTGTTTCAGTTAAAATCTGGAAACCATTACAAATACCCATTAATAGCCCACCAGATTTTGCAAAATCTATTACAGACTTAATAATTTTTGATTTAGAGGCCATACTACCACATCTTAGATAGTCACCATATGAAAAACCTCCTGGAAGAACAACTAAATCACTTTTTGGAAGTTTAGTGTCCTCATGCCAAACCATTTTATTTTTAAATCCAAATTTTTTTAAAGCTACATCCATATCTCTGTCACAATTAGATCCAGGAAATATTATTACAGATGAATTCATTTTTAATTATTGTGATCCAATAATTTTATAATCTTCTATTACAAGATTAGCCAAAAGTTTATCGCACATTTGAGAAACTTGGTCTTCAGCTTTTTTTTTATCTTTTTCTTCAATTTCAATTTCAAAAAATTTTCCTTGTCGTACTTCATGTACATTATTAAAATTCATGCCTTTGAGAGCTTTCATTATTGTTGTTCCTTGAGGATCTAAAACTGCTTTTTTTAAAGTTACAACAACTGAAATTTTCAAAGTATTACTTTCTATTTTTAACTGATCTTAGTTTTCCAAATTCAACAGTTTTTATATTAGTTCCCTCATGAAGAATATTTAATCTTCTAGCAACCTCTTGATAAGCTTCGATTACGTTACCTAAATCTTTTCTAAATCTGTCCTTGTCTAATTTTTTATCATTGCTTGAGTCCCATAATCTGCAAGTGTCAGGACTTATTTCATCAGCTAATATAATTTTTTTCTTACCATTTTGGTTCAATCTTCCAAATTCGACTTTAAAATCTACTAGTTTGATGCCAACACTTTTAAACATACCTTGCATAAAATCATTTATTCTAAAACATATTTTGCTTATAGAATCTAATTCAGAGTCATCAGACCATCCAAAAGCACATATATGTTCTCTTGCAACAAGGGGATCATGCAAATCATCATTTTTGAAGCAAAATTCTAATAATGGTTTCTCTAATACAGTTCCATCTTCTATACCTAGTCTTTTAGTGAGAGATCCAGTTGCAATATTTCTTACAACAAATTCTATTGGAATTATTTCAACTAATTTAACTAATTGTTCTCGCATATTAATTCTTTTGATTAAATGAGTCTCAATACCTATTTGATTTAAATTTGATAAAATATGTTCTGAAATTCTATTGTTTAAAATTCCTTTACCTTCAATTACTGATTTTTTTTGATTATTGAAAGCAGTAGCATCATCTTTAAAATGTTGAATGGCAGTACCTTTCTCAGTGGCTGTATAAAGGATTTTAGCTTTACCTTCGTATAGTTTTTTCCCTTTTTTCATTACTTAAATACTCTATTAAAAATCAAATTAATATTTTTAAAATGTGAGGAATAATTAAATATTTTTTTAAGTTTATTCAAAGGAATTTTGTTAGTTATTAAATTATCTTTTTTTACAACTTCAAATAGATTTAAATTTTGCGCTATGCATTTTTTTGCGTGTGATTGAACTATTCGATATGATTTTTCTCTACTTAATCCAGATTTTGTTAGTTCAAGCATTAATTCCTGAGAAAAAATAGTACCTTTTGTTATGTTTAGATTAAAAGCCATTTTTTTTGGATACACAATCATGTTTTTTAAAATATCAGTCAATCTAACTAACGCGAAATCCAAAGTTATGTTTGCGTCGGGACCTATGTTTCTTTCTACACTTGAGTGCGAAATATCTCTTTCATGCCACAGTGAAATATTTTCTAATGCTGGAATTACGTAACTTCTAACCATTCTAGATAGACCTGTTAAGTTTTCACTTAGAATTGGGTTTTTTTTATGTGGCATTGCAGATGACCCTTTTTGCTTTTTTGAAAAATATTCCTGAATTTCATAAACTTCTGTTCTTTGCAAATGCCTTACTTCAGTTGCAACTCTTTCTACAGATCCTGCAATAATTCCTAGTACTGAAAAATAAAATGCATGTCTATCTCTTGGAATTATTTGTGTTGAAATCGGTTCAACTTTAAGGGATAGTTTTTTTGCAACGTGTTTTTCAACATTAGGATTAATATTAGCAAATGTTCCGACAGCTCCAGAAATTGCACAAGTTGAAATCTCATCAATTGCACTTATTAGTCTTTTTTTATTTCTTTTAAATTCTTCATAAAAGGATGCTAATTTTAAACCAAATGTTAAAGGTTCAGCATGAATACCATGGCTTCTTCCAACACAAGGTGTAAATTTATATTTTTTAGCCTGTTTCCTTAAAACATTTAATATTTGATCAATATCTTTTAAAAGTATTTTTCCAGACTGTACTAACTGAATATTAAAACTTGTGTCTAACACGTCAGATGAAGTCATGCCCTGGTGAAGGTACCTTGCTTTAATTCCTGCTCTTTCAGTAATTGAAGTTAAAAATGCAATAACATCGTGTTTAACTTTAGATTCAATAGCGTGAATTCTTTTAACATTTATTTTTCCCTTTTTTTTAACTGCGACTGAGACACCTCTTGGTATGTATCCAAGTTTTTCCATAGCTTGAGCTGCAGCAATTTCAACATCAAGCCAAATTTTATACTTATTTTCCTCTGACCAAATTTGAGTAAGTTCTTTTCTAGAGTATCTTGATATCATTATTTGTAAGGGGGTCTTGAATAGTTTTTATCAGATTTTGTAAATATTTCATAACCATTTTCCGTTATTCCTATCGTATGTTCAAATTGTGCTGATAAAGATTTATCTTTTGTAACAGCTGTCCATCCATCATTTAAAATTTTCACATCATATTTACCAACATTTATCATTGGCTCAATGGTAAAAGTCATACCTGATTCTAATTCAATACCTGTATTTTTTTTCCCATAGTGAAGAACATTTGGATGTTCATGAAAAACATTACTAATTCCATGACCACAAAAATCTCTTACAACTGAAAAACCTTTGCTCTCAACATAAGTTTGTATTTCATTACCAATGTCACCTAATTTAATACCTGGTCTTAATATATTTATTGCCTTCATCATAGATTCATAGGTAGCGTTGATAAGATTATTTGCTTTAACTGAAACTTCTCCAACACAAAACATTCTACTAGTGTCTCCATAGTATCCATCGACAATTGCTGTTACATCTATATTTAATACGTCTCCTTCTTTTAAAGCTCTTTCTGTAGTTGGAACTCCATGGCACACAACGTGATTTAAGGAAGTACATAAAGATTTTTTAAAACCTCGATAAAAAAGTGGAGCTGAATAACCACCATTGTCTCGTATAAATTCATAACCAAGTTTATCAATAAATTCAGTTGAAATTCCTTCCTTTATATTTTCTGTTAGCATGTCCAGAGTTTTAGCAGCAAGTTTACCTGCTACTCTCATTTTTTCAAATTTTTCAGAATAATTATTCATTTATAATTTTAATTTTTTTATCTATATAAATTGCTTTTGAACTAATTTTACACCTATAAGCTAAAAAATTAATACCAGCTTTTTTTGCAGCAATGTAATTTTTATAATACTCATTATCTATATCTCTAGCTATTTTAAAATTTTCTACATTTTGAATTTGAACTAGAAATATAAGATAGGTTTTATAACCTTTTTTTGTGGCATCAATAAGGGCAAGCAAATGTTTAGAACCTCTGGCAGTAATAGCATCAGGAAATTCAGCTGTTTTAGGTTTTCTGAAAAGTGTTACATTTTTAACTTCTATAAAACTTTTTTGATTTTTTTTTTCAGTTAAGAAATCAAATCTTGTATCCTTATTAAAATAAACCTCAGGCTTTATAATTTCAGAGTTTTTTAACTCTTTTATCAAGTTGTTAGATAATCCGTGATAAACAATTTTATTAGCCATATGTGTGTTCACGCCTACAAGTTTTTTTTTAGTCTTTATAATTTCTAAACCATATTTTAATTTCTTTTTTGGATCGTCTTTTTTTGACAAATAAACGTCATTACCTTCGTCAAGAAGTCCTTTCATAGAGCCTGTATTAGGGCAATGTGCTGTGACAATTTCTTGATTTAGTTTAACATCAACAAAAAAACGTTTATATCTTTTGATTAGATTGCCTTTTATTAAAGACTTGGTAAATTCCATATACAAATTATACATTTAAAATGTCCAAAAACATAAAATATAATGCCTCAATAATAATCATAGGAAATGAAATTCTTTCAGGCAGAACGAAAGATACCAACACAAGCACATTAGCAACATGGTTAAATTCAATTGGAGTAAGTGTTGGAGAAGTTAGAGTTATTCCAGACCTTGAAAATATTATAGTTGAAACTATTAATACTTTAAGAAAAAGTTATGACTATGTTTTTACCACTGGCGGTATTGGTCCTACACATGATGATATTACAGCGAAATCAGTTTCAAAAGCTTTTGGAGTTAAATACCAAATACATCAGGAAGCTTTCAAAATATTAGAGTCTTACTATAAGGTTGGAGAATTTAATGAAGGAAGACAAAAAATGGTTTGGATGCCAGAAAATGCAAATTTAATCTTAAATCCAACAAGTGGAGCTCCAGGATTTAGTGTAGAGAATGTATTTTGTTTACCAGGTGTTCCTTCAATTTTAAAATCTATGTTGGGATCTTTAAAAAATAAAATAGTAGGGGGCGAGCCAATATTAAGTCATACAATAAGTTTAAGAACTGTTGAAAGTGAAATTGCTAGTTCTTTAACAAAAGTTCAAAACAATAATAAAGATGTCGAAATAGGTAGCTATCCTTTTTTTCACGCTGGAAAATTAGGAGTATCAATTGTTATTCGTTCAGAAAATCAATCAGAAATCGACAATTGTAATTCTCAAATTTTAAAATTTGTTGAAGAAAAAAATATTAAAATTGTAGATCGTTAAATGCTTTATTTTGCTTATGGAAGTAATCTTAATTGGTATCAAATGAAAAAAGAAAGATGCCCTAGATCAAAATATTTGAAACCTTATATTTTGAAAGGATACAAATTATGTTTTAGTCACAAAAGTAAACATTCAATTTATGGACATGCAAACATTATTAAAAGTAAAAAATCAAGAGTTCTAGGAGCATTATGGAAAATTACAAAAAAAAATGAAAAAGTGTTAGATTTATATGAAGGAGTTAATTACAATTATTATCAAAAAGAATATTTTTCATACAAAGGACAAAAAGCTTTAGTTTATGTTCAAAAAATTTATTACTTGAAAAAACCAAATTCTACATATTTGCATACAATTATTAATGGTTATAAGGATTGTGGTTTAGACTTAAATTATTTAAAGAAAAAAATCTCAAACTA
Organism: uncultured Pelagibacteraceae bacterium; assembly: GCA_902552985.1. Classification (GTDB taxonomy): domain Bacteria; phylum Pseudomonadota; class Alphaproteobacteria; order Pelagibacterales; family Pelagibacteraceae; genus Pelagibacter. Next base: position 172,180 of record CACDII010000003.1, read on the forward strand.
TAAAATTAGCTATAAAATAAATTGGTAAATATATGATTAGAAATAAAGGATTATTTTATGTATTTTTTTTAATATTAATCTCTCTAATTATATTTAGATCGCCTTGTTTCTTTACTGGAAATTCAATTAGATCTTTTGATCAAACAGTTTTTTATAATTTTTCAGCTAACAATAATTTTTTAGATTCTATTTTTTATGTATATCCTTATGCAAGTTATTTTGAATTATGGATAAATATAGCGAGTAAATTTGCAACTTTTTTTCCAAATTACTCATCACATGTGGATGTGTATTTTGCACTTATAATAAAATTAATAATTTTCTTTTACATTTCTTATTCTAATTCAGCACTTTTTTATAATGCAAAATATAAAATTCTAGCAATATCTTTAATATTGTTTTCTCCACCGATGACTCCAGAGGTGTGGTTAACAACAATTCATTCAAAAAGCTACTTTGGTATATTTACTTTTATTTTATTGTTTCAAAGCTTTGAAAATTTTAATTTTTTTAAAAAAAGTGTTTATAGATTTTTTTTAGTTTTTAATGGTTTTTGTAGTATCTACTCAACTATATTGTCACCAATTTTTTTCCTTAAATATTTGTTTGAAAAAAAGAGAGAGGATTTAATAAACTTTTTATTCTCTTTAATACCACTTTTTATTAATTTTATAATATTTATTAGATTTGCTTTACTTGAATCAAGTACAAACAGATTTTTATTTGATTTGAGCAAAATTGAGAATTTTGCATATAATATTTTAATAAGACCTGTATTTGGAAGTGGTATTCCTAAGTTTGTTTATAATAAATTAAACATTGAATCAAATACATTGTTAATTATAGCGCTCTTTGTAATATTTATTTTCCTAATATCTATATTGCGGAATCTTTATTTTAACAGAGATAGAATATCATTATTAATTATTAGCTCATTTTTAATACACTCTTTTTTCATTTTTTTTGGATCTTTGTATAGTGATTTTGTTGGCGGAAGATATGCCGTAATCCCAGGAATTATATTATTGACATTAATAATTAGATTTTTTCAAATTGAGCAAAATAATCTAATTAAATATTTTATTTTTATATTTATACTATGTTCATTATTGGTTGGTTTACTGGAATTTAAATATTTAACTCCCTTGCCAGAATTATTAAAATGTCGAATCTAGAAAATTAAATGAAGAAAAAAAATTTACTTATTCCTCTTGTTCAATTATAAATATTAGCATAAATACTCATGAAAATAACTCATGCCCTCGTGGTGAAATTGGTAGACACAAAGGACTTAAAATCCTTGCCCTTTTGGGAGTGCCAGTTCGAGTCTGGCCGAGGGCACCACACTATATATGATTAAATTAAATATTGTTTCTGATAAAAATAAATTATCAAAAAAAATTAAATTATTTATTGAAAAAAAAATAAAAACATTTTCTTTAAAAAAATCTAACTTAATTATTGTTATAGGTGGAGATGGTTTTATGCTCCAAACTTTAAAGAAACTGTATAAATTTAAAAAGCCTTTTTATGGAATTAATTCTGGAAACTATGGTTTTTTAATGAATAAATTTTCATCAAAAAATACAATTAAAAATTTATCAAAAGCTAAACTTATATCAATTTCTCCATTAAAAATGATAGTAAAAAATAAATTTGGAAGATATAAAAAATCAATTGCAATAAATGAGGTATCTATATTAAGACAAAGCAGACAAGCAGCATCACTATTAATACGCAATGGATCCAAACAAATAATAAAAAAATTAGTTTCTGATGGAGTATTAATTTCTACACCAGCAGGAAGCACTGCATACAATTTATCGGTTCATGGTCCTATTTTAAATTTAGATTCTAAAAAACTATCTATTGCTCCAATTAGCCCATTCAGACCAAGAAGATGGAAAGGGAAGGTTGTAAGTATAAAATCAAAAATATTAATAAAGAATCTTAATCCCAAAAAAAGACCTATAAGCGCAGTCGCAGATAATTTTGAAGTTAGAAACGCAAAATTAATTTCAATTAAAAAAGATAATAAAATCAAATTTAATTTGTTATATGATAATAATAATAGCTTGCAAAAAAAAATAAAAATTGAACAATTAAGAAACGAGACAATTTAAAAACAAATATTGGGATTGTAGCTCAATAGTAGAGTACCTCGTTGACATCGAGGGGGTAGTAGGAGCGTAACCTACCAATCCCACCATTTTAATTATACCAATAACTTGGTAAAAAAATATCTTTTTTATGAGGTATACATTTTGTATCTAACTTATGCGGCAAATATTTAATTTTTTTTTTATCTTTTACAAATTTCTTATTTAAAAAAGTAACTTCTAATCCACTTGGAAATTTGACTCCACTAACTTCAATTAAGGGACAGGCGTTATTTGGATGTAAATGTGAAACTTCGAAATAAGTTCTAATTTTTTTAATCAATTGTATAAATATTTTATAAAAGGCCTCGTGTGCAATTATTTCAAAATAATGAAACTCTATAACCAATATACTAAATCTTTTTAAATTTTTTTCAGATATAGATGAAAGAATTTCAAATTCGGATCCATCAACATCCATTTGCAACAAAAAATCTTCTTCATTCTCATTTGTATTTTTTGATATCCAGTCATTTATGCTCAATGTATTTTCTGAATTATAGGAATGAATATTTTTTTTTATAAAACTTGAAATTTTTAAATTTTCAACTTTCTCAACTGAATAGTCAGCAAGAAATGATTTAATCCCTCTATTTTCAAGCTCTTGTTCAAAATTTGTGTTTTGACCAACTCCTGGTGAAAAACAATATTTTATTTTATCTAAAATATTTGGAATTAAATATCCAGCATCATTTGCTTGACCAATTCTTATTAAATCATAACCAAGATCGTGAGGTTTTAATAATTCAATTAATTTTAACAACCTTTTTTTTGGATAATTTGAAAAGATAGAAATATTTAATATTTTTAAAAGTCTTTTAACTATTTTTTTAATAAATTGAATAAACATTTTTGCATTTAATTATATTTTGTAAACATTATTGAGATTAATAACAGCTGATACATATTTTGAATGTTTTGACATTCTAAAAGGAAAATTTGTTTTATTTATCATTGCTCTAAAATCAGAGTCTTTATATGATAAATATTTAAACTCAAGAACATTAAAATCAGAGTCAAGTCCTTTAGACTTAAGATTAATTGATTTTATATTTTTATATTCAATGTTTGTATCTACAGTAGCTCTAAAATTTTGACATGAGCTTTCCCAATATTCTCTTATGTATCTTACAAGCAACTTAGGTTTAACTAAAAATCCTGATAAATTTGAAACTTTACTTATACTTTCTTTGTTTTTATAAAAATTTTGAAGTTCACTAAATGACTTAAACAAACCGGCAGAAAAGGTTTGTTTCCAAGAAATCATGTTTGATTTTTTTTTTAATTCTAATTGTACATTAAACATTTCATCGTACCAACGTAATCTTGTTTTAATACGTTCAGAAATTCCATTTATATTTTCGTGAAAAAATTTTTTATCATCATTGTCATAATAAATTGAATTAACCAAACGATTTTTGAAAGTTCTTTTAAATCCATGATTTAGAAGAAAGTTTTGAAATTTCCAACTTTCACCAGCTTGGAGAGTGTATTTACGTTCGTATCTATTTTCTAGAAGTTTAAATTTATTTATATTCATTGATTAGAGTAAATAATTTTATATATATTTTTATCTTTTTTTCGAGTAGTAAAAAAATTATCGTTTACTTTAAGCTCGCTTGTTTTTCCTAAAAGAAATTTTTCCAAGTTATTTTCAAATTTAACATTCTTTATATATAATTTAGCAGGACCCCATTCTTGTTTTTTTATAAATGAAGCTCCTGCTATATTATTATTTTTAATCAATCCATTTGAAATGCTAACAGTAGAAAAATCTTTTGCAGCCACTCCTACATTTGAATCTTCAGAAATAAAATTAACAATTTTAATATTTGCTTTTTCTCCAGCACTTAGAACTTTATCTTTTACATTATTTCCCAAAAGGTATTTGCCAGAAACTGCAGCTCCAGAAACATCTAAGCAATCATTAAGGACATTTTGACATGAAATTTTGTTAAAAGTAAATTTTCCAAAATCTACATCTATAGCATCTGAAGAAATATTAACGAAATTTACATTTTTAAATGTTGATTTACTATTAATTAAGTTTACTGCATCTTCACTAATTATATTTTTAAAAATTACATTATAAAAATCTGCATCACTATTAATTATATTTATTCCACTATATAAAATTCTATTTTTGAATTTTGGAGGGTTTAAATTACTAATTATTACATTTTTTGCTTTAAAAACTTTGCCAGATTGAACGATGGCATTAAATTTTGTACCTTCCAATAATATAGGTTCATTATCTGATCCATTAAAATCTATGCTTCCCTCTGAATATATTATCGTATCTTTTTCAAACAATACTTTCTGACCTTTTGTAAAGTTAATTTTTTGATTTTTTGGAACATATAAATTTTTGGTTATTATTATATTTCTGCCGGATGGATAAAAAATATCATCTTTTATATACCCTTTTAAAACATTGCTTAATTTAGGGAAATTTTTATAATTTATACTTTTCTTTGTAGTTAAGGAGTTTTTTTTATTGAAATTTACATCAACTGTTTTACCTAAAAATGGAACTGCTTTAATATAAGAACATTGATTTTGAACACTTATAGTTTGAATTTTTGATTTTTTTAAGCTTATATATTTTTCTTTCTCAGGTATGCAATCAGATATTATTTTAAAGGGAAGATAGTTAAATGTTGTAAATATTTTTAATTTATTTTCATTCAATGAAAAAACGATACCATTTAAATTATTTTCTAGTTTTTCTCTTATTAATTTTGCTCTTTCATACAGATGTTCTTTGTTGTAACTAAAATATTTAAAACCTTCACCAAAAGTTTCGTCTGTTTTAGAAAATTCAGAATAAACAGCTTTATTAAATTTATTTATTTCACTTTGAT